>CBRAFL010000001.1:0-44016 GCA_967755055.1 uncultured bacterium
TCTCGCCGATGAGAATATAGGCCTCAACGTTCTTGATCCGATCGGCGGTTGAGCTTGGCGCTGAGCGGTTGTACGGCGCGGGGTGCGTGTCGCCCATTCGGATAAACTGGCGCGTTCAAGCGCGGACCGAAGGGCGCTGACTACGTTTTTTTACGCATTTTCGTGGCCGCGCCTTTGCACGAAATTCGCGCAGTGGTGATTAGCTCCTTGAACCCAATTCATTTGAAATCACTAATGATCTTGCATCCACAAGTGACCACGAAATCCATACTTACGCGTGTATCCATAACATTGTTATGCTGCACTGTCGTCGCCGTATAATAGACTGTTAGGCGAAGTATGACGATCAACTGCCAAGTTACCCTCGACGACTACGTGAAAGCGCATCGTCTCGCGCATCGCCCACGACCATGGTTGCGCATGGCTATGTGGACTGTCGCGATTGTCTACGTCGTATTTGCTGTGACGATGACCTGGGCTTGGATCTCGTCCGGGACTGCCGAGTTTTCGAATTGGTTGGTACTGTTTCTCGGCCCTTATTTCGCGGCGCTTTACTTCGTGTGGTTACCGGCGCGCGTTAAGAAGCTGTACCTTCAGCAGAAGGGCCCAAAAGAGTTCAACGCGGAAATTCGCGCAGACGCGGTGCGACTTACTTCCGAGCGTGGAGACGTCACTTTGCCACTTGTTGAGCTGCATAAGTGGAAGAAGAACTCGGACATGGTTCTTCTCTTTCACTCAGATGCGTTGTACCACATTTTCGCGAGGAGATGGTTCTCATCGAATGCAGACTTCGAACGGTTTCACTCAATTCTGGAAACCGCACTCGGTCCCGGAAAGCCATGAAAGTGTCGAACTCGTCAGAACCACTGCGTATGTCTGTCACGCCTCGTGCAGAGCCACCAGTCGCGCCAGCCACTCGCATGGCTCACCTTGGAACGTTGGCAAAATTTATGATCCTCCGACCTATGGCTCGTGATATGTTTGCAGTGGCGCTGTTAGCGGTGCCGCTTTGGCTGTGCGGATGCGTCGCCGGTGACGTGTCGCACCGTGACGACGGAAAGCGTGCAGCGGCCATTGGAGGAGCGAAGGAGTCGGGGCTGTACGAAGTGCGGGTTAACGAAGCGACGCAGCGGTTGATTCGCGAGCATCCGGAGATGTCGAGAAAGGAAGCTTACCGGCAGGCGCGAGCTTCGGTTCCAGCGGACATCAGTAATACCGAGACAGCGGCGGAGCGAAAGAAGCGACTGAATGCGGAGGTTCAGGATAAGTTTGAGGACGACCTTGCTAAGCTGGATAAATGAAAAAGCCGGACCAACAGTCGTCAGAGCCCACGACGACATCGGTCACGCCTCGTGCAGAGCCACGAGTCGCGCCAGTTGGCGTCGTGGCTCACCTGTAACGTTGATCTAGCCTTTAAAATGAAAATGGAAAATGCGATTTCCGCCATACGCGCAGCATTTGTGTGTGGAATCATTTCCACCTTGTTGACGTTGCTCGTCACCTTGCTGGCTTTGTCGCGGGGCAGCCTCAATTTCGCAACCATCGACTTCTCGGCTTGGACGTTTATTGATGTCGCACTATTGGCGGGATTCACCATCGGTCTTTTTTTCAAGAGCCGCACGAGCGCGATATTGATGCTCTTATATTTTGCCTTCACCAAATACGTCCAAGTGTCGCGCGGACTGAATTTCTTTTCGATTATCACTGGTGCGTTGTTTTTGTATTTTTACGTCCAAGGCGTCCGTGGAACGCTCGCTTATCACCGCTTGAAAAAGAAGGAGGCTAAACAGTCGTCAGAGCCAACGGCCGCAACGGCCGTGGCTCATATTGAACGTCTGAGCAAATGAAGACATTCGCGGCGCTCTTCTTGACAGTATTGCTTTTCGGTTGCGCCCATCAGAATTGGATTTGCGAGGGCGGTCAGGATTCGTACCTGACTGGAGACGCCGAAGAATTTCGCGTGAACTTCAGGGACGACCACATTCTAAAGTCCGACGTGATATTGATTGGGTCGATGCAATTGGGGCGACGTGCGGTGTTGCACCGCGTGAAGTTGGTGAGCGACGAGAAGCCCGTTCAGAGTTCGACGCCGGGTGACGATCGATCGATGGTTATCGTCTCTGCGCGCTTGGATTCGAACGAGGTTTTTGAGGAGATTGAAATTGCGATTGAGCATGGCGTGTCGGGCTCGAAAGATTACTCGCGCGACCTACTATTTAGAGCGTCAGGTTTCCGTGGCATTGCCTCGATCGAGCCGACTGAGTGTGATGGCGCGATCGAAGGCGCTCGTTTGGTCCTCAATTTTAAGCGCGATCGAGAGTGGTTTCGCCTTGAATCCCAGGTGACGCGTATTCCGGAAAAACGGCCCAACCAAAAATGACGATTCGCTACAGTATTACGCGTTGGGATTTGATAAGAGCTCAGTGGCACATGTTGCGATACAACCGAGCACTCTGGTACAGCGTGGCCGTATTGACGCTGTTCATTATCTATTCGAGTTTCACGTATTCCGGGGTCAGCGACAAGTCGGTTACCTTTCGGATAATCTACACGCTCCTCTATCTTTTCTTCGCGCTTGGTGTCGGCGCTATAAGTGGGATGTCCGTCGCGGCACTGAGTGTTGTCCTCGGAAAAGGAAAGGGATCGGTAGGAGAGCACCGATTAACTCTGACTGATGAAGGATTGGAAGAGAGCACTGCATTTAATCGATCAATGAATACATGGGCCGGGATGCGTGGCATTAAAGAGTCGCGAGGCTTCTTTTTTGTTTACGTCAGTGACAATGGCGCGCACGTCATCTCGAAAAAGAGGCCGCTTTTCGAAGGCGACCTCCCGAGTTTCATTGGGGAATGCAAGGCGAGAATCAGAAATGCGTGACTCTGTCTTCAGAGCCAATATGTGTGTCCGTCACGCCTCGTGCAGAGCCACGAGTCGCGGCAGCCAAGGTCGCGGTAACGTTCGTCAAAAAAGAGGACTACTAAATGACGTGGATTCCAATTATCGCCTGCGTTATTTTCGTCGCAGGCTTGATTACGTCGGTGCTTATGCTTCGGCGGTGGTTTGCAGAGGTGGCCGAGACTTCGAATGAAAGTGAAAACGGCGCATCGTGGATGCCGGGAATTCCGCACAATTCGAATCCCACCGTCGGAATCGACCTAAGCCAAGGCCAGCAAGGAGATTGTTTGTCCGGCCACGACGCTAGCTATCACCACCACCACCACCACCACGATTCCGGAGGCCATCATGGATGTCACGATTCTGGCAGCTTTGATGCCGGAGGTCATGGCGGACATCACTGAACGCTGAGCCGAACTCGTCCTACGGCACAACGCGATGAGTCGGCCCTTTTCTGTTTTCGAGAGTCGCTCATCGCGTGGGTGACCTGGATCGTTGAGGTGAAGAAGGATGGATTCGTTCACTACTATCTTCGAGATATCTGGCGACGTGAATGGGATTCGCACCGAGTCCTTCTTTCGAATCGCCATCGGCGTTGGTGCGCTTGCGAGTGGCGCCATCGGCCTCTTCAGGTGCCTCACAAAGAAGGAACGATCGCGAAAGGATTGGATCGGCCCTATTTTCCTGACCGTATGGGGACTTCTTTGGTTAGCATTCCATGTTCCTGTTTTCGTTTCCATCGAGAGCGCGAAGAATGGTTTGTTGGCGCGTTATCACGGGAACCAATTCGATGTGGTAGAAGGCGTGGTCGAAGTGAAACATCAGCAGCCAGCCTCCGGCCACTCTAAGGGAGATGTCGTTGTTGTTGGAGGCAGAGAGTTTGAAGTGAATTTCTTCACCGTCAGTCCCAGCTACACGAAGACGATTTCACACGGCGGCGCGCTCAAGCCGGGAGCCTATGCACGTTTGAGTTACGTGGATGGCACGATTTTGAAAGTTGAAATCCGAACTCCGCCTAACTCGTCAGAGCCAGCAACGCACGGGCTCAGGCCGTAATTCGCATGCGCCTTCTCCGCCCAACATCGCTCGTAGTTCGAAAGGGTTCACCGAACGCTCGCCCGCGCGCGGCTCACCTGAAGACTACGCCATCCGGGGTCCGTAGCCGCACCATGGCATGCGGAAAGACCGACACGATGACTCGTGCTGCAGTCGTGGTGCGTTCGTTCATCCTTGCACCATCCTAGCACCATCCTAGCATCATCCTGGCATCTGCCGGCGAGTGGTCTGCTGGAGGGCGCTGCTCTGTCAGCGCCGTTCACGTTGAACCAAGCTGCGACGGAGCGTAGACATCCATTTCGATGCAGCCTCGGCTGCAAAACGCGTGTTGCTATGGACGGGAAAAAAACAGGCTCGAATTTCGTTCGACAACTCCAGTTTCGCTCAGAGGCGAGGGGGAGTTTGGTGCCCGGGGTGGGGGTCGAACCCACAAGACTTGCGTCGGTAGATTTTGAGTCTACTGCGTCTGCCAATTCCGCCACCCGGGCGATGTGAAGCGGTGAAGCTAGGAGGTCCTTAACGCTTGTAAACTTGAAATTCTGAGGTTCGCAAATCGCGTCGCTGCCGGGGCGTTTGGTTTTCGCAGCGCCGAGGACCACCGAGGATCCGGGTAGCGGCAGGCCTCCGTGCCTGCTGTTCCGAAGATCGGAGTTCGGAGATCGCGATCGGAGATCGGAGTTCGGAGATCGGAATTCGGAAATCGGACGACACGGAGGTCGTCCCTCCGTCGGCCGAGTTTCGAACACCGAACACCGATCTTCGATCTCCGATCCCGGTAGGCACGGAGGCGCTGCCGCTACCCAGTCGACCGGCTCGAATTATTCTTTATCGAGCGTCACGTGATGCACAGCGAGCGTGCGGCCGATTTCTCGATCGTAGATGGCGTGGGCGCGGCGTTCGTCGGCGAGAGCGTTTTGAAGGCTGTTCTCCGCCGAGATGAGTTCGCCCTGAAGGTTGAGGACGACGAACGTGCTGCTGCTGCCCGCGCGAAGTTTTTTCAACTCTCCGTCGAGTGCCTGTTTGGCGAGATCGTAGGCGGCGCGATTCGCGGCGACGCGCTGACGCGTGGTTTCGATCTGGCCCGCGGCGCTCGCAATGCTCACCGCGATGTCTTGCTCGAGACGAACCAAGTCAGCTTCCGATTGACGAAGTTGGAGCTTGGCTGATCTTGCCCGCCCGCGGCCTTCGGCGAAGGTGAGCGGCACGCTGACCACCACGCCGGCGGAGTAGGAACGGTTTTCGTGGTTCGACACCATCTGGCGACTCACTGAGAAATTCCGATCAAGGCCATTGTATCCGTAGCTGCCGACAAAATCGACCTGCGGCAGGAGCTGATTGCGCGCAGCAGATGCATTCGCGCGGCGCTTCACGAGGCCAAGTCGGGCGGCTTGGTAGTCGGGGCGATCATTGAGGGCTTTCTTGAGATCTTCCGCCGGGTTCACCGCGACTTCGTCGGGAATATCCGTGGGTTCGATCACGAGCGCCTCGGGGTCGACTGGAAAAGCGGTTTCGCCGATGAGCTGGCGGAGGCGATTGACGGCGTCGCGGACGGCTTGGCGGGCAACGAGAATGAATTCGTCGCGCGTGGCGGTGCGCGCACGAGCTTGCGTGACGTCGCTTTCGGAAATGCTTCCAACCTTGAAACGCTTTTCGTTTTCATCGAGCAGGCCCGCCGCGAGATCGTGTGAGCGTTGCGCGATGCGCAGGAGTTGCTGGGCGTAGGTGACATCGCTGTACGCGGTGATCACATTCGTCACGAGGTTCATCGCGGTCTGTCGAAACTGCCAGTCGGCGATGCCGCGATCCGCTTTCGCGATGCGAACGCCCAAAAGGTTTGGACCGAACCCGAAGCCCTTCAGCAGCGGTTGAGTGATGGTGATGCCGCCGAACGTGGCGAAGCTGTCCGTGTAACCATTTTGCGGATAGCGTTGATTTTGCGCGCTGCCGCCGAGGCTGTAGTTCATGCCCCACGGCGTCGTGCCTTCAAATGCCAGGCTGTAGTCGTCGGTTTTGATGAGGTCGGCGACGATCACGTTGGAAGAGGCGAGCGAGCTATCTTCACGGTAGCTTCGGCGAAACGTAAGCGCCGGATCGAAATGGCCGAGGGCGGTCAGCAGATCGGCGCGTGCGATGGAGCGGCCGAATGCCTCGACTTTGATTTGCGGATTTTTTTCCAGCGCGAGGCGAACAGCATCGTCGAGCGTGAGCGTGACGTCCCCTCGGGCGGTTGCAGCGATCGCTAACAAGGCGAAAAGGGTGAGACGAAATAGCCGAATTGGGAGGGTTGAGTTTGGCTGGGTAGCGAGCACGAACGAATGTTTGCAAGGGGCATGCCATCATCAACGGACTGTTATAATCTGCTTTGGCCGTGGGGCTTAAAATGTCTCGCGAACTCGGGGCCGGAGGGAGGGTGTCCGGCTGCGGAACGATCGTTTCCCAAATTCGGGAAATGACTCGGCGGTTCGTATTCGGCTCAGCTGACGTCGCTCAGGGCGAAGCGGATGCACGCCAGGAGACAGCGGCTTGCTCGTTCCAGCGAGTTGGTGCGCGTTTTCAGTGCCTGCAAAGGGCGAACAATGATCATGAGAGAGGCCGAAATGTTTCCCACGATTGATGGATCACCGGTTTGGATACGCTGGCGAAACAAACTCGAAAACGCCGCAGGCCCATACAAGCGGCATGAATACATTTCATCGGGCTGAGGGTTTACGTTCGGTGAACTGGTGTTAGGTTAATTGCGTCCGGTCTCCCTCTACCCTGTGGAGACATTTCAACGCTTGTTTATTCATCCCCATGTCTACCCAAACAAAATCAAATTCCGCGGTGAAGGGCGTTTTGCTCTTCCTGCTCGCCATCGGAGTGGCTGTCGCTGCACCTGCACGCGACTGGTCGCAATGGATGTCGCACTACTATGAAGCACCGCAGCCGGACCAAGTCGTTCAGGCGGTGTTCGCTCTCAGCCAGGAAGGCTACTTTGACCAAGCTGATCACCGCGCGTCTTCGATTGGATTCTTCGCGAGTGTGTTCGCAAAAAATCCTGACCGCGTTGAAACCTGGATGACGGAATTCCGCTATTTGCCAGCTGCTGATCAGCGGCTGATGGCGGCGGCGTATTGGTATTCAGGTTTACCTGGTGGTGGGGATCGCCTGCGGAACTTGGCGCGTCGGAGCAGTCCGGAGATTCGCGCTGAGATCAATCAGCTCGCGGCGCAACCGCCGGTCGCAATCCGCGACACTCCAGTTTTGTCGGAGTCGTCGCTCAACCTGCAATGGGGCGCGTTCCTCGCCACGGGTGAGCAGCAACATATTTTGAATGTGCTGGCAGCGCTAGGCTCAGGTGAACCCGGTCTCAGCAGCCGCGCACGGTATGCACTGGCGCAAAATGCCACAGCGCATCGCCGGGTTTACGAAATTTGCCAAACCCAACTCGCGCGTCAGCCCGAGGCGGTACGTGAGCAGCTCCATGCGGTGCTCCTCGAGGCGCAGCCCAGAATGTAACGTCGAACCGATCTTTGATCGGCAGCAGTTTCAAATCGGCTCCTCTCAAGGAGCCGATTTTTTTTGTTGAAAGTTATCTGCGGGATGTGCCACGAAAATAATTCATAATCTACCAGCGTCGGAAACGCGGCACATCGATTGCTATGCCTCTGTTCCATGGCATCACGTCGAACATCCGCAGTGGGTTGGTGGATCTTGGCCTTGGCGTTCATAGGGACATCGATTTCGCAAGCCGCGGAAACGAGCAATCAGGAGCCGGCGGTGGGCATCGTCAGAGCGGTACCGGTGACGCTGGCCCAGGCAGACGCGGCGCGGGATGGTGCGGCGGAACTCGTCGCTTTGATGGAGATTGCGCGCGTACAGGCACAAGCCGTCAAAGGCGGATTGGTCGGTGTGGGCAATCGGCGCGGCCTCCTCAGCTGTGAGACCGAGGAAGCGCTCCGTCAGGCTGTTTTGGCGGGAATTCCAGTCGTGAAGCTGGCGCCTCGTGGCGAGGTGTTGCCTGCGCCCCACGGCTTGTTTCTCGATGGGGGAAATCTTTCGGAAGCAGATGCGTGTCGTGTGCTGGCATTCTGCCTCACGAAATTTGGAGCACTGCCGAAAGCTCATTCGCGCGAGCCCAGTCCCAAGGAACTGGCCGCGATTCAGCAGCATTTGAAAGTGTTTCAGCAGCAGTTAACCCTGGCCACCCGGACGCGCCTCGCAGCCCGGTGAGCACAAGCCGCATCAACCCCATTCCCCTCTCTCTTTCACCTTACTCCCCGCGATCGCGCACTCGGCACCCATAATTCGGATACCAAACTCTGCGCCCGTATGAGAGCAATCGTGGATAGTCGTCAACTTCTGGCAGTGGTGGTTCTGGCCCGCACGGGCAGCTTCACCCTGGCGGGCAAGGAACTTTTTTTGACGCAGAGCGCCGTGAGCCATGCGATCAAGGCGCTGGAGAACGAGCTGGAATGCGCATTGTTCGAACGTACCGGGCGGGGTGTCACGTTGACGCCCAATGGTCGTCAATTTCTGCCCTACGCGCAAAAAATTCTGGCAGAGATGGAAGCCGCCCGAGGTGTCATCGCGGTGGAGAAAGGTCCGGTGCGGCGGCGGTTGCGCCTGGGCGTTAGTACGCGGGCGCGTCAATTTATTTTGCCCGCAGTGCTGCCGCAGTTTGAGCAGAAATTTCCCAACACAATGGTGGTTTGTGAAGGCGGGGACTTCGCCCGGCATCTTGATATGCTGCGGGTGGGTGCGCTGGAAATGGCGTTCACGTTGCGCCCGCTGAAGTCGCGCGAGTTTCAATTTGTACCGCTGTTCGAAGACGAACTGAAATTTGTCTTTTCGCCGCATCATCCGTGGGCGAACCGGAACCGGATAACTGCGGCGGATTTGGTTGATCCTCCCTTGATCGTGTATCCGAGCATGAGTCAGACTCCGGAACTGCTCGCCGACTATTATCGCGCGGAGGGGATTTCACCGGTGACAGCAATCGAACTGGGAAGTCTGGAATCAATCAAACAGATGGCGCTGACCGGAAAAGCAGTGGGCGTGATGGCGCCATGGTTCGTGCAAAACGAATTGGAAAATGGTGCACTGGTCTCGTTGCCGCTCGGTGTGCACCGGCTTCATCGTCAGTGGGGTATCACTCACGCACTCGATCATCAGCTCACGGTCGCAGAGGAGAGTCTCATTCAATTGTGCAAGTCGGCGGTTCGCGGAATCATGGCGCGTCTGGAGGGTACGGTTTCTTTGCGTACCCATGAAAAAAAAAGAAGCGATGGCCTCGTCGGGCTGACTGAGGATCACTTGTTGCTCGAAAAACGACCGGCGTAGTATCGACTTTTCTGCGACGGAAGATTCCGGTACTTTTCAACCGGACCGCGCGGACTCACTTCAGCATCATGCCGTCGGCGAGACGCACGATGCGGGTTCCATAGGATGCGTTTTCCTCGGAGTGGGTGACCTGAACAATGGTTACGCCATCTTCCTGATTGAGTTTCTTGAAGAGCTGCATGATTTCGCGGCCCTGATCCGAGTGGAGATTTCCCGTTGGCTCATCGGCGAGGATCAGACCGGGCTTGGCGACGAGCGCGCGCGCGATGCCCACGAGTTGCTGCTGACCGCCTGAAAGCTGATTCGGATAAAGGTCTTTTTTTCCGACGATATGAAAACGGTCCAGCGCGTCACACACGATGCTGTCGCGGTCTTTCTTTGGCGTGTCGCGGTAGGACAGCGGAATCTCGAGATTCTCGTAAACGGTGAGGTCGTCGAGGAGATGGTAGCTCTGAAAAACAAATCCGATGTGCTTTTTCTGCAGATCGAAACGCTTCTTTTTGTCGAGGGCATGCACCGGTTCGCCGGCGAGAAAATATTCTCCGGTCCACGCACTGTCGTGGAGGCCCAGGAGATGGAGCAGCGTTGATTTACCCGATCCGGAAGGCCCCATGATCGACAGAAAATCCCCTTCTCCGATTTCCAGATTGATGTCGCGGAGAGCGTAGAAGGGGCCGCCTTTGAGTGGATAGACGCGACTAACGTTATGGAGATGGATCATGAGTCGAAGAAAAGCTCTTACATAAACCACGCCGCGTAACGCGAGGGAATCATTTCGCGCGGTTCACCTACGCAGGTTTGGGTGGTGGTTTTTTGGGCTGATGCAGGTTTGTCCAACGGCGTCGCGGCTTCGCGGGGTTTCTCCCCGGGATAAATTTTCGACGATGTAGGAGGCGTGTTCTTGTCCTCGCTGTTGGCTTGAGTGTCGAACCGCACGAGAGCCGGGAGAAGAGCGAGCAAGATGATCAATACGTAGGGTTTCATGGGCGGAGAAGGCTTGGTTTGCACGCTCTGTGCCACGATTCGCGTGTTTGCGCTACTGTTTGAAACGTAGTGGATTATAAATCATCCGATTTCAAGCGGAGTACAATTGTGCTCAATAGCGAAACGATGGCGTCCCACGAACGGGAAAACCAATCCGGCATTCGAGTAGGTCGTAAGTGCCGGTCAGCGGTGTGAATCATTCGGTGAAAACCGGGTAAATGCCCCCAATTCGCATCAAGCCGTGAGAGATCCGGCCGAACCCTGAAGTGGCGTCTGCTCTTCGGTGGACGCTTGAAAATAAACAGCAGGGATTTTGGACACGACATGAGATTTAATTTCGGGCGAGCGGCGATTTGGTGCGTCACAATTTTAGCAACGGTCAGTGGGCCTTTCTACTCAGCGGCGGCGGAGTCGAGATTGGTCAATCTTTCTTCGCGCGGCGTGGTGGGGACGGGCGCGAACATGATGATCGCCGGATTTGTGATCGGAGGCAGCGCGGCCAAAGACGTTTTGGTCCGTGCGGTGGGACCCACGTTGTCCGCAGCAGGCGTCGCAGGAGCGCTCGATCACGCCAAGCTGCAGGTATTCAATCAACAAGGACAGGTCATCGCGAGCAACGATCATTGGGCGTCGGCGCTTTCGCCGGCATTTGCTCAAGTCGGTGCGTCTCCGCTGCCTACAGGTAGCAACGACGCGGCTTTGCGCCTGACGCTGAGTCCGGGCAATTACAGTGTGCAGGTTTCGGGGGGGAATCTCCCTACCGGAGTCGCGCTGGTCGAGGTCTACGAAATGGGCGAAACGTCACGGCTGTTGAATTTGTCAACGCGTGCGCGTGTGGAGTCCGGTGATGGGATTCTTATTTCGGGACTGGTCATTTCCGGCAGCGAAAGGCGTCGCGTGTTGTTGCGTGCGAGCGGCCCAGCATTGAGCGCGGTTGGAGTGGATGACGTTTTGGCGAATCCGGTTCTCTCGTTGTTCAATTCCAGTGGCGTGATCGCGACCAACGATGATTGGGGTTCGAGCGACTATGCGGCCGAGATCAATGTTGCCAGCAAAGCTGCGGGAGCTGTTCCGTTCAGCAGCGGGAGCAAAGACGCCGCGCTCCTGATCGATCTGTCGCCGGGGATTTATTCGATGCAGGTAAAAGGTACGAGCGACTCCGCGGGCATCGCGTTGCTCGAAGTTTTCGATGTTTCGGCTACCAGTGCCGGCCTGTCCGCAAGCGGTTCGCTCGCCGGCACGATCAATTCAGCGGCAACAAAGTCGGGTTCAGAAAGCATTTCGACGCCGGTGGGCTCGGGGAAATATTCGGCCGAGGCGCTGAGTTGGAGCTGGTCGGCGGTCAACGCGCGATTTGGGCCGACGTTTGCGCAGCTAAATCCTGGCGCGGTTGATGACCGGCCAACCCTCTTTAAACCTCAGTCGAAAACCGCCGGATCTAATTATTATATTCGAATTAATCCGTACGAATTGGGTGAGCCTGGGACCTTTAACGACTATTGGTCGGACACCGGTCAGGTCGGCTATTTGCCGGATGATCCGATCAACGATCCGGGGCTCGATCGCATCCAGACGTTCGCCTACTACAACCGCGTTTTCGCAATCAGCCCACGTCCCGATTATCCCAGCGGCAAGCAGCATTCTGATCCGCAAACGCGTGAACCCTATTACACCGAGCTGAATGGCGGCGTGCCTCCGATGCAGCCGGTTGCGATGGTCCGCGGCTACGGCATGCAGCAAAATGAACAGGTGATGGTCTACCGGGACGGTTTGTTCGCCGTGGCTGGAATGCAGACGAGCCGGTCGGGCTCGGAGCGGCCGTATCCAGGTTTCAAGTTCCCGAAGAATAAGGTTCCCCGGGCGATCGCGATTACTACGAGCAATGAATTCGCGCTCGTGACGATCTGGGACACCGACCGGCATCAGGGCCAGCTCGCGGTCGTTGCGCTCGAGGCGAAATTTCTGGCGTTTCATACCTGGCCTTACATGGGCCTGCCGAACCAAGGCAGCTTCTCGGCGTTCAAGTTGCTCGGTTACATCGATCTTCCCATGGCGTCGCCGAACGCCGTCGCCGCGGCCAGCAATGGTCTGTGGAACGGCCCGTCCTCGACAGACAATCGCGTGCTCAGCCAGATCGATCTTTCTGATAACGGAAAACGTCAATTGATCTACGATGGTGCGTGGCAGTTTGTCGTGGCGAAGAATGGTTACGCGATTGTCAGTTCCACCGAGGATAACAAAGCGGTGATCCTGGATTTGACTCCGCTCTTCGCGTACATGCGCGAAAGCTATTTGAGTTCCGCCGCGAGTTTCGCGCAAACGGTCAGCGCACGCGGTGCGGCACCGCAGGAATTTCCGCAAACGTTCGATGTGAATCCGGCCATCATGCCAAAGATCATCTGGCAAACTTCGATCACGCAGCCCACCGCCGTGCTTGCGGGCCAGGAACTGGATCGTTGGTCGAAGGATCGCTTCAAGGCGTATGTCGCTTCGCGCGACGGCACCGTGCACATTTTGGATGCGTCGTCCTTGATGGCACGCAACTCCTGGGAAATTCGCGGAGAATTAAAAGAAATCGGAACCGTGCAAGTTGGTCGTAATCCTGTGAGCATGGCTTTTGCCCGTCACGGTGACGGTGGGTTGCCGCTGCTTCCGAATGATAGCACCGGCAAACAACGAGCACCTGATCCCACGAATAATTTGTTTTACGTCGCCTGCCGCGGAGAGCGATCGATTGACGAAGTCGTGACGTGGCACGGTCAAGGACAGCTCCACCGTCGCATCCGTGATTCTCGAATGGGCGATCCTGTCGCGGTGAGCGTCGCGGTGCGCGGCAATATCGTGAGCGTGACGGATTTTGCCGGGAAGAAGCTGCTGAATTTCAGAATCGGAACGATTTACGATTCGAAAAACGACAAGGTCTATCCACCGGGAGATCCGGCCTACTCGTATGAGTTCGGTGGCGAAATGCCGTTGCTGGGTTCCCCGTTTATGGTGAACACGGCGAATCTGAATTAGACCATGTTGACGTAATGCGCTCGGCGTAGCGGCAGGCCTCCGTGCCTGCCATGATCGAAGTTCGGAGTTCGAAGATCGGAGTTTGGGATTCGGAGTTTCGATCTCCGATCTTCCAACTTCCATCTCCGAACAGCAGGCACGGAGGCCTGCCGCTACGTTCGGGCACGTGCTTCGCGGCGTTACGTAACGACAACAGGCCCGTCTACAAGAATCCCCGATTTCCCGATGGAGGAATTTCGGGGGAACGCTCGGCTCTCCGGGGAGACAGGTGAGGATGCGTTCGATTTTTGCGGCGTGCTGCACCGTATTCATTTTTGTAGGTGTCGCTCCGTTGATCGGGGCTGATGCGCGGTTGGCTAACCTCTCGTCGCGATCTATCTTAGATGCAAATGCGACGATGCTTGTCGCGGGTTTCGTGATCGGAGGAAATGAGCCGAAGGATATTCTTATCCGCGCGATCGGCCCCACGCTCACAACCGCCGGCGTCACGAACGCGCTCGGACATCCGCGGTTGGAAGTCTTCGCCTCGGGTGGTCAATCATTGGGCAGTAACGAGCAGTGGACCACTTCACTGCGGGATTCGTTTGCCCAAATCGGTGCTTCGGCTTTGCCGGAAAACAGTCTCGACGCGGCCCTTCGCATCACGTTGTCGCCAGGGAGCTACACCGCTCAAGTGACGGGAGTGGGGAGTGCGGGCGGGATGGTGGTTATGGAAGTTTACGAAATGAGCGGTGTTTCCCGGCTGCTCAATTTGTCGACGCGCGCACGGGTGGAATTGGGTGATGGCTTGCTCATTTCGGGTTTCGTCGTCGCCGGAAATCAAACCCGCCGCGTGTTGATTCGAGCGAGTGGACCAGCGATCAAAGCATTGGGAGTAGGTGACGCGATCGAGGATCCGTTGCTCGTTTTGCGGAATCAGAAAGGCGCGTTGTTGGCGCGCAGTGATAACTGGGACGAGGGCGGACTCGCGCGCGAAATCAATGTGATGAGTGCGTCGGCCGGCGCAGCGCCTTTTCCTGCAGGCAGCAAAGACGCGGCTATGGTCGTCGAATTGGATCCGGGAGTTTATTCCATTCACGTGACCGGATCAGGGGGAGGCACCGGCGTCGCCTTGCTGGAGCTGTTCGACCTCGGCTTGATCGCCAAAGGGCCGGCGTACAACGATGCACAGCTGAGGTGGGACGGAGGCGCTGTTCATGCGCGTTTAGGCGCCACGTTTTCCGACCTGAATCCTGGCGCGGCGGAGGATCGACCCACCCATGAGAAACGGGAATCGAAACCCGCCAGCGGTTATTACATTCGCATAAATCCCTATGAATTGGGCGATGCCCCAGGGCCGGATACAAATTATTGGAGCGACAGTGGTCAGGTCGGGTACGTGCCGGACGATGCGGCGAACGATCCCGGACTCGATCGCATCCAGACGTTCGCCTACTACAACCAGGTTTTCGCCACGAGTCCGCGGCTGGACTGGGCGAGTGGCCGTCCTCATCCCGATCAGCAAACGCGTGAGTCATATTACGCCAAGCTCAACGGTTCGCCGCCGATGCAGCCGATCGCGATGGTACGGAATTATGCGATGCAGCAGAACGAACAGCTTATGCTTTATCGTGACGGCTTGTTCGCGGTCGCTGGCACGCAGACGAGCCGCGCGGGAACCGAGCGGCCGTATCCAGGATTCAAATTTCCTGCCAACAAAATCCCGCGAGCGCTGGCGGTTACGACCAGCAACGAGTTTGCTCTCGTGACGGTGTGGGACACGGAACGCCATCAAGGGCAGCTCGCGGTGGTCGCGCTCGAAGCGAAGTACCTGCCGTTCCACACGTGGCCCTACATGGCGATGCCCAATCAGGGAAGTTTTTCGGATTTCAAACTCCTCGGTTACGTCGATCTACCGATGAACTCGCCTGATTCCGTCGCCGCAGCGAGCAACGGTCTATGGACGGGGCCTTCCTCCACGGGCGACAAAGTTCTCAGCCAGATTGACCTCTCGACGGACGGGAACCGCAAACTTGTTTACGATGGCGCCTGGCAATTCGTGGTCGCGAAGAATGGCTATGCGATCATCGCTTCAAACGAGGATAACAAGGTGACGATTGTGGATCTTTCGCCGTTGTTCGCCTATGTGCGTGACAGCTATCTGAAATCAGCCGACTCGTTTGCGGAGACCGTCGCTGCGCGAGGAGCTGCGCCCAGTGATTTTCCGCAAACGTTCGCGGTGCGCCCAGCGATAGCGCCCAAGGTAGTTTGGGAAGCTACGATAGAAAAACCCACCGCGGTGCTCGCCGGCCTGAAGATCGATCGCTGGTCCGCCGATCGTTTCAAGGCCTACGTGGCTGCGCGCGACGGAACGGTGCACATCATCGACACATCGCCGTTGATGGCACGCAACAGTTGGGAGACCCGCGGTACGCTCAAGGAAATGGGCACAGTTGTGGTCGGGCGAAATCCCGTCGGGCTCACGTTTACCCGCGCTGGCGAAAGCGGGCTGCCGCTCATTCCCAATGATAGCACCGGGAAACAGCGTTCACCGGATCCATTGAACAATACCTTCTATGCCGTGTGCCGCGGAGAGCGCGATGTCGCTGCCGTGGTGACGTGGGGTGGGCAAGGTCAGGTGTATCGGCGAATTCGTGACGTGCGGATGGGCGATCCGGTCGCGGTGAGTGTGGCGGTTCGCGCCAACATCATCACGGTGGCGGATTTTCAGGGGAGGAAATTACTCAGCTTCCGCATTGGGACGATCAACGACACTCGGAACAACAAGACGTACCCGCCACTTGGTGACGGCACGGAAAGATACGAGTTCGCCGGCGAGCTGTTCCTCTCTGGGTCACCCTTCCTGGTTAATTCGACGAACGTGAATTGAGCCCGCGCGGCAGGTAGGGCGAACCGTCCCCGCTGAGCCGAAGTCCGAAATGGCTCGGCGGCACGCAGGTAGGGCGAACCGTCCCGGTGAGCCGCTCAGTCCGAGCGAAGAGCGGCCATCGGGCTGATTCTCGTCGCACGACCCGCTGGAAACCAACATGCCGCCAGAGCTGCCGCAGCTAAAACGACGGGAGCGCCGACGAACGTATAAAGATCAAACGCGCTCACTTCGTACAGCATGCCAGCAACAGCCTGCCCGATCGCGAGCCCCAGTAGCAGTCCTATCACCACGCCTGTCGTTGTCATCGCGAGCCCTTCGCGCAAGATCATGCGTCGCACGTTGCCCGGCTCGGCACCGAGCGCCATCCGAATACCGATTTCGCGGGTGCGGCGTGTGACAGCATAGGCTTTGACGCCGTAAATTCCCACGACGGCAAGCGCCAGTGCGAGCGCGCCAAACAGGCCGAACATTGCTGCACCGGCCCGCACCATCCACAGCTGCGCGCTTCCGTCGAGGTGCTGCGAAAATGTTTTCACACTGAAGAGCGGCAGGGTGGGCGCGCCGGCCCGGATCTCGCGGCGGACTGACTCCAGAAATGCTTTCGGCGTTTTCAAATCACTCGATGCAGTCCGAACGTGGAAGAACGCGTTGCTCTGATAACCTTGGGCAAAGGGAACATAAATGTTTCCACCCGCGTTTGCCCCGAAGAGATCCCAGCGAGTGGCCGGTACGATCCCGATGATCTCCATCGGCTTTGCTGGCCCGCCTTGGTTCGTATCCCGATCAGACCACTGAATCCGCTGACCGAGCGCATCACCTCCAGGGAAAAGTTTCCGCGCCAGCGCTTCGTCAATGATCGCAACGAGCGGTGCGCCAGTCTGGTCCGCTTCGTCAGGTGTAAACGAGCGTCCGCGCAAAACCGAAAGACCCATCGCCTGGAAATAATTGGCGCCCGTGCTGGTCCAGCGCGCCGAAAACGCGAGTCCGTCGGCCGCCGTCGCGGGGTGAGCGTTGGGTGCGAGTGCGGCGCCGGCTCGCCGGACCTTGTGCTCAATCGTAATCATGCCGAAAGGAACAACGCTGCTGATGCTCGACGTCTCCACACCGGGAATGGAAGCGAGCCGGTCATTGATTAGGTGATACAGCTGCAATGCCCGTACTTCACTAAAGCCGGCGAGGCTCGCGTCGACTTCGGCCAGGATGGTTTGTCCGGCGCGAAAACCGGTGTCGATGCGCCCGGCTTTGAATGCTCCGCGGATGAAGAGTCCGGCCGTGCAAAGCAGTGCGAGAGATAACGCGATTTGGGCAACGACGAGAGGATGGCGGGGCAGCCAGTGCCAGCGACGGCTGCGTCCGGACGGATCTTCGCCGGCCTGTTCCTTGAGATCGACGATCACGTCGGAGCGCGAGAGTTTCAGCGCCGGTCCGAGTGCGAAGAAAAGAGTGGCGAAAGTGCAGAACGCGACGGTTGCGCCAAAGATTGCCGGATTGGCAGCACCCCGGAAAAAGATCGCGACTGGCATGAGCGATGAGAGCGAGTTGACCAGCAATCCGGCGGACCAGATTGCGAGCAGAAGTCCGGCGATGCCACCAGCGAGGGCGAGGACAAACCCTTCGGTGAGGAGTTGCGCGATGATCCGCATTCGTCCCGCACCGAGTGCGAGCCGGATTGCGATTTCTTTTCGACGCGCGATGCCACGCGCCAGAAGCATGTTTGCGAGATTCAGGCACGCGATCAACAGGACGATGCCCGCCATGGTGAGCAGCAGCGTTCCCAAAATCGTGAGCTGATTTTCGCTGGCGGGGTTGGTGTTGGTGCTGAGGCGCGGTAGCCGCCCCACCAGCAACGTCTGATCTTTTTGCTCCACCGGAAACGTTTGCTCCAGACTGGTGGAAAGCGTGCGCAGCGCCGCGTCGGCCGTGGCCACCGTCACGCCGGGTTTGAGACGGCCGATGAGAAACAGATTATAATTATCGCGCTTTTCGAGTGAGCGTCTGGCGGATCCGTCGAAGTCGTTGGAGAGAAGATCGAAGACGCCCAGCGGAAAATATAACTCAGGGCCGAACAGCATCATCGTGCCGGTAAAATTTTCGGGCGTGATACCGACGACAGTGAAGAGGCGTTCGTTCACACGAATTGTTTTGCCGACGAGCGCTGGATCAAAGCCGGTCTTTTTCCAATACAGGTGGCTGGCAATGACGACCGGAGTATTGGTGCCGGGCTTTTCTTCCTCGGGCAGAAAGGCGCGGCCCTGCGCGAGTGGAACGCCAAGCACCGAAAAATAATTTGAACTGATGATGGCCGAAAACGTGCGACGCGACGTTTCGCCCTCGCCCAAGCCGACCATCGAAAGATTGTGCGCGAGGACGTCGGAAAAGACGCTGTTCTGCGCCTTGAGATCGCGATAGGTGAGGTACGAGAAGATGCGAAACGCGGAGGGATTCTTTTTGTCCTGCGAGTAGAGCTGGACGATTTCGCTGGGCTGCGCGTACGGCCTCGGACTCCAGATCAGCTCGTGAACCACGCTGAAAATCGCGGTGTTCACGCCGATGCCGAGGGCGAGCACAACGGTGGCGGCGACGGTGAATCCGGGAGAGCGGCGGAGAAGTCGAAGGGAGAAGCGAAGATCTTGAAGCAACGTTTTCATGAGTGAGGGGCGCGCGCGCAAGCAACGCGTGCCTCACTACACCGCGGGAAAAAGAAAAGTTGCGGGGAAAATTATTTTTCCCGACGCCGAATCGCGGCATGAGCAGAACGGAGCGGGCCGTTCCGCCGAGTGCAGCGTGCTTCTATCACCTCGACACGGATAGAGACCCTGATCCTCTTGGTCTTTGGCGCGTCATGGCAAGGGCAGTGCATAGCAAAAATGAGCGGAATTTTATCCAAACTATTTCAAAGAGCCGGACGGAAGATTCCGTCGGGGACGTGGATCGAGACGAATATTCTGGCGTGTGCTTATCCGCGGTCAGAGTTGGCGCTCGCTGAATTGTCGGCTGAAGGAATTTCAGTTCTCATCAATCTCGAGCTGCACGCTCACGAGCCGGAAGTACTGAGCAGAATCGGTCTATCCCAGATTCATTTACCGACACCTGATTTTGCGCCGCCCTCGATCGCGGACTTGGAGCGCGGCGTCGCGGCGATCGAGCAGTCAGTCGGTGCGGGCAAGCGTGTGGCGATTCATTGCCGGGCGGGATTGGGCCGCACGGGTACTTTGCTCGCGTGTTATCTGGTGCACCGCAACTTCAGTCCTGAGGCCGCGATCGGTCGAATCCGAAAGCTGCGGCCCGGATCGGTGGAAACCGCGGAACAAGAAAACGCAGTTCGCGAGTTCGCATTCCATTCCGGTCGTGGAAAGTCGGCGTAGCGGTGGAAGTTTGTTTCTCCAGCTTGGACGCTTAGGTGGCAGCCGTCGCAGGTGGAACCGTACCAGTACCAAGGTTACAATGCTGCTACCGCAGTTTGTTCGCGGAGTCAGGCCCCCAGGCGCGACTCGGTCGTCGAGTTCTGACTTCAAGCGCACGGCTTGCGGGCTGCCGCCATGTCGCTTACGGAGTACATTAGAAAACGAAACTTCAGGAAAACCGCCGAGCCGAAAATCGGCAAACCGCGTGGCGTGGCGGGTCATCGCTTCGTGATTCAGAAACACGCGGCCTCCCGGTTGCATTACGATTTCCGGCTGGAGGTCGGTGGCACTTTGAAATCGTGGGCTGTCCCCAAAGGCGTGCCTTTTAAAAAAGGTGAACGCCGTCTCGCCGTGCACGTGGAGGATCATCCGGTGTCGTATATCGACTTTGAGGGTACGATTCCGAAAGGCCAATATGGTGGCGGCACGGTGATGGTGTGGGATACCGGCACCTTCGAACCATTGAGCAAAACCCCCGCGAAAGATCTGGAGGGCGGGAAACTTCATTTCGTGCTCAGCGGAAAAAAACTGAAAGGCGAGTGGTATCTCGTGCGTTTGCGTGACGGCGATGAGTGGCTGCTGATCAAAGGCGGCGAGGACATGAAACCGGTCAGTGCGAAAGCGGACGACACGTCAGCGCTGTCGGGAAAATCCATGACCGCACTCTCGAAAGGAGTCGGACGGGTGTGGAAATCGAAGCCACGGGAGGCGAGTCGCAGTGTGGTTCGAGGTAGGGCGGGCCCGCCGGGCTCGCCGAAAACGACGAGAGCTAAAACGCGATCCGGCGGGCCCAGCGGTCCCGCCCTACCTGCTGGCACCGCGAAATCGTCTTCGAAGCTCACACCAAAATTCATCGAGCCGATGAAGGCGCAGCTGGTGGACACAGCGCCAGCCGGAGAATGGGTCTACGAAATAAAATTCGACGGCTTTCGCGCAATGGCGTTTCGCGATCGCAAGGGCACGCGGCTGCTCTCGCGCAACAACAAGGATTTCGCGAAGAAATTTCCAGCGGTCGTCGATGCCGTCGCGGCGCTCGACGTGAACGACGCGGTGATCGACGGCGAGGTTGTTGCGCTCGACGACAAAGGCCGGTCGTCATTTCAGCTCCTGCAAGCGCACGATCTCGGACAGGAGCGACCGCCGATTTTATTTTATGCGTTCGATCTCCTGCGGCTGAATGGAAAAAACCTGCAACACCTGGCGCTCACCGAGCGCAAAGCGGAACTCGAGCGAGTATTAAACGGCGCTCCCGACGTGATTCGCTATTCGGTTTCACTCGGCAACGAACCCGACGCGCTGCTTAAGCAGGCGCGTAATCTCGGATTGGAAGGATTGATCGGCAAGCGGCCCGACTCTGTTTACGAGCCGGGCAAGCGCAGCGGAAACTGGATCAAGCTGAAGCTCCATCACGAGCAGGAATTTGTGATCGGTGGCTATACGCCGCCGGGTGGATCACGCACCCATTTCGGCGCGTTACTCGTCGGCGTTTACGAGGGAGACCATCTGAAATTCGCGGGAAAAGTGGGCACGGGTTTCAACACAAAGCTGCTACGTAGTCTGCACGCCGAGTTTAAAAAAATTGAAACCGAGACATGTCCGTTTGTGAACCTGCCGGAAAAACGGAGCGGGCGTTATGGCCAGGGTGTGACCGCAGCGGAAATGAAACGCTGCCATTGGATGAAGCCGGTGCTGGTGTGCCAGCTCAAGTTTACCGAATGGACGCGTGATGGCAGCCTGCGCCACCCGGTGTTTCTTGGACGGCGCGACGACAAATCCGCAAAAGAAGTGGTTCGTGAAAGCAACGGTTGATCATGGCGACGAAGACTGAGATTGATGTCGCCGGGACTCGAGTGACTGTGAGCAACCTCGACAAGGTGCTTTATCCAAAAACTGGATTCACCAAAGGACAGGTGATCGACTACTACATTCGGATCTCGCGCGACCTGTTGCCACATCTGAAAAACCGGCCGATCACGCTCAAGCGTTATCCTGACGGCGTGGAAGGATTTTTTTTCTACGAAAAACAATGTCCGCCTCACCGGCCGAGCTGGGTTAAGACAACCACCGTTCCGCGGGACCGCGGTGGCGAGATTGACTATTGCATGATGAATGATCTGCCGGCGCTCGTGTGGGCGGCGAATTTGGCGGACTTGGAGCTACATACATTTCTGCACAAAGCGCCGGCGATCACGCGGCCGACGGCGATCGCGTTCGATCTAGATCCCGGTCCGCCCGCCGACATCGTGCTGTGTTGCCAGGTGGGATTGTGGGTGAAGGCGCTGTTCGACGGACTCGGACTGAAGAGCTTTCCGAAAACTTCGGGCTCAAAAGGACTGCAAGTTTACGTGCCGTTGAACACACCCGTGACCTACGATAAAACGAAACTCTTTGCGCAGACCGTCGCGCAAGTTTTGGAAAAGCAGTTTCCAAAAGTGGTCGTTTCGAAAATGCAAAAATCGCTGCGAGGCGGAAAAGTGCTGGTGGACTGGAGCCAAAACGATGACCACAAGACGACGGTAAACGTCTATTCGTTGCGTGCGAAAGAGAGCCCGACGGTGTCGACACCGGTCACGTGGGCAGAAGTGGAGACGGCGTTGAAAAAGAAAAAACCCGGGCTGTTGACGTTCGATTCCGAAGCGGTGCTCAAGCGCGTTGGGCAACTCGGCGATCTGTTCGCGCCGGTGCTGCAGCTAAAGCAAAAACTGCCGTCGATTAAAGCGCTGCAGTAAGCGAGGGCGGAGGCGTCAGGTTGTCCAGGCCAACTGAGATAGCCTCCACGGCGTCATATCCGGTAACTGTTACGCTCTGCGATACTCTCCCGTCATCTGTGGTGAACCGCAGATTTCGCAAATAACGCAGGCAGGAGAAACATGACCGATTTCTGCTTTGCGCACGGGCGGGCTTTGCCTGACGTTTCGGCAAATGCCCGTTCAGCCGATCCATTTTTATGACCGCTACACCAAGACGATCGAAACCGAGAAAGTTTTCGGCGAACGATGGCTGCGGCTGGGTTACGAGAATCCCATCGGCCGGCTGTTCGTGTGGGCAGTGGCACGGCGGAAATTTTTTTCCTGGTGGTACGGGCGCAAGATGAACAAGCGCGTCAGCGCGCTACAGATTTTGCCGTTCATCACGACGTACAATATCAACGTCGATGAGTTCGCGAAATCGCCTTTCGATTACAAGACGTTCAATGAATTTTTCTATCGCGCGCTGAAACCGGCAACGCGCCCGATCGCGGAGGGCGAACGTGTGGCGGTGTTTCCTGCGGATGGCCGGCATCTGGTGTTTCCCAATGTTGAAACGGTGCCGGGATTTTATGTTAAGGGCGCGTCATTCACGCTCGCGGAATTATTTGGCGAGACGGCTTCAGGTGAGAAAGAACGGCTGCTGTCCGCGAAATTCTCTGGTGGCGCGATGCTCATTTCACGGCTTTGTCCGGTCGATTATCATCGGTTTCATTTTCCCATCTCGGGGCAGCCGAGCGAGCCGCGGTTGATCAATGGTTGGCTGTATTCAGTAAGTCCCGTCGCTCTCCGCCGCAGCCTGCACTATCTCGTGCAGAATAAGCGCATGCTCACGCTGATCGAGTCGCCAGAGTTCGGTACGGTCGCGATGTTCGAGGTCGGCGCGACCAATGTGGGGAGCATTCAACAAACGCACATTCCGGGACGCGCCGCCGTAAAGGGGGATCAGAAAGGGATGTTTGCTTTTGGTGGCTCATGCGTGATCACGGTTTTTCAGCGTGGTCGGATTAAGTTCGATGAAGATCTGCTCGGGCCGAGTTTGGAGCACATCGAAATTTACGCGCGGATGGGCGATCGTCTGGGCGTGGCGCCGTGAATTGCGAGGGATAGCTGGGTCCGGCCCTTCGTTTTCCTCGAAGACTTCGCGAGAAAAATCGGAAGAGAGTGTCTCGCGAAGGCAACGAAGGTGGCGAAGGGAAGCGGTTGACGGCGTCGGACGCGCGCGGACGATCACGGATGTTTATGACAATCTGCGGGCTGCGAAATCACGCTGGCTTGGTTGCGAGCGCACCAGGTAAACGGCACTTTACCACGTGATGAACTCCAAATTCGCTTCGTACGCGCATCCCGACGTACTCGTTGACGGTGCGTGGTTGCAGGACCACTTAAATGACCCCTCGATCCGCGTCGTTGAGAGCAACGAGGATGTGCTGCTCTATGATACGGGTCATATTCCTGGCGCGGTTCACATCGATTGGAGGGGCGATCTCCAGGACAACACTCAACGCGACTACGTCTCGGTGGAGCGCTTCGCGGAAGTCGCGGCAAAAAACGGAATCACCCTGGACACGACCGTCGTGTTTTACGGGGATAAGGCGAATTGGTGGGCGGCCTACGCACTGTGGGCGTTTCGTTTGTTTGGTCATACGAAAGTGAGACTGCTCGATGGTGGCAGCGCGAAGTGGAAGGCCGACGGACGCCCGATCACGCGCGAGAAGCCGAGCTATCCGCGCACGACCTATCCGGTACCGCCGCAGCGGCTCGACACGGTGATTCGCGCCTTCTTTGTCGACGCGCTGGCGCACTCGAAGGCGCGGAAGCCGCTCATCGATGTGCGTTCACCCGGAGAGTACCGAGGCGAGATCACGCACATGCCGGAGTATCCGCAGGAAGGCGTGCTCCGCGGTGGCCACGTTCCCGGTGCGCGAAGCGTGCCGTGGAAAATGGCGGCGAATGACGACGGCACATTCAAGAGCTTCGATGAATTGAGGCAGATCTATTCGCAGAACCTCGGGCTGAAGAAGGACGACGACATCATCGCGTACTGCCGGATTGGTGAGCGCTCCAGTCACACGTGGTTCGTGCTGACGTACCTTCTTGGATACGAGAAAGTCCGTAACTATGATGGATCGTGGACCGAGTGGGGTAACATGGTGCGTTCGCCAATTGCCAAAGGGGAACAGCCGGGGTGAGGGGGCGGGACCTCTCGTTCGACCGCCGTTTTGTCTGTGACCGTGCCGCGAATTGTAGCCGTATGCGTTAGCATACGGACCGCACCGTAACCGGTGCGGCTACATCTGTCGCACGGCTTCGCTTCTTCTTCACACCTCCGACCTTCGTCATGAACTACCCGCCGAACCTTGCCGAAATTGTTGATCTCTTCGAGCATCTGCCCGAGGAAGAAAAGCGGGAGAACCTCGTCGCGTTTGCGGATGGTGCAGCGAACTGTGCGCTGAAAAGCGGAGAGCCGTTCGATCTCGAAGACACGCGCAAAGACGAGGAATGCACCGATACGGTGGGCGTATTTTTGCGGGTGGATCCGGCCACGCGGGCGGCGCATTTTCGCATCAACCTCGGCCCGCACGTGCAGACACTGACGCGTGCGATGACGGCGATTTTGTGCAAAGGGCTCGATGGCGCGACGCCTGAGGCGGTGCTCGACGTCCCGCAGGATTTTGTGCCGAAGATTGTGGGCGGCCAGTTGGTACGACTGCGGAGCCAGACGGTGTATTACATTCTCACGCGTATGAAGAGCGCGGCGAAAGTGTGGCTGAATCGCGAACGCGCGGCAGTGGCAGGGTAGAGCGTGTCTTCAAACACCGATTGAGAAACCGCTCATCTGATCTGAAGAACGGCAGTTGAAACCACTGATTGTCTGATGAGCACTGATTGAATCCGGCTGGGGATGTCTTCGAATTTTCGGAGAGAAGAAACCGCTAATGAGATCAGCCAATGGGCAGATCCTGATAAGACCCTTCCGCCTGATCGGCTCCAGAATATGTAGTGGGGTCTGCTGATCGCAGACCGTGATCAGCGGGCTCCAATCACTTCAAGGTGCAGGCGATTAGCCGTAGCCATGGGAGAAAGATTTCCCCATTGGGAAAATTCAATTAGCAGTTCCGTTCCGGGTTCCGGATTACCGCTTGCCTCCGCGGAGTTGAAATCGGCAAGCTGGAATCGGAATCACTCGCCCGGGTGGTGGAATGGCAGACACGACGGTCTTAGAAGCCGTTGCCGTAAGGTGTGCAGGTTCGAGTCCTGTCCCGGGCACCAGCAAAATAGCGGGCTGGAGCCGATAGCGTGACGGTGTTCTCCATGTAGCGGCAGGCCTCCGTGCCTGCCGTCCGCAGCGGAGGGACGGATTCTGTGTCGTCCGGATTCATTCAAATCCTGATCACCGAACAACAGTAGGCACGGAGGCCTGCCGCTACATGGATCGCGCAGCTTGTCGCGAAGACATCCATGGCAGCGCGTCGAGGTCCACGTTGCCGCCTGTCAGAATGATTCCCACGCGCTGACTCGCGAGGGCTACCTTGCCCGCCATCACGGCGGCGTAGGGTACGGCGGCGGAGGGTTCGATCACGATTTTCAGCGTCGCCCAAATCGCGCGCATCGCAGCGATGATTTCCTCGTCAGTGACGGTCACGACCGCGTCAACGTGTCGTTGCATGATCGCGAAATTGGGTTCTCCGATGCTGGTGCGCAGTCCATCGGCGATCGTGTTGGGGTGATCGACTGGAATGCGCCGACCGCTTGCGAACGATTGGGCGGCGTCGCTGGCGCCGGCGGGCTCAGCGGCGATGACACGAATTTCCGGCTTCAAACTTTTTGCGGCGATCGCTGTGCCAGCGAGCAACCCGCCACCTCCTACGGGACAAAGGACAACGTCGAGATCGGGAATCGTTTCGAGCAGTTCAATCACAGCGGTTCCTTGGCCGGCCATCACGCGCTCGTTGGTGAAGGGGTGGATCAGCACGGCACCCGTTTTATCCATGATCCGCGCGCAGGTCTCCTCACGGGCTTGAACCGTCGGTTCGCACAAGGTGATTTTTCCGCCGTAGCCTTCGACGGCGCGGATTTTTGTGAGCGTGGAATTCGAGGGCATTACGATGTATGCGGGAACGCCGCGAAGCCGGGCGGCACGCGCGAGTGCCGCGGCGTGATTGCCGGACGAATGAGTCGCAACGCCTTGAGCGGCCTCGGCATCGCTGAGAGAAAGAACCGCATTCGTGGCACCGCGGGCTTTGAATGCACCGGTCTTTTGAAAGTTCTCACACTTGAAAAACAGGGTCGCGCCCGCGGCTTGATCAAGGCGTGAACTCGTGAGCACCGGCGTCAGGTGGAGGTGAGGCCGGATAAGCCCATGGGCGAAGCGGATAGCGGAAAGATCGAGGGGCATGGGTGGGGAAACTATTCGAAAGAACCAGGGTTGTTTATCCGCCTATGGAAGAATCCGATGGGAACGCCTTTTCCGCCACCATCTTCCTCGAAACGAGGGAGGGGGGTGCAGGTATTTGCGCTGGGTCAGGGAAACCCCGATGCGGGTCAAAGCTGTTCAGAGGGATCATTCGGTTCCCGCCGCGGACTGTTGTCGGCAGGTCACTGAGCGAAATTCGTGACAGGGTAGCTCAGGGTCCAGACACAACACTACGCCAAGGAGGAAAGTCATGCTTTGAGAACAAAGGTTCAGATGTCAGCGAATTGACTCAGTTTTGTAACACCACCACATGCAATTAGAACTCACGATCTTGATGCCGTGCCTGAACGAGGTGCGGACACTCGGCGTTTGTATTCAAAAGGCGCAGCAATTCCTCCGTCAGCACCAAGTGGCTGGAGAAATCATCATTGCTGACAACGGCAGCACGGATGGGTCGGTCGCTCTGGCTGAGCAACTCAACGCGCGGGTCGTGCGTGTACCGATTCGCGGTTATGGCGCGGCGCTGGCCGCGGGGATCGAAGCGGCTGCGGGCAAGTTCGTGATCATGGGCGACTCGGACGATAGCTATGATTTTTCCGCGCTCATGGCGTTCGTCGAAAAATTGCGGGAGGGCTACGATCTGGTGATGGGGAATCGGTTTCGCGGTGGGATTGCGCCCGGAGCAATGCCGCTGTCACACCGCTATTTTGGCAACCCGCTGCTCAGTGCGATGGGTCGCACGTTTTTCAATTCGAGAGCCTGTGGTGATTTCTACTGTGGGCTGAGGGGATTCCGAAAAGAGGCGATTCAAAAGCTGAACCTGCAGAGTCTCGGGATGGAGTTTGCGTTGGAAATGCTGATCAAGGCAGGGATGAACGGACTGCGGGTCACAGAAGTTCCGACGACGCTCTCGCAAGACGGACGCGATCGCGCGCCGCATCTGCGCAGCTACCGGGACGGATGGCGGAGCCTCCGGCTTTATCTGTTGATGAGCCCGCGTTGGTTTTTCGCGATTCCGGGAATGACGCTGCTGGTACTCGGCGGAATCGTGTCCGCGTTTTTGGCATCTGGACCGCAATTGGTAATGGGCGTGAAGTTCGATTATCACACGCTGAGTTACGCGACCGCCGCGATTATGTTGGGATATCAATCGCTGCTGTTCGCAGCGTTTGCCAAACTGATGGCGGTCGAAACGGGATTGCATCCCCCGGTGACCAAACTCTGGTTTCTCGAGAAACGATCGATATTCGAATGGCTGGTCGCAATCGGTGTCGTGCTTTGTCTCGCGGGGGTCGCGCTGGGAATTTTCGCGACGTGGGACTGGTCGGAAACCGGCTTCGGCGACCTGGACGCGTCGCGCACCATCAGGCCCGTTATTTTTTCCATTCTCCTTCTCGTGGTCGGCGGTCAGACAGCATTGGCCGGGTGTTTTCTTGGAATCATCAACCTCCTCGCGGACCGACGCGCGCAGCAAACGCTCAAGCAAATTGGCGTGCTGCCGACCGCGGAACGTCCGTTGCCGGACTTGCATTCGGCGCATGCTTGAGAACTGCCGCAGACCAAGGCGAACGCTGGTTCTAATTATCCGACTTACATGGGCGCCTCAACGAATATGACCCACGCCGGAATCGAACCGATGATTCCCGTCGTTTCGGCAAGACCGAAGGGGACGAAGGTCACCTGGCCAAGAGCGATCAGCGTGGCGGTGGTTACCGTGATGGTATTCGGACTTTGGGCACTTCGCTGGCAGGGGCCGATTGACCTCCGCTACGATGCCGCGGTTTATTACGTTCTGGGCACTTCGCTCGCGTCGGGCCAGGGCTATCGGATCATCAGTGAGCCGGGCGCTCCGGCAGATATTCAATATCCACCTCTGCTGCCCGCGTTGATCGCAGTTCATCAACGCGTGCTCGGCACGTCTGATTCGGCGGTCGTCGGGCCGTGGCTCCGCTGGACTTATGCGGTGATGTTTCTCGGCTACGGCTTGGCCGTCCTCGCTCTCGCACGTGCGCACGTGCGTCCGTGGCTGGCGTTGCTCGCGACGATCCTGTGTCTCGGACAAACGAATACATTATTGTTTTCCGATCTCCTGTTCACTGAGTTGCCCTTCGCGCTGGTTTGCGTCGGGTTCGCGTGGGTGTTGGGCACACGACGACTGGCCGATTATCCGCGGACGCGCGAGGGGCTGGCGTTCGCGCTGGCCGCGGCAGGTTTTTTACTGCGCACCGCCGGAGTCGCGTTGCTGGCGACATTCGTGATCGACGCGTTGCTGCGCCGGAAATGGCGGGTGGCCTGCATGCGTGCGGTGATGGTCGTTCTGCCGGTCGTGTGCTGGCAGGCGTACGTGTGGCGCGTCGAATCCGGCGAGGAATTTCGTCATCCGGCGTACGCGTACCAGCGGGCCGACTATCAATTCTACAACGTCACGTACGCGCAAAACATGACGCTGCTCGATCCGTTCCGTCCCGAGTTGGGGCGCGTGACACCGGCGGCGTGGGTGTCGCGGCTTCGCGGAAATCTGGCGATTCTACCGGCGGTGGTGGGCGAGGCGGTCAGTGAGTCGATTGGCTTCTGGCGGGTCGCGTTGCGGGGAGAGCAGGAGAAGGGGCGACGAACGTTACTCGATGGACTGGCGCGAATTCCGCTCTATCTGCTCGCGGGGTTCGTGTTCACCGGCGGTGTAGTGCTCATGAAGAGACAGCGGTGGACGGGCGGGGTCTTCGTGGTTGTTTCGATCGTGCTCGCGTGCTCCACGCCCTGGCCGGAACAGCTGGGGCGATATTTTACGCCGTTGATTCCATTTTTCACGATCGCGGTGGTCGTGGGGATTGCGGCCGTTTACGGATTTCTGCGCGTGCAGCCACGAAGTCGCGTGGTGACGGTGGGCCGTATCGCGCTCGTCGGTTTTTGTGCCGTGGTTGTTTCAGTTCAGACTTTCGCGGCGTCGATGGTTTTTCATCTGCGGCATTATGAACCGGCGACGTCTGCCCCGGGACTGGGCCTCGATGCCCCGCGGTGGTTCTATTATGGAGCGAGTTGGGCTGACTGGGAAAAAGCGGTGCGGTGGGTCGGCAGTCACTCGGATCGCAACGACATCGTCGTGACGGCGTCGCCGCATCTTTGCTACCTTTGGACGGGACTGCGGGCGGTGATGCCGCCGATGGAAATCGATCCGGAAAAAGCACGGCGTTTGCTGGAAACCGTTCCGGCATCGTGGGTGATTGTGGACGAACTAAACGTACTGGAAATCTCACAACGCTACGCGCGACCGGCCGTTGAAAGTGATCCCGCGAACTGGCGCCTCGTGAATAAATTTGGCGGAGCGCAGGTTTATCAACGAATGAGGTAAACCAAACCCTTTTTCCTCATGGTACTCACTCCCGCTCAACTTTCATCCGCTCCCGGAGCAGCACCTGTGGCCGTGCCGTTGGCGGAGAGCGGACTCGTGTCCACACTTCGGATGCGCGAAGTTTATCGTGATCATTATTGGCGGACGCGTGATCCGATCGCGGGAGACCGGCTGTTGTGGCGCGCGCAAACGTTTCGTCACACCGTGCACCTGCTGCCGGGCGATACGATCCTGGAGCTGGGCTCGGGCGAAGGCCGGTTCACGAGGATTTTGTCGAAGGTCACACGTGGAGAAAATCCGATCACCGCCGTTCGTTTTCAAAGTGCGGGCGGAGACACGCCAGTGGAGGCGCTGCCGAATGTGGAACGTTTGGAAGTCGCTGCGCTTCCGGGCGTGCTCGCGAACCGTCGGTTCGATTGTGTGATTGCGATGGATATGCTGGACGGCGACAACGCGGCGGATCTTTTGCAGATCCTACTCGGCCTGCTCGCGCCGGGCGGCGAGGTGGTTTTCTACGAGAGCAATCCGTGGAACCCGGTGCTGGGTCTGCGGCGTGCGTTCACGCGCTGGGGCGGACGAAAGGATCCGCGCCGGCTGGTGAGTCGTCCGGATTTGTACGAGTTGATTTCGGAAATCGGCTTCGTGCGGGTTTACGCGGTCTATAACGATTTTGTTTTTGCGCCGCTCACGCGCTCGCTCGTGTGGTGGTTGAGAAATCTGTCGATTTTGTTGGAGAACGCGCCGGTTGTTTCGCGTATGGCGGGTTCGATTTTGTTGCACGCGCAAAAACCACCGCGCGTCCGCGAAGCATCAGGGAAGTCGTTGTTCGCGCACGAATCACTGCGCCAGGCGGTGTCAGTCGTGATCCCGTGTCGCAATGAGGACATGAACGTCGGGCCGTTGGTGGAGCGGATTCTCGAACTCTATGGCGAGTATATTCACGAGGTGATTCCGGTAAATGATGGCAGCACGGATCGCACGGCTGAGGTGCTGCAAGCGCTGGCGAAGAAAGACGGCCGCGTCAGGCCGATCCATCGCCAGCCGCCGAATGGAGTGGGACGTGCGATTGCAGAGGGACTTCGCGCGGCGACCGGCCGGTACGTGCTGACGATGGACTGTGATTTTCAACATCTGCTCCCGGAGTTTCGCGATCTCTTCGATGCGGCGGAGGCGGGTTACGATGTCGTGATTGGCAGTCGTTTCTCGCGGCACAGCGTGTTGTTGAATTATCCGTTCATGAAGATCGTCGCGAATCGCGGTTTTCATACGCTGGCGCGTTGGACGCTCGGCTGGGCGTTTCGCGACGTGACGAATAATCTGAAACTGTTGCGTCGGGAAGTGGTCGCGGATCTTGAGCTCCTGCAGCCGGGTTTTGCGGTGAACGCGGAAACTGGAATCCAGCCATGGCTGCTCGGCTACAAAGTGCGCGAGGTTCCGATCTCGTGGATCAATCGCACGCCGGGAATGGGCGCTTCTTCATTTCGGCTGGTCCGCGTGGGCGGCGGCTACTGGCAGGTTTTGTGGGGACTCTGGCTCAAGCGCACATTTGGAAAAGGCCCCTATCGCACATTGAAACGTCGCGGAGCGAAAACGGCTCCTGTTGCGCCCGCCGCAGACGAGGACGCGGGGTGCAGCCGAGTATGAAGCGCTGGAAACTGCTCGCGGTCATATTGACGGCCATGCTGCTGATGCAAATAGGACTCGCGATGCGTCACAGTCTCTGGGCGGACGAAGTCTTTTCTTTGGCGATGGCGACGGGTCACAGCATGGAGCATCCTGCCGCCAAAGCGCAGCCGGTGTTGGGTGATTTCGTGGAGCGCGATCGTGTCGTCACAGCGGCGGAGTTGCGGCGGTATACGGAGTTTGGGGAACCCGTGGCAGGACCGGGGCGCGTGTTGCGCGCCGTGATGTTGTCGGACACGAGCCCACCGCTTTATTATCTGCTGTTGCATGTATGGGCACGCATTTGGGGAGTGAGTGACATGGCGCTGAGGATGTTCTCGATTCTTTTGTCGCTGGGCTGTGTGCCGCTGATCATCGCTGTCGGACGAGAAGCGGAGGCAGAAAAAGCGGGATGGATCGCCGCGGTGTTGTTCGCGATGGCGCCGATGTCGCTCTACTATTCTTCCGAAGGGAGAATGTATTCGCTGCTGTGGTTTTGCGTGCTGGCGTCGACTTATGCGACGGTGAAGCTTTACCGCGGAGCGAGCGAATGGCGCTGGCAAATTCTGTGGGTGTCGGCGGGGGCGGCGGGATTTCTCGTTCACTACTACTTTGTTTTTCCATGGGCGGCGACGGGGTTGTTCCTGCTCTGCTGTCCGGGCGCGGATCGCAGGCTGCGGCTGGTCGGGCGCGTGGCGGCGGTGGCGGTCCTGATCCTGCCTTGGTATTTGAAATTCACCGACACCCTGGCGCAGTGGAGAATCACTTCACACTGGATGGAAATTAAACCGTCCGGCTACGTCCGTCCGCTGGTCGCGCGCGATTTACTGGTGCAATATTTTTCCGGATACGGACGTTACATCTGGCAGCCGCATCGCATCGCCGAGCTCGGGGTGTTGATCGTTTTCACGGTGGCGGGCTGCATCGCGCTTTGGCGCTGGCGCGCGCGGTTCTTTGCCGGGCCAAGGTTGTTACTCTGGATGTGGTTTCTTGCGGCGGGTTTCGGCCCGCTGGTGGCGGACATCGTTCGCGGCACGTATCTCGCGAGTTATCCACGTTACTCGAGCGCGGCGCTGCCTGCGGCCTGCCTGATAGGTGGAATGATCTTAAGCAGCGTGCGTGAAAGCGTCGCGTGGTTGGGCGTTTTTTTGATCGGACTCGGCTGGGCTCCGAGTGTGATGAGCATCTATCGGGGCCGCTCCCGGTCGAGCGAGCCGATGGCTGACATTGCTCGACACGTGAGCGCGTACGGCCGCGCCGACGACCTGATTCTCGTTCACTCCATTCCGACCGGGGCGATCGGACTGGCGCGGTACACCACGAGTCCGGCGGCGTTTGCAACGTGGGTTGGACAACTCGGTCAACGCAAAGTACCGGAGTCTCTCGTGACGCTGCTAAAGGACCGTGCGCGGGTCGTTTTCGTGAAAGTCCATGCGGTGGGCGAGCCCGCGCCGGAGGAAGTCTGGCTGCGAGAAAACGCGATCGTGGTTAAAGAAAAGAGACTCGCCGAGGCATACATCACGGAGTTTCGGCCCCGAAATGCTGAACACTTTTGATTGGAAGCAAACATGACTGCCGACGTCCAGATTTCCGTACTGATTAACAATCGCGACAATGCGCGGTTCCTGCCGCGTTGCGTTGAATCGGTGCTCGAGCAGACGATGCGAGCAGACGAAGTGATTGTTTACGACGACGGGAGTACCGATGAAAGTCTCGCGGCGCTGGAAAGCTTTACCGGTCGTATTCGAGTGGTGAGCGGACCCGGAGGCGCGGGCACGCCGATGCAAAATCAGGCTCATGCCATCGATGCGGCGTTTCGCGCATCGACCGGGAAATTTATTTTTCTGTTGGATTCAGATGATGCGTTTGGGCCGGACCACATTCTCGCGTATATGAAAGCGTTTGGGAGTTCGGAGAAGATCATCATGGTCCAGGCGCCGTTGTGGAAAATTGACGAAGAGGGGCAGATCACCGGATTGGAATATGATGAGCGGCGGCATGCGCAAAATTATCTCGAGCACATCTACACGAATCACGAGGTGAACATTTACTATCCCACCAGCTCGCTCGCGTTTCGACGCAGCTATCTGGAGCAGCGACTGCCGCTCGATCAAAGCGACGGACTGCCGCTGTGGCCCGACGCGCGGCTCGCGTTAATCGCGCCGCACTTCGGCGACATCGTCACGCTGTCGGAGCCGCACACATTTTGGCGGCGCCATTCCCGATCACACACGGTCGTGAAGAAAACGTCCGTGTATGAGCAGGTGCGGTTGAATCGAAAATTCTACAATCAATTCTGCGCAAGTCGTGGACTCGCGCCGGTGCGCTCATGGCGGAGCCGTCAGCAGGTGAAACGCTGGCTGCGGCACATTTGTCCGCCGTTTCTGCTGGCACCGTATCAACAACTCGCGACGCGGCGCTTGCCGCATTGAGGAGAGTTCAATACGAGTTTTGTCATTGCGAAGGAGGCTTGCCGACTGCGGCAAGCCATCCACACACCCCGTCGCTGCGCGCCACCCCTCTTGCTAGAGGGGAATCCAATCATCCGCAGCCGAAGTCCCCTCTTGCAGAGGGGTGCCCGAAGGGCGGGGTGTGTTGCCTTGTTCGTTACAACTGCGAGACGGTGAAGCGCTCCCACTTCCGCGTTCCGCTGTTGCTGGCGAGGAGACCGTGGCGGGTGGCGGTTTGATTAAAGGTTGTGGTAAACGTGCCCATCGCAACGCCGTCGACGGAAATCGTGATGGTCGAGCCCGAGAGCACCGCGCGAAGTTGATAGGCTTGCCCCAGCACAAAGGTCGCACTCTTCGAACCGACGGTCGTCGTCGTGCCGGCCGCTGTTTTTTGCAAGCGAAGGGTGCTCGTTGAAATCGAGATGCGGAGATAATTCGATCCATCGCTGCAGCGCAGCAACACGCCCGTATCGGTGGCGCCAAAATAAATCGGCGTTTCGACCACGCAGTCCGCGGCGCCTGAATTGATGACGGCGCGGAGCGTTGCGTTGGTGGAAGCTGCGCCGTTTGTCACCGACGACGAGCCCGTGAGGATCGACCATTTTTGGCTCGTGGAATTAGTCGTGTCCGGTGCGCGACCGGAAAGACTGCCCGAGCCGGTGAACTGGTCATCGATCAAGGTTATGGGCACGATCGGCGGTGTAACTACGACGGTGCTCACTTGGAAAGCGGAAGCGCCGACGTCGAGTGCGCTGGACAAAATCGGCAGGCCGTAGAAATCGTGCGAACCGGGATTGATGCCGAATACGCTCGTGAGATCCAATCCGGCTTTGATTAGCGGGGACGTCGAGCGCAGCACGTAGGCCGAGATCGTCGGGAGGAGAGTAGGATCCGTGATGCTACCGCCGTTGCCGGGGCTCGTGAGCTGCGGGTCCACGCGCGAACCGATTGGCAAACCGTTGAGCGTTTCCTGGCCGCCAGCGCGAAACGCTGCGAGATCGAACGTGCCGCCCCAATAGTTGTTACCTTGGAAAAGCGCCTTGGCGGGATTGTTCGTCACACCTGTGATGAGGGTGCCCGTGTGGGTCGCGAGAAAGATGTTGTTCCGCAGACGCACGTTCGCGATGTCGTCATTATTCTGCACGGAGATGATCGGAGGATTGCCGCCTTTGGGATTCGTGCTGACGAAGAACGTGTTTCCGTAAATGTCGGCGCCGTTGATGCCGTAAGGTTCGGAGAATTCGCCGACGTAGAGGATGCCCTGCGTGGTTTTGCGGCAGTCGTTCTCAGAAATGTTGTAACGCACGACGCTGTTCACCAACGGCGAGGCATCTTGGAATTGGATGATGCCGATCGCGGGACCTTCGTTGTTGTAGGAGTAGTTGTATTGGAGAACGCAATTCGACGAACCGCCGTCGAGATCGTAACCGCCGCCGTCGAGCGTGTTGGAGGTCTTCTGATTGTAGACGAGATTGTACTGGATGGTCACAAAGCGGGATTCCCACGTCCAGATTCCGTAAGGTCCGCCGCCGGTCGTGGGGCCGTAGCCGCCGTTATCATGGGCGAGACAGTACTCGACGGTGCCGCGATCGACGCCCGACATGATTATGCCGCTGCCGGTGTGATCCGTGGCGCTGGGATCACCGCGATTGTCCCAGACTGAGCAGTGTGCGATGGAAACATCCGCGTGAGAAAACGAGAGACCATCGCCATCCATGCGCCACGTGCCCCAGGTTTTGATTCCCTCGCTGCGATTACTGAATACCTGAAGATTGGTGAGCTTAACATCGGTGAATCCCGGCCAGGCGCGGGTGGACGTGCTGTACCACGCCCAAAGTTCGATGCCGTTTTTGAAGCCGGAAATGATCAGGTCATCGAAACGTAGATAGGGCAGCTTGGTACTGCCGGGGAGATAAGCGCCCGCGTCAATTCCGTCGCCCTGACTCGTGGCCGCGCCCGAGCCAACCAGACACAAACGACTGATGGCGAAGCCGGAAGAGTTATAGATGGTGATCGCCGCGCCGGTGCCTGCAGAGATGGTGGCGCGTCCGGTGCCGAAGCTTGAAATGATGACGGGACTGGTCGCGGTACCCGCGTCATCAGAACCCAAATACAGGTTTCCGCTGAAGGTTTCGCCGCCTTGGAGGAACACGCGATCACCGGGATGCAGGACACGCGAGTTGAGGTCGGCCAGATCGGCGACGACCACACCAGCCTGCGTGGAAGCTTGAGAGCCGAGATAGTAGTCGGTGGCAAACGCGGTAAAAGGCAGCAGGCAGGCGGCAACGAAGAACGCGCGGCGAGAACGGGAAGAGCGATTGAGAAACATGGTCCGGGAATTTTCACCTAAGGGGTGCTTCAGAAAATTTCTGAAACAGCCATCAGGCGGTGTTGTGCAATCGCTCTCATCGGAGTCAGTCGATTGCGATCCACTGCGGCGACGGACATTTATCGATGGTTTACATCGAGCAGGGCGTGGGTGGCCGGGGAAATTTTGTTTCCGAATGAGCTGCCGGTTGCTTTTCGGGGGCGTGCGATCACGGTTCGTTTCGATGATCAAGAAGCTGCTCCACACACGCATGCGCGTGAACGATCTGGACCGTTCAGTGCGATTTTACGAAGACGCGCTGGGACTAAAAGTTTCCCGGCGGCACACGTCGCCGCGCGGAGCTCAACTGGCCTTTCTGGCGGTTCCGAACAGCGACGAAGAGATTGAGCTCTGCCAATTGCCGAACAGCCCGAGCGTGCAGGTTCAGCCGGACCTCATGCATCTCGCATTTGAAGTGGCCGACCTCGAGGAATTTGCGGGAGAGCTAAAACGAAAAGGCTATGAGTTGAGCGATGGTCCGACGCTGACCGGCAGCGGCTCGATGATCGCGTTCATCGATGCGCCGGAAGGCTACGAGGTGGAGTTGATCCAAAGAGCGTGACGCTGGATCGGGCGTAGCGCGCAGGCGTCTCTGCCTGCCGTTTTCCGAAGAATCGAAGATCGAAGTTCGGAGATCGGCATTCGAAATTCAGAATTCAAAAATCGAAAATCCAAAACGGCAGGCGCGGAGGCACTGCCGCTACATTCGGAAATGAGGCCCCGTTCTCACTGGCCGCGGCCGAAACGGCGTTCCCAGGCAAACAGGTATTGCTGCGCCAAACCGGCGAGCGGCCCAAAATGCGTGCGGCCGAAATGGGCGATCTGCGTGGGCTTCCATCCGTGCAGTCCGTAGCGCTGCGCCATCGCTTTGATAATCCATACGTCCACGGGAAAGGCTTCGAGTCGACCCGCGCCAAAGAGCAATACGCAGTCCGCCACTTTTTCTCCCACGCCGGGAAGCGAGCAAAGACGCTCCTTGGCGGCGGTGTAGGGGAGTTGCTCCGTTTCTTCGAGCCAGCCTGGATGCGCTGCGATGAACTGCGCGGTCCGGTGGATGTAGCGCGCACGAAAACCCAGTAAGCAGGCGCGCAATGCAGGTTCAGGAATCGCGGCGAGCTCGGCCCAGGTCGGAAGGCGGAAAGCGGGAGTTGAAAGTTGCGGACTAAGAGTTGAGGAAACGGGAAGCAGCGGCGCACCGTGGCGGGAAGCGAGGAGCGCGATCATTTGCTTGATCTGGACGATCTGCTTGGTGGCGCTGCAAAGAAATCCGAGCAGCGTTTCGCCGAAAGGTTGGCGCAAAATTCGCAGGCCCGGAAATGCCGCGAGGCACGCGGCAAGATGTGGATCGCTGCGCCACGGAAGCGAGTCGACGAGATCGCGCGGATTGCGGGTTAGATCGAGATAACGGACGAGTGCGGGCTCGGTCGAGTCAGCGAGGGAGGTCGGGGCGGACCAATGGAGTGTACCCGATAAATCGAGACGGAGGCGGACGATCTGCGATCCGAAGTAACCGAGCCACGTTCCATCAGACAAAGGTCGCCAGCGAAAGGCTTGTCCGCCGTCCAGCGTTTCCTCAAGAGCCGCGGCATCTTGCGGAGCGGTTGTCGGCAGCGATCGCCATTCGCTCCAGGCGAGGTCGCTGACATCAAACATGGTTAACGTTCCAAGTTTCCGAAAATCTCAGAGCGATCGAGCAAGCGAACAGAGGTTTCAAAACTGCAGATTACTTCGATGGTTTTTCCCAAAGAAAACTTTGAGCGCTGGCCAGCACGTGATCGTCGGCGGAGCGCAATTCTAGTTTCCACGCCACCGGGTGCGCCTTGCGATCGGGCCAATCGGTGCCCGTGAGTCCGAGCTCAAAAACGGTTGCGCGGCTGGGCAGTTCAACGGCGAAGGTGGCGATCTTCGGCTCCGGATTGGTGGGAGAGATGGTTTGCAGGACGAACTTGGCGCCCGGAATCGCGGCGGCGGAGTTCATCACGCGGACGAGATAATAAAAACCCGCGCGTTGGTCGGCGTGCGTGCGCAAGACGATTTCGCGACCGGTGTCTTCCTTGCCCGTGAAATATTCGGAGATGCGCTCAAAGGACTCCGCGTCACGCCAGCCGGGCCATACGCGCAGGAACTCGACCTCGGCAGCGCGGAGCGGAACGAGGCCGGCGGTGGCGAACAAACAGAGAGCAAAGAGCGAACGCATGAAGGGCAGGTTGAGCACGAGAACGGCGGGCGACAAGGTTTTCGCCACGCGAAGAATGTCGCGAGACGAGTTTTCTCCGTGGCTCGCCTGTAGGTTGCGCGCTCGCCGCGCCACGGGTTTCCTCGTTCGCGGAAGTAGCGCGGCGAGCGCGCAACCTACATGAGTCGTGTTCACCGCTCGAGCTGAACGAGCTGATAACGATGAAACCCGAGCAGCGCGGGCTGCCAGTTTTTCACTGCGGGATGAATCGCATACACTCGCGCCCCGAAATAGATCGGCGTGATCGGCGCCGCTTCGAGGAGCAACGCTTCGGCTTGCTGGAATCGTTCGCGTCGCTCGGTGGGATTCAAGGTATTGGCGGCTGCCTGGATCAATCGGTCGTAATCGGCGTTGCCCCAACCGGTCCAGTTGTTGCCACCGTCTTTGAGAAACAATTCGAGAAACGTCGCGGGGTCTGCGAAGTCGCCGACCCATGCGGAAAAACTGATCGCGTAGTTGAGTGACTGTTCATTCTGAAGTGTGGTCTTTTGCTCGCGCGACGCGATCGTCACGCGCACGCCGAGGTCGCGCTGCCACATCGCTTGAATGGCTTCGATGACTCGGGGTAATCCGCTGTCGTTGCGCACCTGAACCTCGATGGCGGGCAGACCTGCGCCACTCGGAAAACCGGCTTCGGCGAGGAGACGTTGCGCAGTTGCGAGATCGGTGTTCACGCGAGTGCGGGCGGTGTAGCCAGCGCAGTTGGGTGGCGTGAGATACGGAGCGGGCAGACGCGATTCGCGCAGGACGTTGCGCGCAATGGAATCACGGTCGATCGCAAGGGCGAGCGCGCGGCGAACTTTGGGATTATCGAACGGCGGACGGGTGACGTTGAACCGGAGGAAGTAGGTTTGGAGAAACGGGTCGAGCCGGAGCTGTTCGGGTGTTCGTTCGCGGTAGCCGGCGATTTTTTCAACGGGAAGGCCGTATGTCACGTGAAGCTGGCCCGCTCGGAAATTGCGTTCTTCAACGTCGGCGCTGTCGGTCGGAAAAAACACGACGTGCTCGAGCTGATTGTGGGCGGCGTCCCAGTAATGTGGATTTTTCGTCACGGTGAGGCGAGCATTGGGCGACCACTCGCTGAGAGTGAAAGCGCCGTTACCGACGAGATTGCCGGGGCGCGTCCACGCGGTGCTGCGCTGATCCATGCGGCCAAATTTTTCGATTGTCGCGCGATGCACAGGAAACCAGGTGGGATGGGCGGCGAGAGAAAGCAGATAGGGCGTCGGACGCTCGAGCGTGATGCGGAGCGTGCGATCATCCACGACGGCGACGCCGACGTCGGAGAAGTTTTTATTTTTCCCGGTGTTGAATGCCTCGGCATTTTTAATCGCCCACAACATGTACGCGTATTCCGAGGCGAGATTGGGCGAGAGGATGCGTTGAAATGAGTACGCGAAATCTTTTGCCGTGAGGGCGTCGCCGTTGGACCAACGAGCATCGGCGCGCAGGTGAAACGTGTACGTGAGCGCGTCGGGCGAAACCTCCCAACGTTCAGCAACCGCCGGAACGGGGAGGGCGGTCTTCTCGTCGATGGCGGTTAAGCCTTCGAAGAGCGCGATCGTGATGTTCTGATCGGTGTAGGCGGTGATGATCTGCGGATCGAGGTCAGCCGGCTCGGAGAGATTTCCCAACAGCAGCGTGTGCGTGCGGGTAGCCGCGTCGGCGGGAGTTTCACGTCGGGAGCAACTGGCACAGAGCAGCAGTGCGAACAAGATACTGACGGCGGAGAGCGGGCTGAAGCGCATCGCGGAAGGAAAGCACGGAGATGCTGCGGGGCAAGGTGCGAGCGCGAGCAAAGAGCGGCCGGGGGAGACCTGGCCGTGATTGTGTAGGAGGGGTTTACGCCCTGACCGAATGCGCTCGCGACTCTTCGGGACATAAAGCCCCTCCCACAGGTCAACAGGCGCTCGGGACTGGTGGCGAGCGACCGCGCGCTAACGCGTGCGGCTACGGGTGGAAGCGCGCCTAGCTAGGAGGCCGTGCCTTCGAGGATGGCTTCTTCGCGTTCGCGGTGAAACTGGCTCGTGTAGAGTTCGTAGTAGTGGCCCCGACGTTGGAGCAATTCTTCATGCGTGCCCGATTCTTCGATACGGCCGCGGGTGATCACGAGAATGCGGTCGGCGCGGCGGATCGTGCTTAACCGATGTGCGATCACAAAACTGATGCGGCCGCGGAAAATCGTTTCGAGTCCGCGTTGGATGAGTTGCTCGGTCTCGGTGTCGATCGACGACGTCGCTTCGTCCATCACAAAAATTTGCGGATCGGCGAGCAGCGCGCGAGCGAACGATAGGAGCTGGCGCTGGCCGGTCGAGAGCCGGTTGCCGCCTTCGCCGACTTGGGAGTCGTAGCCTTGATCCATCTGCGTAATGAAGTCGTGCGCGTTGACGAGGCGTGCGGAGGTTTCGATTTCGGCATCGGTGGCGTCGAGTCGACCATAACGAATATTTTCACGCACGGTGCCTTTGAAGAGATGCGGTGTTTGTAGAACGATGCCGAGTTGCGACTGGAGCCACGCGAGCGGGCGGTCGCGATAGTCGACGCCGTTGACCAGGACCTGGCCCCCAGTTGGTTCGTAGAAACGGCAGACGGTTGATACGATCGTGCTCTTGCCGCCGCCGGACGGGCCGACGAGCGCGATCGTTTCGCCGGCGCGTGCGGTAAGATTAAAATCGTGGAGCACGATCGGACCATTGGAGTAACGGAAGGAAACGTGGCAGAATTCCACTGTGTCGATGCGGTGCGGGAGGCCATCAGGAGCGAGGGCGTGCTCGGCCGAGCGATCGGGCGCGGTCGTGTTTGTCTCAAGGATTCGCGCTTTGACGGTTGAGCTGTCCTTGATCGCGGGCTCGGTGGCGAGGAGGCCCATGACGCGTTCGCCGGCGGATTGCGCGCCCTGCATCTCGGTGAGTTTGAGCGCGAGCTGGTTGATCGGGTGGAAAAACTGGCTGGAGAAATTGATGAACGCGACGAGCGTGCCGAGGCTCATGCCACCGGCGCCGGTGACGTAGCCGCCGCGCCAGAGCGCGAGGCCGGCGGCGAGGCTGCCGAGGGTGGTGACGATCGGAAAATACAACGCGTTTTGCCGCGCGTTGAGCACGGAGGCGCTGAACATCCGCGTGGAGAGTTGCTGGAATTCAGCGAGGTTCTCCTGTTCGCGAGCGAGCGTCTTCGTCGTGCGTACTCCCTGAATCGATTCGTTGTAGCTGGCGGTGATTTGCGAGTTGTGTTTTCGAATTTCGCGCGAGCTCAGGAGCATCTTTCGCTGGAAATATTTCGAGACGATCGCGAGCGGAGGCACGATGCCGATCACGATCAAACCGAGTTTCCAGTTCATGATCAGCAGGCTGAGCGCGATCATGAGAACGTAGCTTAGGCCCCATACGATATCGAGAAAGCCCCAGGCGATGACGCGCGCGAGGCGGTCGCAATCGCTCGTCAGGCGCGTGATGAGCCAGCCGACGGGGCGTGTGTCGAAGAAGGCGAATTCGAGTTCTTGCAAGCGGTCGAAGCTGTCGCGGCGGATATCGTGCGCGAGGTGATTGGAAATTTTTCCCGCCATCTCGATGAAGGTCCAGACGCCGGCCGAGAACAGGAGGGTGATGCTGAAATAAACGGCGATGTAGCGGACGAACGGAGCATGAGCGCCGTGGAGCGCGACGCCGTCGATCACCCAGCGCGTGACTTGGGCGAAACTCGCGTCGCAGACGGCGATAGTGATCGCCATGATGAACAACGGCACGAGATAGCGTTTCAGGTGCAGGGTGCGGCGGAAAATGTTCCACCACAGACCGGCATCGAGCCGGGCTTTAAATTCGTCTTCCTGGTGAACGGGATTGGACATGGTGTCAGGTGTTTAGGTCAGTGAAAATTTTATCGTAGCCGCGCCGGTTACGGTGCGGTCCGCGCGCTAATGCGCGCGGCTACAGATGGGGACGCCGTTTGGCCGGTCGTTTGCGGCTCCAGTTCTTTTTTCAGTTCCGCCTCGACGTTGGTCTGAATCTTCCAGAGACGGCGGTAGAGTCCTTCCACGGCGATGAGTTCGGTGTGTGTGCCCGTTTGAATGATACGACCGTGATCGAGGACGATAACGCGATCGGCGTGGACGAGCGTCGAAAGACGATGAGCGATGACGAGGGTGGTGGCGCGGCCGCGGCGCTCTTTCAATGCGTCGAGGATCAGCGATTCGGTTTCGCCATCGATCGCACTCATGGCGTCATCGAGAATCAGAAGCGGTGGACGTTTCAGGACGGCGCGGGCGATGGCCATGCGTTGACGCTGTCCGCCGGAGAGTGTGATGCCGCGTTCACCGACGAGGGTGTTGTAACCGTGTTCGAAGGTGAGAATGGTTTCGTGAATACAGGCGGCGCGGGCGGCTTCTTCGATTTCGTGGTCGAGCGCGCTTCCGCGACCGAGACGCAGGTTGTCACGGAGCGATTTTGAAAAGAGAAACGGCTCCTGCATGACCACGCCGATTTGCGCGCGAACCCACTGGCGCGGGAGCGATGAGAGTTCGCGACCGTCGAGTTGAATCGAACCTTGCGTGTAATCATACAAGCGCAGCAACAGGTGCATGAGCGTGCTCTTGCCGGCGCCCGACGGTCCGAGGATTGCGAGGGATTCGCCGGGGGAAACGGCGAAGGAGATGCCGTTCAGCGCGCCGGCACCTGGAGCGTTGGACGATCGACTGGCGTGCGCGAAATGTAGATCGCGCACGGTGATCGCACCGCTGAGCAGCTCTGGAAGCGGCGGGACGGAACTCGCAGGTGGCTCGGACTCGCGTTCGACCGCGAGGATTTCTTTGATGCGCGTGAGCGCAACGGACGTTTTCCCGAGGTCGGTGAGGATGCGACCCATCTGGCGGACGGGCCAGAGCATGATGCCGAGGTACGAGAGAAACGCGAAGAGGATGCCGACGGTGAGTTTGCCTTCCACGATCCAGTGCGCGCCGACGAGCAGCGTGAGTCCGATCTGGCTGAGTGCGACGACGTCACTGATCGACCAATACCACGACATATGGCGCAGCATGCGCAGACTGAGATCGCGGTAACGGGCGTTGGGAGCGGCGAATTTGGCGCGCTCGAAATCCTGTCGGGCGAATGCACGCACGACGCGGATGCCGGTGAGATTTTCCTGAATCACAGCGGTGAGTGCGCCTTCGGCTTCGTCCACTGCTTTGAAGAGGTGCTGAATCTTTCGGAAATAAATGTAGCCGTAAGCGATGATCGGACCGATGAGC
>CBRAFL010000002.1:0-38404 GCA_967755055.1 uncultured bacterium
AAGCCGTGCTTGCTCAAAAGGTAGACTGCGAGGCTCACCAACATAGATCGTGGGGCACTTCGAGAGCGTTACAGGAACAGATGTTTCACTAGCGGCATCCAGAATGACAACTGCGGAAAAACCTGGAGAAGTTCCCGCCGCAAAAAGGTGAGGAGCCAGGCGAAGCCCTACACGTCCCTTTGGCAACTGGCGCTCCCATACCTCCGCGAGAGCGGTATCGGAGGTAGCAAGAATCACTAAGCTGGACATGGAAAGACGACGCGGAAGCTGGCGCCACAACCGGCTACGGTCGGATCGACCGTAATCGTGGCATCAAGACCCGCGAGAATGTCGCTACAGATTGCGAGTCCAAGCCCAAACCCTGAAGACTTGGTCGATTGAAACGGCTGAAACAATCGAGGCCGAATTTCTTCGGAGATTCCTGGGCCGCTATCGGCCACCAGCATCTCCAGCCCGGTCGGGACTCGTCGCGTTGCGACTTTTACCCAGCGATCCCCGTTCTGTTTTTCCACCGCTTGGATCGCATTGAAACAAAGGTTCAAAAGGACTTGTTTCGCCGCGGACGCATCTGTAAATACGCGGTCGGGCGAGGCCTGAAAATCAGTGAGAAAAGCAATCTGTTTGTCCGCGGCTTTTGCGGTAACGAGTTCCAAACTCGCGCGCAGCACCGGATGCAGCTCCATCGACTCCGCACTGTAGGCACGCGGAGAAGCCAGATCCAAGAGCTGCTCCGTCAGCCGATCGATACGCGTCACTTCGTCGCCGATTAGCGTGAAAAACTTATCCCGAAAAACAGCGTCCTGATAGTGCTTCGGCAGGAGTTGGACAAACGTCTTGATCGTAACGAGCGGATTTCGGATTTCATGAGCGAGGCTGGCGCCGAGCAAACCAACCGTCGCAAGTTGTTCGGCATGCTGCGCCTTCACGGAGAAATGAGCGCGCTCCAGCGCACTCTCGATGATGGATCCGAGTTCGAGAAGTTGAGTGACTTGCGGATAAGTGAACGGCCTGCGCGATACAGGGACGCCGACGCCGATCACTACTGTTAATGTCGGCCCTTCGCCGATCGCAAGCACACCGAGCCCCCTTTCCTTTAAAAATTTTGCCACAGCTGTTCGCTCTGGCGTAGGACGCTCCCGCGCCAATCTTTCCGGTGTTGCCCACCGAAGTTGCCGCATAGCCCGCGAAATCATGGACTCTTCGGATAGTTCTACACCCATGCCGCTAAGCGAATCTTTTGCTCCTGAAAGAATTAAAGCAAACTCACTTTGTCCCCATCCCTTTAAGATTCCAGAATAGGCACTCTCCAAATTCTTAATTCCTGTCTCACGTCGGGCAACCGCGAATGCCGCCTGCCGTGCCGCCACTGCTTCCGGATAAAAATGGAATATACGATCAAGCCAAGAATTGAAGACTGCAGCAAACCAAAGCGCCACGGCGGTCGTCGCAAATATCCCAAACGGTTCAGGCAAAAACATGCTTGAAACGCCATCGATAACATAAGCTCCACCGGCAACGACAGAAATCAAGATGATCCGCTGAGCACCAACAAGGAGGATCTGGCGGGCATTAAAAATGCGGTTGGTCGTAATCGCTATGGTAGTGGCCGTATAAAAAAGGAGGATAACTGGAGCTTGGAGCCCTATTAGCCACGGCACCTTGAGCATTGCCCTCAATGCCATAAGTGAGATTACCGCGGCGCCTGCTGCGCTTCCTCCGAACAGAACGAGCTGCAGTTCCAATCGCATCAGTCCAGCATGTTCACGAATTTGACGAATAGTCTGATAACATAGCAGCGCATACATCGTTAATACCCCAACAATATAGGCGTAGTATCCGCCGCCAAATCGCGGAATTTCCTTCGTCGTTTGCGTGGCCACAAACCATTCCGAAGTAACGATTCCAGCTAAAACACAGCAACCCATCAACCAATAGCGCCCCCGGCAAATAATTGCCCATATTGAGTCAGAACTCCTGACAATGGTTTCTTTGATGAGCCAAAGATGAACCGCAATGAATGCCCCGACCACTGTCGCGGTCCGAAGCCAAATCTGCCCGTGCTCACCGCCTTTCACTGCCATACCCACACACAGGAGCCACACGGCCACGTGCACCGAACCCGAAAAAAAGGCACGGTTCATCGAGCGCCACGGATTGGACCAAAAAGCGGCGAACCCCACTAATACGGCCGCCAATGCAGCTGCAACCGTCGGACCAAAGATCAGCGTGTGAGTACCAAGCATGCGTTTGTTCCTGAAAGGCCGTGAGCATTGATGACAACGTTCTGGTGTCCAACGTAGCGCGGAGCAGCACTGAGTTGCAGCGCGCATGCCGGATCCGGATGAGTCCAGTTCACGGTCGGGGGGATTACAGAACGCTGCAATCCGAGTGCCGCGCAGCCCACTTGGATCGCCCCGGCAGCGCCCAGCGGATTCCCGATCGCACCTTTTAGCGAAGCAACCGGAATATTTTCCAACTCGGATCCAAAGAACTGCTCCAGTACGAGCGCTTCCGCGGCGTCTAGAATCTTATGTCCAGGGCCCCACGCACTAATGCTTTCAACCTGCTTCGGCCTCAATCCGGTGTTGGCCAAGGCCAAACGGATAGCTTCCAAAAGTCCGTCACAAGAAGATCCGGGCGTATCGGAAGCGTATCCGTAGCCGCCAATGTATGCGTAGCCGGGCCGCAAACTTTCCTCGGATTCCAATATCAAAACGCACGCACCCTCACCGATAACCCCAGTCGTCCGCCACGCGTCGAACGGCCGGCACTGTCTCTCAGGCAGATCCGGATTTCCGGGAGCGAGACCCGCCAACTTCAACTCTAGCATTGGGTGAAAATAAAGTGGCGCCTCCGCACCGCCGCAGACGGCAATATTCGCTTCACCGTTCGCGATCATATCAGCCGCGCGACCGATCGCATCGATTCCCGAACAGCACGCGCTCTGCAGCGACATTGTCCGCGTGCTTCCTCCGATCACCTCGCTGATGGAAGCACCAATCGCACTAACAAGGGCGCTCGCAACAGAAGTAGGAAGGGCATTATTGGGACCTTTCCTCAAAATGAGATCCACTCCCTTGTTAATCACACCAAAATCCATCAACGTCGCGCCGATCATTACCAGCGAGCTCCGGTCGCGAAGCTGAGGTAAACTTAACCCCGCATCGGCGGCAGCCAATGCAGCAGCAGCCAGAGCGAGCTGCGTATGCCGCGGCATTCGTTTACTGTTTAGACCCTGAATGTGATCTTCGAGTTTAAACCCCTTCACCTCCGCGGCCACAAATGCACCCGCTTCTTCCAGAAATCTTTTCACCACTGTCACCCGGCTAATCGGCTCCAGGATTCCCTTCCAAAACGCTTCTTTTCCGATGCCTGCTGGGGTTACGAATCCGATGCCGGTAATTTTGACGCGACGACGCTTCATTTCGGCGTCAGGCCGCCGACGGAAAAGCCATCCGGATGGTGGTGCCTTTTCCCGGAGCAGATTCCAACAGCATCGTCGCGCCGTGCGTGCCTAGAAGATGCCGACAAATACTCAGCCCCAATCCCGTTCCGTTTACCTTGTTGCTGAAACCACCTTTTAGCGCCCTGCGGACGTGCTCCGCGTCCATGCCGGCGCCGTTATCAATAATCGTGAGGTCGATTTGGTCGCCATTGCGCACCACCGAAACTGACAGCTGTTTCGCGCCCGCCTCCAATGCGTTTTTGAATAGATTTTGAAACACCCGCATCAGTTCAAATTTCGACCCGCGAATAAACGCCGACGAAAGTCCGGTGAATTGCACCGAGATCTCGCCAAAAAACACCACCTGCCGCACCTCTTGCATCACGTGCATCAAATCGAGCCGTGCGAACTCCGTCGTTTGCTTCGAGGCCAGTCTCCAGTTTTCGGATAAATGATGACAATACGCCGCCGCCTTTTCGACGATTCCGGCGTAGTCGCGCAAACGCCCTCCTCGCTCCGCATCCTGCGCCGCGACGGCCCGAGCTTCTTCCACCAGCAAAGCCGCATACCCCACCACCACCGTCAGCGGATTGTTAAGATCGTGTACCAGCTCGACGGATGCACGCGCCTGCCACACCTGCGGCTCGTTCTGCTGAATCTCCCGTTTTAGGGCCGCATTCATGTCGTGCGCCTCACGACTCAACTTCGCTTGATGCCGGCGAACCCGCGTCGCGTCCGTTTGCTTGCGGACGGCATCGATCAACTCAGCAATATCCGGCGGCTTCCGGAGATACTGATTCGCACCCGCGACAATCGCCTGTTGTGCCGTCAGCAACGTCCCATAACCGGTGAGCATAACGACCGACACCAAAGGATCGATTTTCCGAATCTCCTCCAGCGCCCGAATGCCGTCCATTTCAGGCATCCGAATATCAAGTACGATAACCGAAAAAGATTTCGCTCTTAACTTCGCCAGTGCTTCCGCTGCTCGTTCCGCAGTCTCGACCGTAAATTCAGACGATAAAGTGAAGGCAATTGATTCACGAGGGCCGTACTCATCATCAACGACTAAAACCAGCGGTTTGTTGGCCGTGGTGAGTTGTGCGGGAGTTTTTTCAGTGAGCATCGACTTGAACCTTCGGAGACGTGCCGGCGGCTTCGATTTGCCGGCTGAGAAACGGCTCCGTTCTTCACGTGTTTGCAGATGACAAAGCACCATGTCAAGGAGCGCATCGGCGGCGACGATCGAGGATTGATTTGATCCCGTTGAAGCCGAAGCTTCGAAGCGTGCTTTTTCTCGTCGCGATTTTTGGCTTTCTTTTAGGTGGCTTGTTTGTGTGGCTTTTCCTTTCTGCCCGCCACGCCGCGGTCTCAGAACGCCTTCTCTCTACAACCACGGACCATGCGCGTGTTTCGAGCGATCTCGCCGCGCTTCGTGCCGAAGCTGCACGGCTCTCAATCGCGCATACTCAACTCTCCACCCAACTTGCCGCGGAACGCGACGCGCAGGTCCGCGTCACGCATGAGTTTAAGGCGCTCTCTGCCGACGCGCTCAGCCGTAACAACGCCTCATTTCTCGAACTCGCCCGGGAAACCTTCACGGCGCTCCAACAACAATCGATCGGCGATCTCGAGAAGCGCCAGCAGGCGATCGATGCGATCGTCAAACCGCTCAAGGAATCACTCGAACAAGTGGATGCCAAAATCGGGGCTATCGAGAACGCCCGCAAAGAGGCTTACGGCACGCTTTCCGAACAGCTCCGTTCTTTGAATACGGCCCAGCTTTTATTGCAGACCGAAGCGTCGCGTCTTTCCACTGCGCTTCGCTCGACTTCATACGCCGGTAGTTGGGGTGAACTTCAGCTGCGCCGGGTCGTCGAAATGGCTGACATGCTCGCCTACTGTAATTTCTCTGAGCAGGAGACCTCCGGAGGGTTGCGCGCCGACCTCGTCGTGCGCCTTCCCGGTGGGCAGCGTATCGTGGTTGATGCGAAGACACCGCTCGAAGCATTTCGCGCCGCAATTCAGGCAACAGATGAGACCGCGCGTCTCGCCCATTTTGCGGAGCACGCGCTGAAGGTTCGGGGACACATCGATGCCCTCGGTGCAAAAAACTATTGGGAGCAGTTTCAACCCGCCCCCGAGTTCGTCGTACTTTTCCTGCCCGGCGATCAGTTTCTCGGCGCTGCATTGCATGCCGACAGCACATTGATGGATCGCGCGCTCTCACGCCGCGTTCTCCTCGCAACGCCTTCCACCCTGATCGCCCTCCTCAAAGCAGCCGCTTATGGGTGGCGCCAGGAGTCCGTTTCGAAAAACGCAGAAGAGATCAGCCAACTTGGCCGGCAGCTGCATGACCGGATCGCGACCTTCACGGAAAATCTAGACAAGATCGGTCGAGGACTTGATACGGCCGTGAAAGGTTTTAATTCGGCGGTTGGCTCGTTCGAAGGCATGCTGATTCCCGGTGCTCGAAAATTTGCCGAACTCGGTGCGCCCGGGGCAAAAAAAATCGAATCACCCAGCCAGGTTGAAACAGCCGTTCGCGACGTCGCACAGCGCTCGTTGTTTTAGCGATGTCCAACGACCGAAATTCGATGAGCGAACCAGCGGATTTGAAATCACTGAATGGAACCTGGCAGATGGTACGCGCCGAACACCACGGTGAATCGGCGCCCGATCTCGTCGCCCAGCGCACCGAAGTTCAACTGGGAGAAGGTCGCTATGTTGTCCGATTTGACGGTCAGCCAATCGACAGCGGGTTAATCGAACACGGTACTTCCAAAGAGATAAAAACAATCACTCTTCGCGGTCACTCGGGTCCCAATACAGGTCGGACGATACCGTGCATCTATCAACTCGTCGGCGATCGCCTCCGGATTTGCTACGGACTTGATGGCGATCTCCCTACTGAATTCTCTGCCGCCACTGGCCAGCAACGCTACCTCGCCACCTACCGTCGCAAATCACAGTAACCGCGCCTCTTCCTGCGACCGCGCTTCTCTCCACGAACGAGCCCTCCCGTAGTCGAACATTTCCCCCTTCCCCTCTTCGTAGCCGCACCGGTTACGGTGCGGTTCTCCTCTTTTCCCATGCACCTCTCCGGCCTCTTTATTTATCCCGTGAAATCTCTCCGCGGAGTTGCGCTATCATCTGCCGAGATCGATCCGCTCGGACTGGTCGGCGACCGCCGATTCTTGATCGTGGACGAATTCGGCCGGCAACTCACCCAGCGCCCCTTACCACGCATGGCGTTGATCGAGATCGAACTCACACCAAACGATCTTATTCTGCGTGCCCCAGAAATAGACTCGTGCGTCATCCCGCTTCGCCCCACCACTCCGTCGATCCTCAGAACCGTCTCTGTTTGGAAAAGCGAGGGACTACTCGCCGACGATTGCGGGGCGGATCCGGCCGCATGGCTGACTTCATTCCTCGGCGTAACGTGTCGGCTCGTGCGCATCGGAAACCAGTTTCGCCGCCCCATACTCAATCCGAAGCGCGCGCTGCCGGATGATCTGGTTTCGTTCGCGGATGGCTACCCGTTTCTCGTCACGAGCGAATCATCGTTGTCAGATCTCAACGACCGTCTCCTCACAAGCGGCGAGGAAACAATCCCGATGAATCGTTTTAGGCCCAATCTCGTGGTCAGCGGCTGCGCTGCTTTCGCGGAAGACACCTGGCCACGGTTCAAGATCGGAGCCGTGACTTTTCGCGCCGGCGGCCCATGCGGCCGCTGCATCGTCACGACGACGGACCAACTCACCGCGGAACGCGGCAAGGAACCCCTTCGCACCCTCGCCTCCTACCGCCGAGACGCGACCGAACCGACGGACGTGAACTTCGGCCAAAATCTCATCCACGAAACCAAATTCGGTACTCTGAAGATAGGTGATGCGGTAGAAGCCCTTTAGGTCGCGTGCTCGCAGGAGGGTTTTTGTGAGCGAAACAGCAACGAGAATGCAGGGCACTTCCAAGAGAGGCCCGATTGTTTTGGACGAAAAGTCGCAATGTTGCGATACGTTGCCGGATGTCCGAGTTAGCCTACGAACATTTCAAAAAAGCACTTCAGCACGAGAATAGGAGCTATGAAGAATACTGGGACAGGATTTATCGAATCAAGGGGCAGCAGCTCTAGCGGGCTGAGTCCGGGAACTGTGCAAGTGCGTCGGCGGAACATCATAGCAAGACTTCGTTTCCACAACGCCGTCGAACTAATCGCTTGCATACTGAAGCTTGGCTTCACGACGTCGATAAATACAGACTCGTTGAGTGAATGAGACCGAAGGCCTCAGATATACGGTACTTACCCTTGGGATCGTAATCTCTTCTATTGTCGATTCACCGCAAATGCTCACTTGAGGCTCTCGGAGCGCACAACTGAATTCTATCTGCTGACATAATGACCCGCTTTCACCTTGTAGCTCTGTTTGCCGGGACCACTAATCTGCTCCTCGCGCTTTTTGTCGGATTTATAAATCCGAGGCGGCGTCTCAATCAAATATTCATCCTCATCGGGCTTGGAATAGCCGGTTGGAATTTCGCAGGCGTTTCGCTTTCAAATGTCGGCTCTGCGGCGGACGCACTTTTCCGGTCTCGGCTGGCGATGCTCGGTGTAATACTCCTCCCTGCGAGCTTTTATCATCTTGCTATTGAGGCCACCGGAATTCGACAAAGACGATGGATACTAGTCGCAAGCTATATTGCCACTGTTATGTTTTTGGCTCTAGATTTGACCCCATATTTTTTAGCCGGTAACCGGCCACGAGCTTTTACGTGGACGTCGGTTCCAGGACCGGGCTTCTGGACCTTTTCAGTAGTTTTTTTTCCGCTCATGGGATTGGTGACTTTTCCAATTCTGATACGGTCTCTTAAGATCGGGAATCCATCGATAGCTAAGGCGGCGCGAGTGCACTTGGTCGCAACATCCCTTCTTTATATTGGGGGAGCGCATGATTTACTCCTAATTTTGGGCTGGGACTTCTATTCCAACTATCATTTACCGAGAATTCCCTTCGGAACGTTAGCAGCGTCATGCTACGGCATGCTCATCGGATACAGTGTTCTCAGTGATCAACTACTTGATGTTCGTGTATCGCTCAGCACACATACTGCAACTTTCCTCCGACTCTGTTTCTTGGGGTCAATTGCTTATATACTGTTGGTGACAATCAGTATTATTTTCCCTACAATCTTTACCACCGCAGGCTTCATCGTATCCATCACAATGTTGCTCATCAGCGCGGTAATCACCAATCAGTTCTTCCCCAAACTCCTGGGCGGATTGACCGACCGATGGGCGCAACGTATCCTCGGTGATCAATTCGAATATCAGGACAAGATCGCCGCTTTTATTAACTCGGTTCCTGTTTCGAATGATACTCAGGAGCTGCTGGATCCCGTCGCCAATCTGTTGTTCGATACAATGCGCCTTTCGGCGGTCGGCGTCGCGGTTGTTGGCAGCGACGTCCGAACAAGCGGTCGATCAACACGCTCGAGCGACGATACAAAAACCTGGCCGACAATATTGGAAGGCTCATCACCCCTTTTGGATCTATTTAGAACCACCGGACTGCCTCAGATCGACGGCACGTCCAGCCTCGGCGACGATGCGAGACAACGCGCTGCACGCTCGCTCCTGAAATCCGAATCGCTCGAGGCCGCGTTTTCGATTGCGATCCGGCCGAAATCACCCTCGGGCCTCCTTGTAGTGGGACCCAGACGCGACGGACATCCGTTAACCAAATCGGACGCTGAGTTGATCCAAGAACTCTGCCGCAATCTAGCATTTCAAGTCGAACGCATCGCGATCATCCAAACCGAAGAACTCCGCGAGTCCAACAAAACCAAAGACCAGTTCCTCGCCAGTATCAACCACGAGATTCGCAATCCGCTCAACGGAATCACCGGTGTGGCGCAAATGCTCACCGAGGGTAGCTCCGACCCACGACAACGTTTTCTGCTCTCAACACTTCTCGGGTGCACGGAACAGCTTCAGTCAACGATGGACGACGTGCTCAGCTTTACCGGCTTGGAATCCGGAACCCTATCACTCAAGAATACAGACATTGTTGATTTAGTAAAAACGACGTGCGCCAGCTGCAATGTGCCAGACGGGGGTGTTATCATAGCAGAGATCCCGTCATCACCGATTCTTCTGCAATGCGACCCAGGGAAGGTTCGCCAAATCTTATCCAACTACATCGCTAACGCGCTGAAATATGGCGTGCCTCCCAAAGCCACCGTGGCCGTTTTGGTTCAAAGCCCCACCCCGGAATACGCTATCGTAACGCTCACCGTAGCGAGCACCGGCCCCACCCTGAGCCGAGAAGAAATGGCAACGCTCTTCACCGTACTCACCCGCGGCAGTCGCGCTCGCGACACCAACGCTCACGGCATGGGCCTCGGTCTCGCCATCTGCAAAAAGCTAGCCGTCGCAATGGGCGGCAACGTTGGAGTAGAGAGCACAAATGGAAAAACGTCATTTTGGTTTAAGGCTGAATTCGCCACGGTGACCACCTTGCCGCAACCAGCCGTTGCGACCCCTACAAGATTTGCCGGTCGACGCGCACTGGCCATCGAAGACGAGCCATATAACCGCCTCGTTCTTGGCCACTATCTTGAGCACCTCGGCTTATCAGTCACATGGGCGGAAGACGGCAAATCCGCTCTCGCTGCGCTCCGAGATCAGCCTGCGGACGTGATTTTCATGGATTGGGTTTTACCCGACATCGATGGGCCAGATCTGCTCCTCAAAATGAAGGCCACACTCAACGGCCCTCTCCCGCCGGTTGTCGTCGTAAGCGCATATTCCGCAATTTCCAAACGCGCAGAATGTATCGCCGCAGGAGCGACGGATTTTATCAGTAAACCAATCGACTCCGACAGTCTTGCCGCGGCACTCGATCGGAGTCAGTTGAGATCTACTCTGGGGCCCACCGAGGATATCCCCAACGCCTAGATCGATCTGTCGCCGTTATTAGCGCTGAGAAATAAAAGACGTACTCGATTCTTTTCTCGTCGAGCTGGATCGCCCTCGAACTCAAGTGGAGATCATCTGGCGACAGGAGCCCGAAACCCGAAACCGCCGCTCTGCTCGCTCATCGATTGAAGGGCGCGCCGTGTTACTGATTCGAAGCCGCGAAAGGATCGGAGACGTCGGTTCATCAGCAGAACCTTTTCGATGCTTGTAGACGCCCAAACCCACCCACCTAAGCTGCATTCGCTCTCGTCCGGAAACGATCGGATCCTTCCATCGCCCTACTCCGCCGCCGCGCGTCCTCGTCGTGCTTTAATCGTCGCGCGGTACTTCTTTGATTCGATCATGCGCACTTTCTGAGCGCGACTTTTCTTACGGTGTCGTCGGCGATTCTTTTCCCGCTCGTCTTGCTGCAACGCCGTCGACGCGCGTTTCTGCTCTTCCAATTTCGCGCACAATTCCGTCCAGGCCAGCTCACGGTTGACCGTCTGCGAACGCTCACGCTGGCAACGCACCTGAATACCGCTGGGAACGTGACGCAGCCACACACACGAGGATGTCTTGTTTATTTTTTGCCCGCCGCGTCCTGACCCGCGGATAAATCGCTCCTCCACATCCGCGATTCGCGTTCCAAGCTTGGACAAACGATTTTCAATTTCTTCAGTCATGATTAATCAACCTGATCACTTTACGCGTCGTCTTTAGTTTTCCTCCAGTCCCGTCCGTACGCAAACCGTTCATCCATCACTTTCCGCTGAATGTTTAACCGCAGCTTCCGTTCGACGATTTGAGTTCGTAAAGCCATCGTCCGGTCTTTTTCTTCTGATCTGAATCAAACGAATGAACCACGAATCCGCGCGAAAAAACACGAATGAATTCCCGTCATTCTCCTCCGAAATGAGTGTTCGCACGTGCACATTGGTGGTTTCCAGCTCCCTTGGTTTGACTTCGCGAAACTAATCTTCAATCGCCGAGTCAAACCGTCCTCCATTGCATCTTCTTATCGTACTATGATTACCGGCCCTGCTTGGTCAGATAAACTTCGCGCTGAAATCAGCAAGGCCGTGATCGGCCAGGATGCCGTCGTTGAACGGCTGCTCGTCGCGCTGCTGGCCAATGGCCACGTGCTGCTCGAGGGCATGCCCGGTCTGGCGAAAACGCTTCTCGTGAAATCGCTCGGCACCGCGCTCGGGGTGCAATTCGAGCGCATTCAGTTCACCCCCGACCTACTCCCGAGCGACGTCGTCGGCACCATGATTTTCCAGCCGAAGACCGGCGCATTCACCGCTCACCACGGCCCGATTTTCGCCAATCTTCTACTCGCCGACGAAATCAACCGCGCTCCCGCCAAGGTCCAGAGCGCCCTGCTCGAGGCCATGCAGGAGCGTCAGGTTACGATCGGTGGCCAAACCCATCCGTTGCCAAAACCGTTTTTCGTCATGGCGACGCAAAACCCCATCGAACAGGAAGGCACCTACCCGCTCCCCGAAGCGCAGACCGATCGATTCCTCTTCAAGCTGCTCGTCGCTTATCCGAGCGCCGAGGAAGAATCATCGATGATGCAACGCTGGGGTCAGGTTACGAAACAACCAGCGCTCGTCCCCGCTTCCAGCGGCGAGGAACTCCTCGATCTGCGCAACGCCGTCGACGCGATCCACGTCGCGCCCGCAGTTCAAGGCTACATTCTCTCCCTCGTTCGCTCCACGCGGAATCTCGCCGAAGCGCCGTCTCCAAACTCCGACCGCCGCTCTGCGAAAAAATGGCTGACATTCGGCGCCTCGCCTCGCGCTTCGCTCGCCCTCTATCAATCCGGCCGAGCTCTGGCGTGGTTGCGCGGTCAGGATTACGTTTCGCCTTCCCTCATTCAGGAACTCGCCCCCGACGTCATGCGCCATCGCATCGGCCTGACTTACGAAGCCGAGGCTGAGGAAGTCACGACCGACAAAGTCATCGCTCAAGTCATCGAACAGACTCCCGTCCCCGCGGTGTCCTGATTTCGTTCTCATTCTCGTAATCGTTCTCGTTCTCCTCCGTCAGATCGAAATGGGAGTCGGAATCGAACCCGAGAACGAGAAGAGAACGAATAACGAGAACGATTTTTCGCCATGCCTGCCGAACCCTCCACCACACAAAACCCGCTCGCTCTCCTGCGCCAGCTCGAGTGGCGCGTGCGGCATGCCGTGGAGAACATGCTCAGCGGCGAATACCGCTCAACGTTTCGCGGTCGCGGCATGGAGTTCGATCAAGTGGTGCGTTATGAGTTCGGCGATGACGTGCGTGATATCGATTGGAACGTCACCGCCCGGCTCGGCGAACCATATCGCAAGAAATTTGTCGAGGAACGCGAGGTCACGCTCCTCGTCGTATTCGAAGATTCACCGTCGCTCCATTTCGGTTCTGGCGCGCAATCGAAACGCGAAGCACTCCTCGAACTCGCCGGTCTCGTCATGCTTCTCGGCGCGGTCAACCGCGATCGCGTCGGTTTCGTCCACGCCTCGCCCAACGGAAATTTATTCCGCGAACCCGTCCGCGGTCGTGGCGCAATCTTGCATGCCGCCGCCACTTTGCTCGGCCGGCCTGCGCCTTCGCCCATTTCCGATCTTCAATCGCCCACTTCCGAAATGCTGCCATGGCGTCTTCTCGCTCGCGCCGCGCCGAAACACAGCGTCCTTCTCTGGCTCAGCGATTTTCCACCTCGGCCTGAACCCGAAGGCTGGGCGGTTCTCCAACGCCGTTATCAAACCATGGGTTTTCGCGTCGACGATCCGTGGGAACGTGCACTGCCGTCTCAGGAAACATTTGCCGCTTACGATCCCACGTCCGGACGACTGGTAACTCTCGAGGGAAATGCCGCCGAGCGCGCCGCCCACGCCGCCTGGCGCGAGGAACGCGAAGCGGCCTGGCGTCAGCTCTTTCCCGCGCCCCTCAGTCGCTTGGTCGTCGGTACAGACGAAAATCGCCTCGATGCGCTCGTACGATTTTTCCACACCCGCATGCGCGCCGGCGTTCACACGTGAACGTGGTAGCATGATCATTGAATCTTGAATCAGTTTATCCTCAAAGATCCTCTCTGGTTTCTCGCACTCCTTGCGCTGCCGCTGATCGTATGGCTCCGCGGCCGGCGGAGTGTGCCGGTGTTGCTCGTGCCTTTTGCTGCTGCCTGGCACCGTCCATCGCTCGCGTCGCTCTCTCGCTGGCCCATCGGTCTCGCACTCGTCGGCCTCACCCTGTTGATCGGTGCGCTCGCGCGTCCGCAGCGCGTCGAAGATAAACGCGAGGTTCGCTCCCAAGGCTACGACATCATGCTCGCGATCGATCTCTCCACCTCGATGTTGTCGGAAGATTTCGAGCGCGGCGGCGAGCGCATCAATCGTCTGCAAGCGATCAAGCCCGTCATTCAGGCGTTCATTGAGCAACGTCCGGCCGATCGGATCGGCATCGTTCTTTTCTCTGGCCGCGCCTACACGATGGCGCCGCTCACGTTCGACCACAACTGGCTCGCAAGTCAGCTCGAGCGCATAAAAATCGGCATGATCGAGGACGGCACTGCGATCGGTGACGGACTCGGAGTTGCCCTCACCCGGCTCGAGCAGGCCAAGCGAGAAAGCGGCGGCAAGCGTCAGGGCGCCTTCGTCGTTTTGCTCACCGACGGGTCCAACAACCGCGGCTCGCTCCCTCCCCAGCAGGCCGCGGAACTCGCAAAATCTCGCGGCGTCCCCGTTTACACCATCGGCGCCGGCCAGGTCGGTTACGTGCATTTTCCAATCTTCGATCAGAGCGGACGAAAAATCGGCTACCGTCGCGTCGCCTCTGATCTCGACGAAGATGCTCTTCGCAATATCGCAGAAACAACCGGCGGACATTTCTTCCGCTCCACCGACACCAAAACAATCGAGTCCGCCTTCAAAGCCATCGACAAGGCCCAGAAGATCGAATTCCAGGCGAAGAGTTACTTGATCACGACAGAGCTCTTCATCTGGCCCGCAGCCCCCGGCCTTCTCTTTCTGCTCCTCGCCGCGTTGCTCTCGCACCGATCGCGCCAAGGTAGGGCGGGACCGCTGGGCCCGCCGGATAGAAAAACATCTTCCACGTCCGTCGCCTCGCCGCCCGTCGTATCATTAACTTCATGACGTTCGCCTGGCCTCATCTTCTCTGGCTTCTGGCCATCCCGTTCGGTCTTCTCTCGCTCGAACTCACTCGACGCCGTCGAACCGACGCGACGACACACGCGAAAATTCTTCGCGCCGAAGCGGGCGCTCACGATCTGAAGCTCTCCGCGCTTAACTCTCCACTCGCAACTCGCTCCGGCCGTTCCCGCCCCTGGCTTTGTTTCGGTATCGCTCTCGCGATCTTCGCCGTTGCCCGACCGCAATGGGGCCGGCTCGAAGAACCGGTTTTCGATCAGTCGCGCGAGATCCTCATCGCGATCGATCTTTCTCGCTCGATGCTCACGCCCGACGTGAAGCCGTCCCGCCTCGAGCGAGCGAAACTGCTCACTCAATCGCTCCTCGAAAAACTCGCCGGTGAACGCGTGGGCTTGGTCGTGTTTTCGGGCACCGCATTTCTGCAAAGCCCGTTGAGCGCCGACTACGAAATTCTCCGCGAATTCCTCCCTGCGCTGAATCCTGATTTTCTGCCGGAAGGAGGCACGAATTACCGAGCTTTGATCGACACCGCGATCACCGCATTTGGGTCCACCGCTGCGGCCGATCGGTTTCTCATCGTATTGAGCGACGGTGAAGCCACGACCGATGACTGGCATGAACGCATTCCTGACTTGAAGAAAAAAAGTATTCGCGTGATCGGCCTCGGCGTCGGCACGACTGCGGGCGCAATGATTCCCGACGGCTCCGGCGGCTTGGTCAAAGACGAGCGCGGCGCGGTGGTGTTATCCAAACTCGAGAGCGCAACCCTGCGCGAACTCGCCGACGCTACCAATGGCACTTATCAAGATGCGAGTAGCTGGATCGATCTCGCCGCATTGATCAGCGCGACGGTCGAAAGCGGCAAAAAAGGCGAGTTCACCGAAAAAAATACCGTCCGCCTGGTCGAGCGTTTCCAATGGCCACTGGCACTGGCGCTCTGGTGTTTGCTGGTGAGTTTCTATTACGAATTTCCCGTGCGCCCAAAACCACGCAACCTCAAGCTCAGCCCTGAATCCGGCACCACGAAGACTCTCCCGAAGCAGGAAGTCGCCGCGCTGCTCATTTTTGCACTGCTGACTTACAGCTTCCTGTCGCCCGGCTCGTTGTCCGCGGCTGAAACGCCGGCGGCTCCGCCCCCTCCGCCACTCGCGAAAATCGTCGGTCGCCTCTCGACGGCGCCAGAACGCACCGCGCGAGACTGGGCTGAGCTGGGAAGGGAAACCACCACGTGGGGATCGAAATTGAAATCGAGCCAGCAGCCCGTATCCGAAGGCCCGATTCGCGATGCGCTGGCCGCGGTTGACTTGGGGAGCCGGCTCGATCCGAAGACTGCCGATTGGCCGAAGCTCCGCGAAGAACTCGAAGCACTGCTCAAGAAACCGGACGAACAAAAGCAGGAGCAAAAAAACGATCAGAAGAACGACGAGCAGCAGAACAAAGAAGACCAAAAGTCAGATCAGCAGAAGCAGGATCAGCAAAAGCAGGAGCAGAAAAAACAAGACGACGCCAAAAAACAAAACGGTCAGTCTCAGCCGAAAAAGGATGAATCCGAACCCAAAGATCCGTCGCAACCGAAAGAGCCGAACGAGCCCAAGGACGGCCAGAATAAAGATTCCGCTTTTGGTGACATGAAAAATCGCGAGCAGCCGCCCTCACCGCCGCCCACCGGCGATACGCAAAAAGTCGGTGGTCCGCCGAAAAAACCGGAGGGCGAACAACCTCCCGTCGACCCGTCTCTCGCGTTGCCGCTGCAAAAGCTCGACCAGTTGCGCAATCAGGATTCGCCGGCCGAACTTTTTAAATTAATGGAGGGCGAAAAAGCTCCCGCGCCCCGGAAGAAAACCAAGGACTGGTAATCTACGATGCACCGTAATTCCGAAAATAGCTTGCGAGTTGATTTCGCAAAGTGGCGCACCAAGCGCGTCACCCATATCGCACAAACTCGGCTGCCCGCCATCATGCGTCCCACCAGCGCTCTCTCCCGTTTGCTCTCGTTCGCCTCTTCATGGCCCGTCGTTTTATTCGTTCTCACCACAGCCTTCGCGTCGTCCGCCCACGCGCAATCGGTTCATTGGGAAACGGGGGACTCTGGCGATCCTTCAGACCTTCAACTCATTTTCGAAGGTTGTGCGCCAGACGGTGATCCTCAGCTGCCGGAAATCGATGGCACCACTCTCGCTCTCGTCGGAACGTCTTCCCAAACGACGATGAGCAACGCTGGGTTTTCGCGCTCGACGATCTTGACGTATCACGCGCGCTCGCAGCGCTCGGGACCCGTTCAGATCCCAACGTTCAGCGTACAAACAAACAAGGGCGCCGTCCGCGTACCCGCTTTCAAAGGTGGATCCGTGCGTTCCGCCGCCGACGCGAACATCGTCTCACGTCTGGATCCCGGCACCAACTCCATCTGGGCCGGTGAAGTTTTTCCGCTCTCCTACGTCCTCGACGTTCCACGACGTTCATTCAATCAGCTCGGCACAGCCATCGAATGGAATCCTGCGCCGCTTGTAATTGAGGATTGGTCCAAATTCGAGCCGAGCGAAACCATGGTCGGCGGTGAGTCGCGCCTCAACATCACGAGCAACACGCGAGCCTACGCGAAGACGCCGGGTCCGCTCGTACTCAACGCCGCGAATCAGCTCGTGAATATTCAAAGCGGCAGCATCGGCTTTGGCCTCTTTCAAACGCCGCGCATCGAGCAACTCTCCGTGACGTCGAATCGGCCGTCGGTCGTCGTTCGCCCGCTTCCGACTCCGACCGTCACCGGATTCAACGGTGCTGTTGGCCAATTCAAGCTCACCTCGAAAGTCGTCCCCACCAACGCCGCCATTGGCGAACCCGTGACCTGGACGCTCGAGTTAACTGGCACCGGAAACTGGCCTGATATCGCCGGTCTTCCTTCGCGCGAGGTCTCGAAAGATTTCAACGTTGTGCAGCCTCAGGCTAAACGCACGCCCACCGAGGGCAAACTGTTCGACGCTTCACTGAGCGAAGATGTCGTGCTCGTCCCAACACGAGCCGGCACGTACACCCTCGGTCCGGTTGAGTTCGTTTATTTCGATCCCGCGAGCGGCGCATACAAAACCGCCAGCACTCCGCGCACCACGATCACGATCGCGCCCGCCGCAGTCGCACCAGCGTCCACTTCGCCCGCTGCCAATACAGCGACGTCGCCCACGTCGGACGAGACAGCGAAGCCTCGTTCTCTTAAAAGCGATCTGAAGCCACCCGCCGCACCGCAGGGAATTCCACGCGATCCACTCCCTGGATCTTCGCACGCGATTGTCCCACTGCCGTTCGAAAAATTACTCACGTTCGTGTTTCTCCCGTTCGCAGTCCTCCCGCTTTTGTGGGGATGGCTGGCGCTTCGACAGGCCCGGAAAACCGATCCCCTTCGCGCGCGTCGCGAAGCTCACGTGCGCCTCGCTGCGCATATCGTAAAACTTCGTTCCGAAAAAAGCGCTCAGCTTTCCCCGCTCGGCGCGCAGCTTCTCCTCAGCTGGCAACACGACACCGCTATTCTCTGGGGCATTCCTCACGCGGCTCCGGCGGCGATCGCGCTTTCAGATCCGGCGTGGGCGACATTGTGGGCCGAAGCCGATCAGGCCCTCTACCGCTCCGCCCGCACCTTGCCGACCGATTGGACCGCTCGCGCCGACGCCGCGCTGTCCGCGAAACGCGTGCGATCGTTTTCTCCCCTCAGACTTTTCCTCCCGCAAAATCTTCTGCCATTTGTTGCCGCAATCAGTCTGTTGTTCTTCGTCGCACCGATCGCATTCGCACAAGATTCCGAAAAATCCGCTTCACCGCTTTCCGCCGATGCCGCTTATCGCGCAGGAAATTTTTCCGCCGCGGAAAAATCTTGGAGCGCGGTTCTCGCTCAAAATCCCACCGACGCCATCGCTCGCTATAATCTATCGCTCGCGTTGGCGCAACAGGATCGCTGGGCCGAATCCGTCGCTCACGCCGCCGCCGCATTCGTCCAAAAACCTTCCGACTCTCCTGCTCGCTGGCAACTCGCGCTTGCGAGCGAAAAAGCCAGTTTCCTACCCGCTCCGATTGCGCGTTTTCTGCCGCCCGGCCCGATCCAATCTCTCGCCGGACTCGCCTCGCCGGGCATCTGGCAGATCAACCTGATCATCGCCGCTTTCGTTTTCGTGGGCGCATTGGGGATTCTTCTCTTCGGAGTGTATCGCACGCGGTCCCGGCTTCGCACGTGGAGCGCCATGCTCCTGCTGGGCCTCGGAACGCTGCTCGCGTTCTCATCAGTGGCGAGCTTGCAAGCTTACGGCGTCAGCGCAGATCGCCGCGCCGTGATCGCGTGGAGAGCCGGCGTCTTGCGCTCAATTCCCACCGAAGCCGACACCACTCAAAAAACCACATCGCTCGCCGCCGGGAGCGCTGCGATCGAGGACCAGACGTTTCTCGGCTGGGTCCGCCTTACTTTCGACAACGGTCAAACCGGCTGGGTGCGCAAAGAAGACGTGATCGCCCTCTGGCGTTAACTCGCGGTCAGCATCGTTGGTGGCGCGTGCCACGCGACAATCACGCGCAGGTCATCCTGCGGTCTTCCGCACCAACCGCGCCATCGATTCTTCCGGGTTGAGCGCCACAACCTCGGTGAGCCGAACCCATGCGAGGTCTTTCGATTCCCTTGTCACGGTCAACGGCTCGACCGGCTCCGCCTCAAACATGAAACGCAGGTCATAGTGAAAGTGAGCCGGCACGTCTTTTCGCTCGGGAATCCAATGGCGATCCACGTCGAAAATCTCCGTCGCCGTCGTCCGCAACTGCGTTAGCCCGCTCTCCTCCCGCGCCTCTCGCAACGCCACCGCGAGCAAATCCGGATCACCATCCGCGTGTCCGCCGAGTTGCAGCCACTTGTCGAGTTTTCGGTGGTGTGTAAGTAAAGTCTGAGTACGGGTCCGATCGACCACCCACGCCGAGCCGGTAAGATGTCCCTGCAATTGCGAACGAGCCAGGCAATCCGCATGCTCTTCCACAAATCGAATCGTATCGGCGGTCATCGCTGCCTCGTGCGGATCAAGCGACCGGTTCGCGTGCCGGCGAAGTAGCTTTAAAACGTCGGTGCGATGCATCCGTTTAACGCGTCTCAAACCATTTCGATTCCGCCTTCACTCCAGCGGCTTCGTCGATCCGCCCAAAAACCTCCGGGACAGTGTCGGCAACACGAAATAAATCCATATTGCTCGGCTTAAAGAATCGATCGTCGAGCATCCGCTTAAACAGCCGCAACAGGTCGTCGTAAAATCCCTCCTGATTCAAAAACACGCAGGGCTTTTTCACGACGTCCAGTTGCCTCAGCGTCAGAATTTCCATGATCTCTTCAAGCGTGCCGAAGCCTCCCGGCAAAGCCACGAACGCATCTGCGCGCGTTTCCATGAGCAATTTCCGCTCGCGCATCGTTACGACTGTGACGAGTTCGTCCGCCTCGTCGTACGCCAGCTCACGAGCCTTCATGAACTCAGGAATCACGCCGACGACATGGCCGCCCCCCGCCTTGACCGCTCTCGCCACCGCACCCATCAGGCCGGTTTTGCCCCCGCCGTAAACCAGTCCCCAACCGCGCGCGACCATCTCCGTGCCGAGCGCCTCCGCTGCAGCGAAATATTTCGGATCGATTCGGTCGCTTGAAGAGCAGTAAACGCAAAGCAGCTTTGGCATGAAGAAGCCGAAACCATTAATTCAAACGAATGCCCACAAATTTCGACTTAGTTTTTCGGTCATTAGTGTTCATTAGTGTCCATTAGTGGTTTCAAACTCATCCATCTACCGCGGCCGTCTCGCGCCTTCACCGACCGGTCATCTTCATCTCGGCCACGCGCGGACCTTTTGGATCGCCGCCGAGCGCGCCCGCGCCTCCAAAGGCCAACTCATCCTGCGCAACGACGACCTCGACGCCATCCGCTTCCGTCTCGATTTCGTAGATGCGATGCTCGAGGACCTGCGCTGGCTCGGCCTGCGATGGTCAGAAGGTCCGGACGTTGGAGGTCCCTACGCGCCATATAACCAAAGTCAGCGTCGCAGCCATTATCGCGCAGCGCTCGAACAGCTCCACGCCGCGCGGTTGATTTTTCCCTGCACGCGCTCGCGACGCGATGTTCTCGAAGCGATCGGCGCGCCTCACGAAGGTGGCCAGGACGACGAGCCCGTTTATCCAAAAGAGTTTCGCCCGCCGGCCAACGACCCGCTTCCTCCGCTCGGCGAAAAAATTTCGGTCAACTGGCGATTTCGTGTACCGGACAATGAAGCGATTGGTTTCGATGACCTGCGATTTGGCCAACAGACTTCCGTGTCTGGTCGCGATTTCGGCGACTTCCTCGTCTGGCGCAAAGACGACGTGCCCAGTTACCAGCTCGCCTGCGTGGTCGACGACGCCGAGATGAAAATCACCGAGGTTGTCCGCGGCGCTGACCTCATCAAGTCCACGTTTCGCCAGCTTTTGCTGTATCGCGCACTCGGCTACGCTGAACCTAAATTCTATCACTGCCCGCTGATGAACGACGACAAAGGTGAACGACTCGCCAAACGCCACGACGCGCTCAGCCTTCGCACGCTGCGCGAACGCGGCATGACGCCGGAAGAAATCACACGACAATTTTCCCTCGACGCAGACCTCGCGAATATCCGCGTATAGAAAAACAATCTGCGTGCTCCTCCACGTAATCCGTGGTTGATCGTTTTCATGATTAAAATCGGCGTCCTCAACATTTCCGACCGGGCGAGCGCTGGGATCTACGCCGACGAACCCGGTCAGGCGTGTCTCGCGTTGTTGCGAGAATGGCTCACGACGCCCTTTGAAACCGATTACAAGATCATCCCTGACGAACGGGACGTAATCGAAGCGGAACTCCGGCGCATGGCCGACGAATCCGGTTGTTGTCTCGTCGTCACGACGGGCGGCACTGGCCCCGCGCCGCGCGACGTCACGCCTGAAGCGACCGTCGCTGTTTGCGAAAAACTTTTGCCCGGTTTTGGCGAACTCATGCGATCGACGTCGCTCCGCTACGTTCCGACCGCGATTCTTTCCCGGCAAACCGCGGGCATCCGGGGGCGCACTCTGATCGTGAATCTCCCCGGCCGCCCCAAAGCCATTCGCGAAAATCTCGAAGCCGTTTTCCCCGCGATTCCATATTGCATCGATCTCATCGGCGGCCCGCGACTCGAGACGAACGAATCAGTAATGAAGTCGTTTCGCCCAAAAAATTAGCACGTCCACGAGCCAGAAACGCGCTCCGACATATTACGTAATACGTAATATGTCGTCTGGCCGCCGAGTTCGCGTCTTTGGGTCTCGCACACAGACGCACAGCTGCGGCAGCAAGCAGCACGTTCAGTACTCGCGTTCGCGTCCGGCGTTAGTGATGCAGCTTGGGATTGTGCCAGGCGTACGGGAGCACCGATTCGATTCCCAGGATGTAAACCCGGTAGTATAGCCAAAAGATCGCAACTCCAAGCAATGCGAGGAACACCACGCCCCCAAGCGCGCCCGCTCCCTGGCGACTTCCTCGATGCAGCGAATTAACCATGGTTCCGATCGCCGGCGCGATGAGGAAGCCCACCAAAGAACCTCCGAACAAAACCATCGCCATAATAGCCGCCGTGCGGAGCAACGGGTCGCTGAACATCCTCGCCTTATAGCTGACGAGTTCGACGCAAAGGTTCAGCAGTAACAGGCAGCAAGGCAGGACGTAATAGTTGCGGACGAGTTTTGGATTTTTCATTCGCGCGATTGCGCAGTGGACAGGTTGGATCAACCTACAAGCGATCGCCTGCGGCAGTGCAACCCGTCAACCCCGTTCCGCCATGCCCTACCTGAAAATCCAAACGAATCTCCCGCTCGGAGAGAAAGCCGAGCAGACCATTCTGAAAAGCGCATCCGCCCTCGTTGCGCAGGAACTAGAAAAACCCGAGTCATTTGTCATGGTGGCGATCCAGGCCGACACGCCGATGCTTTTTGCCGGGACGGACGAGCCCGTGGCGTTTCTCGAGCTGAAGAGCGTCGGTCTCCCCGGGAAAAAAACTAAAATCCTTTGTCAGGCGCTCTGTCAGCTGGTTGAACAGCATCTCGGCATCGCCCCCGAACGCGTTTACGTGAAGTTTATCGATGTGAACCGCGGAATGTGGGGCTGGAAAGGTGACGTGTTTTAGCGTAAGTCCGAGACGCCCGCCTTCCTGAAAGTTGTCCACCTTCGGCGGATACTCCGATCCGTCCCGTTAACCGCGACGGTTTCGCACCAGCCGATTCGCTCGTCACACTCGCTCAAAGTTCGGTGTACTTGTCCGCGCGACCTCGTGCTTTCTCAACGGGATATTTTTTAGCATTCGCCTCCATCTTCGCTTCGATCGTGGCCGCCACATCCAACCCTGCGATGTTCGCGAACTCCAAAGCGTAGATCACAATATCTGCCAGCTCTTCGGCGATTTTCGCCCGCTTGGCAGGATCTGCCGTGACGGCATGCGAGGCTTCCGGCGTGACCCACAAAAAGTGTTCCATCAGCTCCGCCGCCTCGGCCGCAAGTGCCATGCTGAGATTCTTCGGCGCGTGAAATTGCTCCCATTCACGCTCACGCGCGAAGGCGAGCACTCGCGCCTTGAGCTCACCCGTCGTCGTCGTCGTATCATTCATTCGGGCACGCTGGCGCGCACCACTCTGTCACGCAATCTTCACGCGGCGAAAAAAAATCCCGCTTGGCATGGAGGCTGCAATGTGTACGATGAATTTCGTTCCAATGACCGTTACGCAAAAACATCTCCGCGGCTATGCCGGCACTTCGTTTACGAAGGCCGTTGCATCCATTTGCCGCGCCGCGATGTGTCCGGTTGTTCATAATTGGAACAAACAGCAGCAGCAGACCGGCACGGGCTATCAGGCCTAAACCCTCCGTAATACGGAATAACGTTTAGAAAACTCCTGAAGCCCGGCGGTCCCAGACCCCGAGGCTCCTCCTCCTATTTTTACTTTTCCCATGCACACGATCATCCATCCCAGCACGACCGCCAATCGTACCCGTCGAACGGAAGCTACGCCAAAGACGTCGCACTTCCGCCAGCCGAGCTACGATTGCCGCGAGCACCCGGCCACGGTTAAACTCACCGTGTACGTTCCGGGCGTCGAGGCGGCGGGCGTGGAAATCGAAGCTCGCGGTCCTGATCTTTTGGTTACGGCCCGTAAAACTCATTTCGTGCGCGTGAACTGGCAGTCGCTGCACTTGGAAACCGCACAACGCGATTACCAACTGCGGCTGCGGCTCGGACATGGCATCGACTACCCGGCCTTGCACGCCGAGATTCATCAAGGCGTGCTCACCGTCGTGTTGCCGAAGCGCCAGCTCGCGGAGGAAAGCCTCCCCGCGCGTCGCGTAGCCTAGCGTAACGAGGTGGAGCGCGTCGGGTAACCCCGCGCTCCACGCTCGTCGCTTCGCCGCTAAAAATTTGTAAGCCTTCGCCAATTCCGCGTGCGATTATCGACAGCGTCGACGAGCACGCATTTGTTTTTTTCGACGGAAGCCACCGTCACCAAAAGTTTTCCTTAGGTAGTTGGCACCTTGTTCCGATTTATTGGTCACCTTACCCCGTTATGCCATTTCCCACTCCATGCCACAATTCCCAACCTGCAGAAGCGCCGGTCGCGATTGTACGCGTCTTGGAGCGTCAAGACATGATGTGGGATCGCCCGATTTTTAAGGCGCCACCGCTGCGTGTCGTTCCACCGGTCGCCGATCTCGCCGAGCTCGCTCGAGCGGTACGCAAGCCGGAAGCACTCGGAGGCTGATTGTCGTCAGAGTAATCCTCACTCGACAAAGGCGGTCTTTTGACCGCCTTTTTTTGTGTCCCATGCGGCCAAATACGCCGGATACCGTATCTACTTTTCCGGCACGAGCCACCGCAGATGAGAACCGCCACCGGGAGCTTGCGCCAGAATCTTCGCAAGTTCTTCCAGGAGCGGTTCCGCGGTGAGTTCGAACTTCCAAGGCGGGTTGATCACCGCAAGGCCGCAACCGCGCATTTTTACCCCCGCGCCTTCGGAGGCGATCGCCAGCTCCAACACGAGCGTCGGCGGTGGCTGCAAGGCTTTCAACTCCTCGAAAAAATCGTCCACCCGTGCACGCTCCGTGAGCGGATACCAAATTGCGAATACACCCGCCGGTAGCCGCGTCAGTCCATCGCGCAGTGCCGAGATCGTCTGCGCCACTTCGTCCTGCGCCTCATAAGAGGGATCGATTAATACCAACGCGCGCCGTTCCGCCGGCGGAAGCATGGCGCGGAGGGCAATGTATCCGTTAATTCCCTGCACCGTAGTCCGGGGGGAGAAGCGAAATTCTTCCGACAACGCCTTGAGCTCCTCTGGATGCTTTTCACACAACGCGAGACGATCCTGGGTGCGGGCCAGCAAACGGGCAATCCACGGCGAACCCGGAAAAAACCGCGGCAAAGCGTCCCGGTTGCCATGGTCGTGATCAAATTGTCGCACGATCGTAACGTAGTCGGTCAGTGGTGACGGCAGGTCCGGCCGCGACCACAGCCGTCCAATTCCATCCGGCCACTCTGGAACCCGCGCGTAGGAATCGCCCGCGGCGGCGGCTGTAAGATCGTAACTTCCACGGCCGGCGTGTGTGTCCAGGTAAAGGAGACCTTTCTCCTTCTGTTGAAGCGCGCGAAAAAGTTGCACCAACAAGACATGCTTCATCACGTCCGCAAAATTTCCCGCGTGAAACTGATGTCGGTAATTCATGGCTCAGGCATCTCGGCCTTCCATCAGCGCGCGCCGACCGGAACCTTGATGACCGTTTTCCTGACCAAAGCCGGCGCCGTTTCCCCGCAAAGACCCGGCATATGGATGTCCGACGGATAAAACACCGCCGCGTCACCTGCCCGTAATCTCAGCAATGACCCGATCGCGTTCTCATAAACCAAAAGATCCCTTTGAGCATCGTAAGAGTGCCGCACCGCGACGCGGTCGAGATCGACGACTTCCATGCCCTCCTCCCCTTCGAAGATAACCTGCACATCGATGTATTTCCGGTGGGACTCAAAAAATCCATCACTGCGAACCTTCGATCGGTAAACCTGCTCCAATGCAAACGCGCCGCCGGCCAGCTCAATTCGCTGCGTTTCTCCCGTCGAAATTCCGCGAAGCCGCAACGATGCGGATGAACCCGGTCGAAAAAGATCATCGAGATACGCGAAGGTGGCCGCGAACATCTCAGTTGGGTTTGCCTGGGACCGGACCGTCGCGATTGAGCCGAATAAAGCCATCCCGCAATTCATTGTTGGGCGTAAAAAGTGGCAAGCGCCGAAACCCAAAGTTGCTGCGCGAAGCAAGTTGGCTTTGGTGAAACGCGATGAATCCGTTTTCCACGTTGCTCGGCACCCCGCCATTCGACGCATCACCGCCCAGGGCTCAATCGTGACACGTGACGTGATCCGCATTTTTTCCGATCTCCACTACGGGGACCGCGCGAGTAATCTTCGATCGCTCGCTGATTTGAAGCCGCTCTTCGAGGGCGCAGCACAAATCGTCCTCAACGGCGACACGCTCGACACCCGCGCCAGCCGCACTCCCCTCGCTACCGAGGCCGCGACAAAAGAGGCCATTAAGTTTTTCGAAACGCACGCGCCGCCGACCACGTGGCTCACCGGCAATCATGATCCAACCATCTCCGATCTGCATGCGGTCGAGTTCGCTGATCGCCGAGTTTTCGTAACGCACGGCGACATCCTCTTCGAAAATCTGGTGCCTTGGGGACGTGACGCCTCGGTCCTCAGCGCTCGGGTCGCAGCGGAACTCGCCCGCCTTTCGCCTGCCGAACGAGAACAACTCGATGAGCGATTCGTCGCTTATCGCCGCGCCGCGGAAAGCATTCCTCAACGCCATCAGTCCGAGCGAAATCCTCTCAAATACGCTCTCGGATTCGCCTCCGACACCATCTGGCCGCCCTTGAGAATTTTACACGTGCTGAAGGCATGGAAGGAAGCGCCCGCGCGCGCCGCTTCGTTGCTGAAACGCCATAACCTGCCCGCAAAGGTCTTCGTCATGGGGCATACGCATCGTCTTGGCGTAACCCATGCGCCCGGAGGATTATTGGTAATCAACACCGGTAGCTTTTGTCCGCCGTGCGCGGGCGGCGTCGTGGATATTTCCTCCACCCACGTTCTGCTGCGCTCGGTCGAACGACGCGCAAACGAATTTCGGCTCGGCACCACGATCGCGGAGTTTGCACTCGCACGCGTTGCCGACGCGGAGAAACTCAAAGTATGAGCATCGAGTTCGGCTGGTGGAATAAAGATCCCGAGGGCGGCAGCAAATTTCAGGTCAGCGTCGTTGTCCACGGCGGCAATATCGAATGGACGCGCCACAAAGGTCACCACACCTCCTGGGAAGTACACACGCCCACGGACGAAGATCGCGCCCGCCTCGTTTACGAAGCTGAAAAACGCGTGCCCCGCCGTCTCATCACCGAGAAGCAGTTCGATGAGATTAAACGCCTCAGTGAAAGCGGTGTACCGGGCCGCATCGTGGGCCGGCGCGCGAAGGTCACGAAATCATTCGTTTAGTTTCAGCCTCAATCGTCACTGGCACGGGCGTTTCCAGCGCGATCGCCCAAATCTTCCGAAATGCCGGGCAATAGTCCTGCGGCTTTCTCGCTACACATTGGGTCACCTCCTCGGGGCAAAGCCATTCACCGCCCTCAATTTCCTCCGGATGAAGCACGAAAGGCCCGCCTGACCGAAGGTGGTAAACCCAGCAAAATTCCCATCCCGTTTCTTCGCAGGCCTCGACACGAAACCACCGCGTCGGCGGCGCATCGACGACCAAGCCAAGCTCTTCCGCGAGTTCCCGCACCGCTGCGGCGTCGTAGTCTTCACCGGCATCAAGATGGCCGGAGCACGAGGAATCCCAAAGGCCCGGCGACATGTCTTTTCGCATCGATCGCTTTTGCAAAAACACCCGCCCATGCGTGTCGAACACGAGCACGTGGACCGCGCGGTGCAACATCCCTTGCGCGTGCACGTCCTGCCGAAGAGCCCGGCTCACCGGCTCGTCTCGTTCGTTTACGACATCGAAGTACTCGTGGGGCATGCGGCGTCTTTACTTTGAGGTTCATTCGTGTCCATTCGGGGGTCCTTAACTAAGAAATATGCCGAAAATTGACGTCAGCAAGGTCGCCGAGATCTTAAAGAAAAACCAAATTGAGCCCTCCGTGCTTCGTCGCGTGATGGAAGAAATGAATCTGGTCGTGGAGCCTGATCCTGGCGAAGACGAGAAGCCGCCAGCAGTAAAAAAGCAGTTCGTCATTTTAGTATCAGACCCAGAAGACAAGTTCCCGAAGACCGACTTCGCCGGATGGGTGTTGCAGATCCCGGAAACCGAAAGCGTGGCCACAACGCAGGAACGTATTTTCCGCGGAGCCTACGATTACAACGCCTCGAAAAAAGGACGGCTCTATCCCGCCAAGACCGTCGGGGAAGCGTTGGAAAATATTCCGGCTAAACACTTCAAGGAAGCAGAAGTCTGGGTGAAGACGAAAACGCCCGTCTTGGTCCTCAAGACCGACAACGAAATTCCCAAGGGCTAGCAACGGCGCAACCCTTTCTGCGGGGCGTAAAGCGCATCACCCTACGCCACTATACCGTGCACGATCCGGACGTGATGAAGAACCTTCACCGCCGATGCTTTGAACGTTTGCGGTTCTCGCCGTTACGTTTGTTGCTCATTGGCGCGCTAGGCTTTGGTTTGTGCGGCTGCGACGCCAAATCCCGCAGCGCCGTTTCGAGTACGCCGAATTCGGCGGAAACTTCCTCGAAAAGCACCGTCGTCCCGCCCGACGTCAAAAGCTACAGCTACGAAGCAGTGAATGCCTGGCCGCATGATCCGGAAGCATTCACACAAGGGCTGATTTATTTGAAGGGAATTTTGATCGAAAGCACCGGCCTCAACGGTCGTTCCTCGCTCAGGAAGGTTGAATTGGAGACCGGTCACGTCCGCAGCGAAGTGCAGCTGTCATCGGAATATTTTGCCGAGGGCATGACCGTGATCGGATCGAAGGTTTTTCAACTCACATGGCAAAATCACACCGGTTTCGTTTACGATCTGCAGACTTTCGAAAAACAGCGCGAATTTTCGTACACCGGTGAGGGTTGGGGACTGACGACCGATGGCGAATCCCTGATCATGAGTGATGGTACTCACGAGCTGCGCTTCCTCGACCCTTCGACGTTTAAAGTCACTCGAACCATCCAAGTGTTCGATCACGCCGGGAAACCGCTCAAGATGCTGAATGAGCTGGAATATATTCACGGCGAGATTTTCGCCAACGTCTGGCAGACGCCCTACGTGGTACGAATCGATCCAGTAACGGGCAGGCTGCTGGGGGTAGTCGATTTCACGGGCCTGCTTCCCTCTCAGGATCGCCAGCCGAACACCGACGTCTTGAACGGAATCGCGTACGACGCGAAAAATGACCGAATTTTTGTGACTGGAAAAAACTGGCCGAAGCTTTTCGAAGTGCGGCTAAAGCCCGCCAACTGAATCCACAACACCTGAACTTCATCGAACCGTGGCCAACCTTCCTCCCCTCCTTTTCGCCGATACCACCACGAGCGCCGATCAGCTCTATTTTAGCAAAGTGGAGGTGCACGATCCTTTCATCGCATTCAGCACGGGACGCAAACGGATCACGGCGCAAAGCGCACTCGAGTTTGGCCGAATCAAGAAAGCCAATACATTCGATGATGTGCTCCCGCTCGAGGCGTGGCGGGCGAAAGCCGCCAAACGATGGCCTCGCCGTCAGGTGGGCACCGCCGAAACAATCGCCGAACTCGCGCGCGCGTATCGCGTCAGCGCTTTTCAAGTCGCGGATGATTTCCCCGCCATCCTTTACGTCGCACTGCGAAAATTGGGCCTGCATCTCGAGCTTTCACGCGGTCCACTGTTCCCCGAACGCGAGATTAAATCTCCCGCGGAAGCGGCTGCCATTCGCGAAGGCAACCGGCTCTGCTCGGTCGGATTCACCGTCGCTGAGAAAATTTTGAAACAGTCGCGTGTCCGCGGTCGCGAGCTATTCTACAGCGGCGATCCGCTCACTTCCGAACGCCTGCGGTTTGCGATCGAGAGCGCCATCCTCGCCGAAGGCGGACACGCGAATGGCACCACGATTGTCGCAGGTGGCGATCAGGCCTGCGATCCACATGAGCGCGGCACCGGTCCACTTCGGCCGCACGAACTGATCATCATCGATATCTTTCCGCGTGTCTCGAAGACCGGCTATTTCGGCGACATGACGCGCACCTACTTGCGCGGTCGCGCCAGCGAAGCCCAGCGCAAACTCGTCACCACCGTGCGAGAAGCGCAAAGTGCCGCTCTAAAAATGATCCGCTCCGGAATCGATGGACGAACGGTTCACGAGCAAGTCGTGGAAACCTTCACCGCCGCCGGGTTCGAGACGCGGCGCACAAAAAAAGGTTCGGTCGGATTTTTTCATGGTACGGGCCACGGTTTGGGATTGGCCGTTCACGAACTTCCGCGAATGGGCGGAATGTTTTCCATGCTGTTGAAGAAAGGAGCCGTGGTGACCGTTGAGCCCGGACTCTACTATCCAGGTCTTGGCGGTTGCCGCATCGAGGACGTCGTGCAGGTCACGGATCGCACACCCAAGATGCTCTCTCATCATGCGTACGATTGGGAAATCCAGTAGGCCGCCCGTGACATGCCTGAACTCGCCGAAGTTGAGTTTTTCCGAAAGCGCTGGGATCAGGCCGCACATGGACAACGCGTCACAAAAGTAAGGCTTCACCCGAAGGCGAAGGTTTTTCGGGGACTCGACTCCGAGCGTTTGGCGCCCGCGTTAACCGGCGCGAAATTCAGTTCGTCCCACACCGCCGCGAAACAAATTCTTTTTCGGTTTAGCGGTGAAGTCTGGCTAGGCGTTCACCTCGGAATGAGCGGCGAACTCTACGTTCGTGAACCGAATTTCTCGCCCACAAAACACGACCACCTCGTGCTCGAAACCAGACGGCACGCCTTGGTCTTTTCTGATCCGCGGATGTTCGGTCGCGTGCAATTCCACCTTGGCCCGCAACCGCCACCGTGGTGGAGCAACATCGCTCCGGCAATTCTCTCGAGTGACTTCACCGCTGCCGCGGTTGGCGATTTTCTTCGACGCCGCGCACGCGCACCGATCAAAGCCGTGCTCCTGATGCAGGAACGTTTCCCCGGACTTGGAAACTGGATGGCAGACGAGATTTTATGGCGCGCCGCCATTCACCCGAAACAACCGGCGGGTTCGCTGACTTCTACGGAAACTAAAACTCTTTGGCAGGAATGCCGCCGAGTTTGCCGACTCGCGCTCGAGAAAATCGCCGGGAAAGGCCACGAGCCTCCCGCTGATCTCAACGTCAACATTCCCGAAACCTGGCTGTTCCATCATCGGTGGAGAGCAGGCGGTCGCTGCCCGCGCACCGGCGTGCTCCTGCTCCGCGAAGAAATCGGCGGACGTACGACATGTTGGTCGCCCGCGCGCCAGAAACTCCGCAGCGTTCGCTCCGAATGACGAACGCCCCGAAACTTCGCCTCGACGAACTTCTCGTCACCCGTGGCCTCACGGAATCGCGCGCCCAAGCCAAGGCGCTCATCATGTCGGGTCGCGTTCTCCGCGGCACGGAACGGCTCGATAAACCGGGCAAGGAATTCTCCACCGATATCGAACTCACGATCGAACAACCACCCCGCTTTGTTTCGCGCGGTGGCGAAAAACTCGCCGGCGCCATCGACCGTTTCACGCTCGATCTTCGTGGCGCGCATGTCCTCGACGTCGGCGCGTCCACCGGCGGTTTCACCGACTGCGCTCTTCAAGCGGGCGCGACAGATGTGGTCTGCGTAGACGTTGGCCGCGCGCAGTTGCATGCGAAGCTTCGCGCTGACTCGCGCGTAACGAATCTGGAGAAAATCAATGCGCGCCATCTCACGGCGGCAGCATTGCCACGATCTGATTTCAATTTCGTGGTAATGGATCTTTCGTTCATCTCGCTCAAAACGGTGCTGCCCGCCATCTGGCCGCTGCTCCGCCGCGAGGGGGTACTGGTTGCCCTCGTGAAACCGCAATTCGAAGCGGGCAAAGTCGAAGTCGACAAAGGTCGCGGCGTGATCCGCGACGTCGCCGTTCAGGACCGCGCTCTCGCCCGCGGCGCCGGCGTCCGCGAGTTCGCCCTCGCCAATCTACCCGGAGCGCAATTGGTCGGCACGATGGACTCGCCGATCACCGGCGCGGACGGCAATCGGGAGTTTTTGCTGTGCCTGAAGAAAACAGATTAAATTCTCGGCGCGCGCTTCAGCACGACTCGCGTAACATTCGTGTCGATTCGCGGGCATTCGTGGTTTCACTAGCTCGCACATGAAGCCGTTCCGAAAAGTCGCGTTTGTCATCAACGAAGACAAAGTTGGGGCTCCCGAGTTGGCTCGTGAGTTGATCGCCGCCGCACGGAGAGCAGGAGTCGACATCACTCAAACCGCGCTCTTCCCGCTTCCAGCCGATTATCTGCGCGGCTATGACGCGTGCTGCGTGATCGGCGGCGACGGAACTTTGCTCGGAGTTGCGCGCGAGGCCGCTCATCAACAGGTCCCGATCATCGGCGTGAATCGTGGCAGCCTCGGATTTCTCACCACGTTTTCCGCGGACGAAGCGAGAGCTCATTTCCTCGATCTTCTCGGCGGACAATATCGAATCGCTCATCGCTCGTTGCTCGAATGCTGCACCGGCCCCGGCTCGCACGATCTCGCGCTCAACGATGTCTTGATCAAAGACGAAGTGAACTCGCGCCTGGTGAAACTGGAGGTGCACGCCGACGGGGAGCTGGTGACCAACTACACGTGCGACGGTCTCATCGTTTCCACGCCGACGGGTTCGACAGCCTATAATTTATCCGCGGGCGGACCATTGATTCACCCCGATGCGGCGGTGATCGCGATGACGCCCATTTGCCCGCACACGCTGAGCAATCGCTCCATCATTTTTCGTGAGGATGTTTGCCTTCGCGTTCTCAATCGTTCTCCCGCATCACGCCTTCTCGTTGCCATGGACGGTCAACGCGACCTCAAGGTGGGCGTGGGCTCGCCGATCGAAATCACCATCTCGAAATTAAAAATTCCACTCGCTCAACGCGTGGACTATTCACATTTCTCCGTCGTTCGAACGAAGCTTAAGTGGAGTGGCGCGCTTGGCGAAGATTCAGGCTCGCGCACATAAAAAAGCCCCGGCGAATTACACCGGGGCCAAACTTAACGGAAGAGACCCGTTACTTGGTCTCTTTGGCCTCGCTGCCTGCTGCCGCTTTTTCGGCGTCCTTCTTGGCTTTGTGCTCAGCCTTCACTTTCGCTTTCTCGGCCTCCATCGCCGCTTTCTCTTCTGCGCTCAACTTGCCGTCTTTATCGGCGTCGTATTTTGCGAGGGTTTTCTTTCCCACCGCTTTTTCTTTTACGGGCTCTTCTGCCCGAACCGACGGAACTGCCAACACGCTGACCAGCGTGAGCAGGGTGATGAAACTGAACAGTTTGTTCTTCATGGCGCGAGCAACGTGAAGTGGGGGCTGGTCCAGCGCCAGCATTTTATGCAAATATTTTGCATTATATCGTAACTATACCGCCTCCACCTGCCACCGAACATCGAACCTCAGAGAATCACGGCTTTACCACGAGCTGCGTTCGCAAAGCTGGCTGGAAATGACGCGCGGCAAAAACCGAGAGATCAGCAATCGTCACCGCGTCGATTTTTGCATCATAGTTTTTCCAATCATTAATGGGCTGGCCTTGGAGCGCATTCAGAGCCGCGTGCATCGCACGCGAACCGTTTGTTTGCAGGCCCTGACGGCGCCCTGCTTTTAACCGAGCCTGACACCGCGCGAGTTCCGCAGCCTCCACCCCACCCGATTGCACGCGCGAAATCTCCGCATTGATCTCCGCCAATACCTCGGCTTCTCGACCTGGTTGCGTGCCCGCGAAGAAATAAAACATACCCGCATCCAGACCGATCACGCGTCCGGAACGGACGAAGTAGGCCAGTCCCTTCTCCTCGCGAACGCGCTCAAACAGCCGCGAAGCCATTCCACTGAACAACTCGTCCGCCACTTCACTCACGTACGAATCCTCCGCATTCACTCGCGGCCCGGGGAACGCCTGGCCGACCACGGCTTGTTCGCGCGGTTGCTGCTCCACGAAATCGCCCACCGACGCCGGAAGCGCGTATGCCTCAGTCGAGTTCGGCGCGACCGCCTTTCCTTTCGGCAGTTTCGCGAGAAACGCCTTCAACTTGGGAACGAGTTGCCGCGGATCGAAATCGCCGGCGACAGCGAGCACCACGTTTCCGCCGACCAGCAGCTGGCGGTGCAGCGCTTTGAGATCCGCGGGGCGAAGCGCCTTGATGCCGCGTTCATTGCCATGCGCATCCCACGCCAGCGGATGAGCGCCGAAAAATTTCTCACGAAGATGTTTTCGAGCCAACGTCACGACATCATCATCATCCTGCTGAAGTGCGGCCAGCTGTGCGTCGCGCTCGAGGGTGAACGTGTCCGTTTTAAAAAGGGGAAACCGCACGGCTTGCTCCAACACGGAGAGCGCACGGGCGACGTCTGTCGGCAGCACCTCGACCGCCAAGCCCAAACTGTTGTTTCCCGCCACCGGATGGAACGAACCGCCCACGGATTCAATGAACTCCGCAACCTGCGCCGCAGAGCGCAGACGAGTGTCCTTCGTCAGCATCGTGGCCAACAATGATGTGGATCCACGTTTATCCGCCGTTTCAAACAGCGGGCCGCCGCACATCAGAAAACGAAAATGCAAATTGGGCAGCCGCCGGTCTGGCTGAAGCAACAGCCGCGCGCCATTCGGCAGCTTGACCTCGGTGAAGTCAGATTGACCGTCTCCACGTTTTTCCGCCGCCGGTTGCACTGGCGCAGCCGCAACGGGATTGAGCGACACCGACGAAAGCCGCGTCGGCTCCAGGTACATTTTTAGCGCGCGCCGAAGATCCGCGGAAGTGATTGTGCTCAGTCGCTGAAAATAAGTACGGCTGTGATCGAGATCGCCCACGACGACTTCGGCCGCGCCGAGCCGCGAGGCCTGGCCGCTCATTGTTTTTCGGGTGTTGATTTCGCCCACGACCAGCTGGCGCATCGCCTTCTTGAGCTGCGCCGGCGTGAACCCACGCGCCGCGTGATGCGCGAGCGTCTTTTCAATCGCCGCAGTTGCCTTAAGCCGCTTCGTCGCGTCCGCGTTGAAAGAGATGCAAAAAAGTCCGCTGGATCCAGGGTTCCAACTCGACGCGTCGATCGAGTGAACCAGCCCCGCCTTCTCTCGAATCTCCTGCCAAAGCACCGAGCTGTCACCGCCGCCCAACACGCTCGAAAGTAAATCCAGCACGGGCGCGTCATCATGCGTCAGTCCAGGAATCGGCCACGCCAAAACCGCGCGAGTGGTCTCGACGTCTTCGAAGCGATGCTCAGCGCGAACTCCTAATTGAAGGGGTTCTGCCGGCACCAGCACCGGCGCGAGTTTGGAGCGAGGCGCGGCTCCGAAATGTTGTTCAACAGCCGCGCGTGTCGCCGCCAGATCGATGTCGCCGACGATGACCACCGTCAGATTGTTCGGCACGTAGCGGGCGCGATAATAGCCAACCAGATCATCCCGAGTGACGGCTGAAAATACCTCACGGTGGCCGATGATCGGCTGGCGGTAGGGATGTTCGCGAAACGCCGTCGAAAACAAAGCATCCCACAGCCGGTTATCCGGATCGTCCTTGGTCATCGCGATCTCGCGAAGGATAACCTCTTTTTCCTTCACACATTCGTCGGCGGGAAGCGTCGAATGAAGGACGGCATCCGCAAGCAGATCGATCGCGACCGCGGTGTGCTCACTCGGCAGATCGATGTAGTACACCGTGCGATCAAACGTGGTATACGCGTTGATGTAGCCGCCGTGGGCCTGGACCGCCGCGGAGATTTCGCGCCCTGCTCGCCGGTCCGTACCTTTGAACAACATGTGCTCGAGGTAGTGCGAAAGTCCGGCGCCGAGGTTTTCGCCTTCATGAGTGCTCCCGGTTTTTACCCACACCTGAACGGAGGTTAGCGCCGCAGAACGGTCTGCCTTCAAAATCAGCGTCAATCCATTCGGCAGAACGATGCGTTCCACCGGCTCCCGCCAGAAGGCATCAAGCAAGCGAAAATCTGCCGGAGTCGTGGACGATTTAACCATAAAAGAGGAACGATGTAGATCGCATCACCACGGCGGCGAGAAAGATCTCCGTCCACCTCGGCTCGCGTCCCGACAAATCCAGATCAGGCCGAGCCAACCGCCTCGGCGCTCGACGAACCGCGGCTCGATTTCGTCGGCAGGAATGGTTTCACAAACGCATCTTCGAACGTGTACAGGTCCGAGAAATCCTCGCGCCGATCGTTATCGGTTTTGCTGAATACATTGTACTCGATCAGATTGAAAACGATGTCCCCAAAATCCGAACAACGCCGTATTCCCCACGACTCCAGCACCGTCTTGGTGAGCGGGCCGAACTGCTCCAGTGCGTAGACGCGAAGGCCTTCTAACAGCTCGGGCCCCGAGACGTGCCGCGAGCGGCTCGCGCGGGCGGACTCTTTGGCCTTCAACTCCTTGACTGTGTGGTCAAGGCCGAGGCGGATGAAGTCATAGGCCTTTCGGTCGAAGCGAGGGTCTTCTTTACAGATCAGGCCGACAATTTCGGCGAAGTCCGGGTCTTGCATGTTGTCGAACCGATTTAGCACACCGGCCGCGGACGCGCAACTAGCAAGCCAGAGTCCGAATTCAATCTTTGGGCCCTCAGTGAAAGACCTGATGCAAATGCATGATTATAACCTCGAAGCTTCCCGCCACTCGGTCATTTTATTTTACAAGATGATCGCAACAACCCAGACCAACTCACCCCTCGCGGACAGCAAATCGTCCGCTGACAAGGCCCAATCGCCTCTTAACGTCGCTTGCGCACGCCTCAAGGCAGCCGGGTTGCGTATCACGCAACCACGCATCGCGATTCTCGCCGCGCTCGTGAAGCGCGGTCAACCCACCACCATCGAACAAATCCACGCTGATCTCGAGAGCGGCTCATGCGATCTCGTCACCGTTTACCGTTGTCTCAGTGCCTTCGAAGACATCGGTCTCGTGCGTCGCTCGTTCTTCCATAATGGAACCAGCCTCTACGCCATGAGCCTCGGAGAAGCTCATCCCTATCATGTGATCTGCAAAGACACCAACCGCGTGCAGGAGATCGATCCTGAAACCACCGCCGAACTCCGTCGCAATGTAGTTCAGATCGAAGAGCTGCTGAAATCCCGCGGTTACAACAACGTCACCCACGTCGTCGAATTCTTCGGCCTCGCTCCAACGCAGGGCGCGTCAACCGCAGCTACCATCAAGCGCTGATCAGCGGCATCAACCCCCGACTTCGCAAAACGACGCGAGCCATCCGGCTCGCGTCTTTTTTTTGCAGAAAATAATCCCGCTGCGAATCACCAGTCGAGCCTTCGACCTCACTCTCGCCGCAGTTACGTCACATGAGCGTAACCTCGACGTAACGAAAACCTCCAGCCGCCCTCGCCTTCATTCACGCCATCTTGGCCGCGTGATAATTCATTTCCACTTGCGACCAGTTGATCACGTTCCAAAACGCCGCCAGATAATCGGCCCGCCGATTTTGGTAGTGGAGATAGTACGCGTGCTCCCAAACATCGACGCCGAGGAGCGGAGTCGCACCTTCGCTGAGCGGCGAATCTTGATTCGCGGTCGAGTGCACCTTCAACGCTCCGCCTTGTACGCTGAGCCAGGCCCAGCCGCTTCCGAAACGTTTCATCGCCGCATCAGAAAACTGCGTCTTGAAAACGTCGAACGATCCAAACGCTTTCGTGATCGCGTCCGCGATTTCACCGGCCGGCGCACCGCCCGCTTTCGGTCCGATGGTCCGCCAGAAAAAAGAATGATTCGCGTGACCACCGACATTATTCCGTAGAGCCGTGCGGATTTTCTCCGGGACGGCCGCGAGGTTCTGCAAAATCTCTTCCGCGGATTTCTCCTTCAACTCCGGAAAGTCAGCCAGCGCTTTGTTCGCGTTGGTGATGTAGGCTTGGTGATGTTTCGTGTGGTGAATTTCCATCGTCTGCCGATCGATGTGCGGCTCCAACGCTTCGTAAGCGTAGCCGAGCGGCGGCAGGGTAAACGGCTGCGAAATTTTTCCGCTCGCCGCGGTGGACGCCGACGCCGGAGTGGATTCAGCTGCGACGGCACGCAGGGAAAGCGCTCCCATGCTCAGCAGCGCCGCGCCGGCTCCCATGGTTTTCAAAACGTCTCGACGCGACAGAGCATGAGGAGAAGACGGATGCATTTCCGGATGGTATAAACCGGATTCGCGGACGCAAGAGAGTCTTGCCAACTTCTCCCCGTTTCTTGACGTTACGCGAGCCCCATGAAGACCGTCATCACTCGTCGTGAAGCCATCGTGTCCCTCGCCGGAGCAGCTGCTCTCGCGACCTTACCTAGGATGCGTGCAGCTGACGGCCCAAGCTCCTCCGCCTCCATGCCCGCGACCTCCAGCTCCATGTCTGCGTCCAACAACATCCGCCATTCCGTCTGCAAATGGTGCTATAAAGACATTCCCCTAGAAACACTGGCGGCCGCTGCAAAGGGACTCGGGCTCGAGTCCATCGAGCTACTCAATCCCGAAGACTTTCCGACGCTCAAAAAATACGGGCTGTCTTGCGCGATGGTGAATTATCCCAACGCAAAAACTCCCCAAGGCGTAA
>CBRAFL010000003.1:0-38364 GCA_967755055.1 uncultured bacterium
TGTTGAGATCCTGCTGGGCGGACGATGCTGGCCAATACCAGAAGCCCGCCGCTTGGGCGAAAGCCGCGGCGACCTATATTCTTCAACTCGGGGCGAAGGACAACGGCCGCTCGCTGAGCGTCAGTGGATTTGACGAATAACACTCGGGCTCGAGGAGCCACAGTGTCATCGCGCTCGAGAATAATAATTCTTGCGAGCATGCGGCCTTCCGGTTCGCGTGACCTCCCTACGCGCTTTATTGAACGGCGCGATCGACTGCGCAGGTCGGTTTCCGCCGTTCGATCTGAAATAATTTCGATCTTCGTGCCACCCTTGTCTCTCAGATTCGTCTTCCTACGATCTTCCACCCCCATGTTGCTGTCTCCTTTTTCGTTCCGCGTCCTGACGCTCACTGCCTGTCTGACGCTCGGCTGTTCCGTCAGTAGTCGTGCTGTCGAAATTGATGTCGACGAGACCGTGCCGTCGGAAGTCCACGGAGTGAGCGATATTGGGACACGCGTTGCTGCTCCTGAAGTTTTGCCCGCATCGAACGAGGGACTTCAAGCGATTGAACGAATGAAACTTCCCACGGGACTTAAGGCATCGCTTTGGGCCGCGGAGCCGATGTTGGCCAATCCGGTGGCGTTCAACTTCGACGAGCACGGGCGGATTTTCGTCGCGGAAACGTACCGCTACCGGAGCAGCGTGCTCGATATTCGCGATTACCGCTGGATGCTCGAAGACGATCTCGCCTGCCGCACGATCGAGGATCGCACGAAGCTCATCGCCAACAAGCTCGGCCAAGAAGGAGTCAAAGAACTTTCGATCGAAAGCGAATTGGTGCGTCTCGTCGAAGACCGCGATGGCGATGGCAAGGCCGATCATTCGTCGGTTTACGCGACTGGCTTTAATTCGCCGCTCGATGGAATTGGCTCGGGCGTTCTGGCGCGCCGCGGCGATGTCTATTTTACCAGCATTCCGAGCCTGTGGAAATTCACCGGGCATGACAAAGCGGAGACCCGGGTGGAATTAAGTCGCGGCTACGGCGTGCGTTTCAATTTCACGGGTCATGATCTGCACGGCCTGACGTTCGGCCCCGACGGGAAAATTTATTTCTCGATCGGCGATCGTGGCGCACACGTTCCCACCAAGGAAGGTGGCGTCGTCGAATCCGTGGATACGGGAGCGGTGTTTCGCTGCAATCCTGACGGGACGCAGCTGGAGGTTTTTGCGACCGGGCTCCGCAATCCACAAAGTCTTCTTTTCACCGAAAACGGCGATCTCTTCACGGGCGACAACGATTCCGATCAAGGGGATCAGGAACGCCTGGTGCATCTCGTGGAAAACGGCGACAGCGGCTGGCGCATTGGTTATCAGTTCGCGCCGCTTGGAAATGCCGGCGTTTGGAACACGGAAAAAATGTGGCATCCGCGGCACGCGGAGCAGGCCGCATTTCTTCTCGCGCCCGTCTGTAACATCGAAGACGGCCCGTCGGGTATCGCTTACTATCCCGGCACCGGGCTCAACGCGTCTTATCGCGACTCGATTTTTATCACGCATTTCAAGGGCAGCATCACCCGAAGTGGCATCTTTGAGTACAAATTGAAACCAAACGGCGCGACGTATGGCGTCGCCGACGCGAAACCTTTTCTTACGTCAGCGCTCCCGACGGATGTGAAGTTTGGTCCGGACGGTCGGCTTTATTATTCTGATTGGGCGGAAGGCTGGCCGAAGTCGAAACGCGGTCGCATTTACGCGATCTTCGATCCACAGCACGTCAACGATCCGCTCGTTAAGGAAACGAAAGCGCTCATCGCCGCGGACACTACCAAGAAAACATCGGACGAGCTGGTGAAGCTGCTCGGCCACGCCGACTGGCGGGTTCGGTTGGAAGCGCAGTATACGCTGGCGGAACGCGGCGCCGCGTCCGCGCCTGCATTCGCGCGGGTTGCACAATCGCGCACAGCTCCTCCGCTCGCGCGGTTGCACGCGATCTGGGGGCTTGGTCAACTGGCCGCCGGTTCCGGCGCAGTCGCGCTGACGCCGTTGCACGATTTGATTCGCGACTCGGATCCAGAAGTGCGCGCTCAATCCATCAAGGTGCTTGGCGACCACGGCGTGAGCGACGTCACTCCTGCGCTGATCGCCGCGCTCAAAGATGAGAATAACCGCGTAAAGTTTTTCGCCGCGCAGAGCCTCGGGAAACTCAAGCGACCTGATGCGGCGCCGGCTTTGCTCGACGCGCTTCGCGCCAACAACGATGCCGATAACTTTCTCCGTCACGCACTCGTGATGGGTCTGGTCGGTGCTCACAATCTGGATGCGCTCGCTGCCGCGGCCAACGACGAGTCGCGGGCGGTGCGGCTGGGCGTGTTGTTGGCGTATCGTCGTCTCGCCCTCGCGGACGCGGCGCAGTTTCTCAAAGACTCCGATCGCTTGATCGTTCGCGAAGCAGCGCGTGCGATCAACGATGTGCCGATCACTGCAGCCTTGCCCGAACTCGCCGCGATGTCCGCTCAACCCCTTGATGACGAACCCGTGATGTTGCGCGTCATCAACGCCCGTTTCCGACTGGGGCGTCCGGAAGATGCGGTGGCGCTGGCCGCGTACGCCGCCCGAGCGGATGCGCCGGAAAAATTGAGAATAGAAGCGATCAACCAACTCGCGCTTTGGCCGAAGCCGCCCGCGCGTGATCGCATCGTGGGCGTTTTCCGACCGCTGGCGCAAAGCACGCGCGACGCCGCGACGCCGCGCGACGCGCTCACGTCTGCCATGCCCCAGCTCCTCCAGATTGCTACGCCGGAAACGGTCGAGATTGCAGCGCTGACAGCGATTGAAGGTTTTGGCGCGAAAGGCGCGGCTGATATTTTGGCCGCGGTCATCCGCGATGAAAAACAACCCGGAGCAACACGGGCCGCTGCACTCAATGCTCTCAATAAAACCAATGATCCGCGCCTCTCGGAGCTCGTGGGGCTCGCGAGCAAATCAGAGACGCCACAGTTCAGACTCACGGCTCTCCCCATCGCGGCGCGTTTGTCTCCTGACACCGTTGCGCCCTTGCTCGCGCGGCTGGTCAAAGACGGCGACGCTGAGGAGCAGAAGGCTGCGTATCGGACTCTGGCGAATTTCGCTCACCCGACCGCCGACCCATTGCTGGCGGCTCAGCTGAAAAAACTTGCGGCTGGCGAAGTGCCGGCGGGCGCTCAGCTGGAGTTGCTCGATGCCGCGGCGAAACGCTCGGACCCCGCGATTCACCAATTGCTGGCGGACCGCGACGCGGCACTTGCTGCGACTGGAAATCCACTCGCACCTTACTTGGTTGCGTTGGAGGGCGGCGACGCCAAACGCGGTCAGCGAATCTTTCTTTCCCAACCGGTGATGGCCTGTGTGCGTTGCCACAGTATCGGCAGCAGTGGGGGCGGTGATGCAGGCCCGAATCTCGCGATGGTGGGCACAAGGCACGACCGCAATTATCTGCTCGAGTCTGTGGTGAAGCCTAGCGCGAAGATCGCCCCGGGCTTCGATAGCGTGGTGTTGACCCTCAAATCCGGAAAATTTATCGGCGGTATCGTCGCAAATGAGACGCCGGACATCATCTCGCTGCGCAACGCTGATGGTAAGATCACGGAGGTGAAGAAAGCTGACATCACTCGTCGGGAAGGCGCACCTTCCTCGATGCCTGAGATTTACGGGGCGGTTCTAACGAAGACTGAGCTGCGTGATGTGGTTGAATTCCTCGCGAAGCTTACCAAGCCCATGGAAGAAACCGGCGTCAGCGAGCAACCGCGGGCGCTGCAGAAGCTGGATTAAGCAGGACGGTGGGAAGCCCGGTCAGTGGTTTTCATCGTTCGCTCAAGCTCGATTGTGGGAGGGGCTTTACGCCCCGACTGACCACCGCAGTTCAAATCGGGGCGTAAAGCCCCTCCACAGTTTCAATCGACGCGATCGCGGCATTCTCCCCATTTGGGAGTAGGGGAGGGCGGAAAGAATGGCTCCGCGGGGAACTTGCTTGGTGAATTCCGTACGGTTTCCCGTCGGACCAACGCTCGACGGATGAACTCGACCTCGGGTATCCAGAAAATCGTCACCGGCCGTCCGATCTAACCACATGGAGTTTACGAGTTCGTCCGCCGTCCAGTCCCACCCACAACCAGTGATTCGCTCATCCGCTCGAATCGAGCGACGCGATCGAATCTACGATATTTTGCGCGTGCTTGGGTTGTTCTGTATTCTCCTCTCGCATGTCAAACCTCCGACGACCGTCTGGTTACTTCGACACTTCGACGTGCCGCTTTTGATTTTCGTTTCAGGAGCCGTGTGTCAGCTGGGATTCCGCGGACGGCCGATCGATACGTGGTCGTACCTAAGGAAACGAACGGTGCGGTTGTTGGCGCCCGTATATGTTTTTCTGCTCTGCTATTTCACGTTCGCTGCCGTCACCGCGCCGGGACGGTTTACTGGCACCGCGGTCCTGCGAACGTTCCTGCTGCTCGATGGCATCGGTTATGTGTGGGTCATTCGGGTGTTTCTTTTGGTCGCATTGATTTCACCGTGGTTGCTGCGGGCTCGTCATCGTTGGAGCACGGCAAACTATTTACTGATAATCGGCGGCGCGTATTTGGTTCACGAATTCATGTGGTTCGCATTTTCGAATCTCGGCGATTTTACCGGTCACGATCTCATCGAGTTCTCGCTATTTTATCTCGTCCCCTACGGCTGCATTTTCGGGCTTGGCATGCGGTGGCCGGGCATGGCTCGAACGGAAGCGCTCCTGTGGGCCGCCGTGGGATTGTTAGGTGCTGCGATGCTGATGGTCGGATTAGGGCTGATCGACGATCCTGAAGCTGCGGCCGCTCATAAGTACCCACCGCGACTCGTGTATTTTTGGTACGGGCTCGGCGTATCGCATTTGCTTTATGCGGCGTTGATGCGCCTGCCGATTTTGCCGGCGAAGGTGGAAGCATTTGTGGCGTGGGTCTCCGCGTCCTCATTGTGGGTTTACCTTTGGCACATCGCGGGCTTGCAGATCGCCGGAAAACTTTTTGCGCGGCTGGATTCTCCTGAGTTTAAATTCGTGCCGGTTTGGCTGGCCACCGCGGCATTCGCCATCAGCGCCACCTGGCTTCAAAAGTATGTCGTTCGGTGGGTCATCAACCGGTTTCACTCCGGACCGAAGACGACGCGAACTCTCGAAGTGGTTTTCCTGAATTAATTGACGGTGCGAGATTTCGTGCGGAGCAGCGATCGCCTCGCGAATTGACTCCCCTTGATCGGACGTTGAGTTCACCGTTCTGGGGAATGGCGCTCATTGGCAAACGTAACCTGCTCCCGATTCTTCGCTCCGCTCCTCCTGGATATTACCTCGATGGCGGCACGCATGGAGAAATTCTTTTGCCGGGCCGTTATATTCCCAAAGGCGTGGTGCCGGGGGGGATCATGGATGTTTTCGTGTATCGCGATTCCGAGGACCGCCTCGTCGCGACAACCGAGACGCCTCATGCAGTGGTGGGCGAGTTCGCTCTGTTACGTGTGATTAGCGTGAATCCCCGCATTGGCGTCTTTCTCGATTGGGGATTGGAGAAAGATTTGCTTCTGCCGATTCGCGAACAGACCAAGCCGTTGCAAGCCGGTGACTGGCTCGTGGTGCGAGTCGCGCTCGACGAGAAGACCGATCGCATCATCGCGAGCTCCCGGCTTAATCGATATTTGAATCTCACGCCACCGACTTACACCGAGGGTCAGGCGGTAAAATTGCTCGTAGTCGATGCGACGCCGCTGGGCTTCAACGTCATCGTCGAGCACGCGCATCGTGGATTGCTCTATCACTCCGATCTCGCGGGACCGCTCACGCCGGGGCAACCTTTGGAAGGATTCGTCCGGACGGTCCGGCCCGACGGAAAAATTGATCTCGCTCTCGATCGAGCCGGTTATCGGCGGATCGCTCCGCTAACCGAGCAAATCATCGAGGCGCTCAAAGATAGCGACGGTCATTTGCCTTACCACGACAACAGTTCGCCGGAAGATATTCGAGCGGTGTTCGGAGTGAGCAAAAAAGCTTTCAAGCAGGCGATTGGGGCGCTGTATCGCGATCGCCGGATACAGATCGACAAGGACGGAATTCGGATCGCGAAAGCGCCGGCGAAACGTTGAAGGCCAGTTAGTACAAAACGTAAAGCCCCTCCCACAGCTTCTGGAATGCCGGGCAGCGTTGCCTCGGACGATACCTTGCGTTCGTGAAACGCGATCTTCAAACTGCCCGACCGGGGTGGAGTTTTGTCCCGGTTCTTATGGTCACGTCATCTCTTCAGCGCCTCAGTGCGAAAATTTTTACGGCGCTTCGCCATCTGTCGGCGCGAATTACTGCCTGGATTCAGGCCCGCCCGAGTGTGGCGGCCTGGTTTTTTTCGCAGGGCGAAAAATCGGCGGATGCTCGATATCGTGAGTTCAACGGCCGCTACTTCGCGGATTTCTACGAGCAGGAAAGAATGCTGGCGGACAAACCACGCATGAATTTCTACAATGCCGCAATTGCGCGCCATATTCGCCCCGGCGATCGCGTGATCGATCTCGGCACCGGCACGGGAATTCTCGCGGCCCTGGCGTCACGTCGCGGCGCGGCCAAGGTCTACGCCATCGATCATTCGAAAATTCTGAAGCACGCCAAAACCATCGCGGCCCACAATCAGATCGCGAATGTCGAATTCGTCGGCGTCCACAGCTCGGCATTTAACCTGCCGGAAAAAGTCGATGTGATCCTGCATGAACAGATGGGCGATTGTCTCTTCGACGAGTCGATGGTGGCCAACGTCGCAGATCTGCGCGATCGCCTGCTGAAACCCGGCGGGCTCATTTTGCCGAGCAAGTTCGAACTTTATTGCGAGCCGGTGAAGCTGAAGGACGAACGTCTCGTGCCGTTTCTATGGGAACTCGATGTGCACGGTTACGATTACTCGTGCATGGAGCGAAATCGCCCGCAGGAGCCGGAGTATTATCATCGCAGCAGCAGTGATTTGGGCTTCGTCGATCATTTCCTCGGCAACCCTGAACCTGTGCTGTCGATCGATCTTCACACATTAAACGAATCCGATCTCCCCCTCGATCTGCGTTTCACTCGGACGGTGGTGAACGAAGGACGACTCGACGGCTACGCGATTTATTTTCGCGCTTACGTGGATAAAGATCTTTCGCTAGGTTCGGGCCCGCTGGATCGCGGTCGCGCGCCTCATTGGGGTTTCCGTTTTCTTCGCACGGATCGGGATAATTTTGAGCTGGGCGACGAGATTGAAATTCATCTCACGGTCGGTCGGTGGCCCGATTTGGATTCATGGCGCTGGAGCCATGTGAAGCGCAAACGCGCGGAAATCCCGGCGGGGCTTATTCAGGATTAATTAGGCGCGCGCTATTGGGCTCGTTCGTCGTGCGACCGCGGCTCACTGCCTCGTTTTCCACCGCACGTAGATCTGCTCCACTTTCGTGCGTGCCCAGGGTGTCTTCCGCAGAAACGTAAGGCTCGACTTGATACTTGGGTCGAAAAGAAAGCAGCGAACGGCAACCTGCTGGCCCAAATCCTCCCAACCGAATTCTTCGACCAGCTGCGTGAGAATGGTCTCCAATGTCACGCCGTGAAGCGGATCTTTTGAGGAAGGCTGAGTCATGGCGGCAGTGTGGACGCACCCGTCGCCGGCTCAATCTTTCGTGTCAGCCATTCTTTCGATGATGAATCACGAGGCGATTGCGGTCCGGATCGAGCACGACGGCCATCCAACAGATTTTGCTCTCCTGCGGCTCCCACTGAAAAGTCACACAGGCCGCTTTCAACTTGTCGACGTAGCCTTGAAAGTCGTCGACCTCAAGCGCTGCTGCGGGGCCCGCATTCGCTGGAGGCCAGTTCGCGTCGTCGCCGGAAATAATCGCCAGACAACCGTCGCCAATATCGTATTCGACCCAACTGGGTTTGTCCGGCTCGCCCCATTTACGAGACAGGGTCAATCCAAGCACTCCTTCATAGAAGGCGCGTGCACGTTGCATGTTGGTCACCGGATATCCGGTAAACGCGATTTCCGTGATACGCATAAACTTCCTCTCTGCGTGCAAAGCGTATGAAGGATTTCGCCGCATCCTTTCTACATCATCGGCACTGCTGGCTCTGAGACCTCTTTCAAGACTTTGCCGGAAAGACCCGCATTAACATCGACCGCGATATCGCCCAGAGAAATGATGCCAACGAGTTTCGACTTGCGATCCAACACCGGCAGTCGGCGGACCTGATATTTTTGCATCAGCTCGATCGCTTTCTCCACCGTTTGGTCCTCAAAAACGGAGATCGAACCCGTGGACATCACATCGGTGACGGGAATGTGGCGTGGGTCATCTCCGTTGGCGACCACCTGCAGAACGATGTCCCGATCGGTCAACATCCCGATAATGTGATCGCCGTCCACCACGGGAACCACGCCGATATCGTGCAGCCGCATGAGGCCGGCTGCTTCGATCACGGGAGTTTGAGGCGAAACCCACCGCGTTCCTTTCGTCATCATATCGCGAATTTTCATACGCGCACAAAATGGATGCATTCAATCCCGTTTGCCATGGGGCGAAATCCGGTTCGTGAACAACGATTCCGAGGATTGAGCGCCGGTTTCAGCGAACGCGAATCTTGGAAAGATTCTCTTTCGGCTTCGGCCACTTCAGGTGCAGCGATTCCATCGCTTTGACGACGGTTTCCGCCACGACCAGGTCCCTATACCATTTGTGATCGGCCGGAATGATGTGCCAGCGGGCGTCCTTGTGACTGGTGGCATTCAGCATCTCTTCATACGCTTCGCCGTAGGCGTCCCACTGCTTGCGCACGTTGAGATCCTCTTTCGAGAACTTCCAGTTCTTGCGCGGATCGTCGAGTCGCGCACGAAATCGTTCAGCTTGTTCTTCCCGGCTGATGTGGAGAAAGAATTTCACAAGGACGACGTGGTTTTCGGCCAGCATGCGCTCCCACGCGACGATCTGGTCATACCGTTGCAGGCAAATTTTGTGTGATGCGAGTCCGAGCACGCGCTCGACGAGAACGGCTTCGTAATGCGATCGATTGAACGTACCGATGCGCCCGTAGCGCGGTACGGCCTGGTGCACTCGCCAGAGATAATCGTGCGCGCGTTCTTCGTCTGACGGCACCTTGAAATTCGCGATCTCCACGCCGATCGGGTTCACGCGCTCCAGCACGCGACGGATCGCTCCATCTTTGCCGCTCGCGTCGAGACCTTGAAACAGCAGCAGGACGGCGTCGGTGGAATTTGCGTAAAGTAATTCCTGCAGATCGCCAATACGCTCAACAAGTTCATCAGCTTTTTTCCGTGCCTTGTCCTTCTCCAAACCGGCGGAGTACCCGGGATCAAAGTGCTTCAGTTTGATATCGTCGGAAACGGTTAGCGGTTGTTCGTGCATGCGAGAAAGACACGCAGAATGAACCAAAGCGCCGTTGGTCGCGCACTTTTGTAGAACGAGGATTCCCCTTTCCTATACGCGAATTCTTGCACCGCTCACGAGTTGGACTTCAGTGGGACAACCTCGGCCCCGACGTTGTTTAACCTTTTGCGGGTCACCTTTTGTCCATCCGTTCGTCTTGCCCCACCATGAACCTCCACCGTCGGGATTTTATTAAATCCACCCTCACGGCTTCGGCCGCCGCTGCCGTTCTCGGACGCGTGAACGTTTCCGCTGCACCTGTTCCTGCGACCTCCCCATCGTCGATCGCCGGCCGCGAATATTATGAACTGCGCGCGTATCGATTGAAACCGGACGCGCCTCATGCGCTCCTCGACGCGTATTTGGAGAAAGCGCTCGTCCCGGCATTGAATTCTCGTGGGATCAAGTCCGTCGGCGTGTTCACCGAGCCGGAGGCAAAAGATGGACCGGCGATATGGGTGCTCATTCCGCACGCATCGCTCGAATCCATGGCGGCGGTCACGACCGGCCTGAATGCAGATCCGGCGGCGCAGTCCGCCGCAGCGGATTATTTCATTTCTCCCACGCCGAAAACGCCGGCGTTTGACCGCATCGATAGCTGGTTGCACCTCGCGTTTTCCGGGTTGCCGAAACTCGCGGTACCCGAGCTGGCGCGTGGAGGTAAGCCGCGAATCTTCGAGATGCGGACATACGAGAGCTTCACCGAAGTCAGGGCGCTAAAGAAAGTGGAGATGTTCAACGCGGGTGAGATCGAGACCATGCAGGAATTGAACATGTCTCCGGTGTTCTATGGCCAGGCCCTGATCGGCCGGGATCTACCGCACCTCACGTATATGCTAAGCAGCCCGGATCGGGAGACGCTGGCGAAGAGTTGGACAGCATTTGGGAAACATCCCGTCTGGCTGAAGCTGAAGGGTGATCCGCAGTACGCCGACACCGTTTCGAAAATCACGAGCCGCATTTTCGTGCCGACATCGTACTCCCAAATCTAAAGGCTACACTCCACGCCGCCCTTTGCGGGAGGGGCTTTACGCCCCGATCCCGATGAGAGGCGTCAGCATTTAGTCGGGGCGTAAAGCCCCTCCCGCAGCCGCTGGAAGCCCGCCAGACCGCTCACGGCAACGGTTTTTCTGTTTCACGACGTCAGCTTCGTGACTCGCAGCCGTTGACTGGCAAACGCGTTGGCCGGCGCACCGCACGTATTTGAAATTAGGCGTCGTCTTCTGTGAAACGGATTTATAGAATGTCGAACTCAGCCAGAATCCCGGAAAAAACGGCGCTATGATGCGTCGATTCCGTGCTCCCGGCTGAGTTTCCCTATGAGAGATGACTACCTGCAAGCTGCCCTTAAAATCGTCGGTGACCCCAATATCCTGGTCAACGTCATCTCTGTCCGTGTGAAGCAGCTCCGTCGCGGGAATCGTCCGTTGGTCGAATCACTCGAGAAACTTTCGGCGGAAGACACCGCGCTGCGTGAAGTCGCCGAGGGGAAAATCAGCTACGAAGAGGGCCTTCCTGAAGAGGAAGTTGTTCCCGCGCGTCGGCGCTGAACGAAACTCCCGGGCCGAAACTTCGGCCCGAGTTTTTCTAATTGGGCGGGATTGATTCTTTTAAATCTCCCGCAAAGTAATTCCCGCTCTTGCGTCATCACGCGAGGTGCGGCTCTTGTGATGCGTTATGTCGTTCAAGCCTTCCGCATCACCGAAGCTGGTTCACCATGTTTTCTTCTGGTTGAAGAATCCTGATTCCAAGGAAGATCTCGCCAAACTCATCGCGGGCATTCGTACACTGGCGCAGATCGAAACGGTTCGCGGCATCCACGTTGGCGTGCCCGCCAGCACTGAAAAACGCCCGGTCGTCGAGTCCAGCTACAGTGCGTCTGAGCTGTTGTTCTTTGACGATGTCGAAGGCCAGAACGTTTACCAAACGCATCCGTTGCATCAGAAGTTCGTGGCAGACTGCTCGCATCTTTGGAATCGCGTGACGGTGTTTGATTCCATCGACGTTTAATTTCCCGCCATGCCGGACATTGCTCCCACGCATGGGCAACCCACCATGCTCGTACGCTCTGACACGCTGGCCGAACATCTCGACGATCCCACGTGGGTGGTCTTCGATTGCCGCCATGATTTGACCGACTTCCAGCGGGGTGAGCGCCTTTATCGCGAAGGTCACATTTCCGGTGCGCATTTCGCCGCGGTGGAAACGGATCTCACGGGCGAGAAAACGGGCGCGAACGGGCGGCATCCGCTGCCGCTGCCAGCTGCGTTCATGGACTTTCTCGCGAGTCATGGCGTTTCGAATACATCGACGATCGTGGCGTATGACGATTCTGGGGGACTCTACGCGGCGCGCCTCTGGTGGATGGCTCGTTGGGTGGGACTGGAAAATGTCGCGCTGCTCGACGGCGGAATGCCGAAGTGGATCGCAGAGGGTCGTCCACTCACGAAAGAAATTCCTGTGGCCGGGCGTGTATCGCTGACGGGCCATGCGAATCCCTCGCTCGTTTGGAGTTTGGCCGACGTGCTGCGGCGCCTGCAAGATCCTGACATCGCACTCGTCGATGCGCGCACCGCTGAACGTTATCGCGGTGAGGTCGAGCCGATCGATCCCTTCGCCGGTCACATTCCGGGCGCGTTGAATCGTTTTTATAAGACGAACCTCAATTCCGATCTTACCTTTCGATCGGCTGCGGAACTTCAGCGCGAGTTCGCGGCTTTGATTGGGAGCAGGCCCGTGGACAACGTGATCCACTATTGCGGGTCCGGAATTACGGCGTGCGCGAATCTCTTCGCGATGGAATACGCCGGATTGCGGGGATCAAAAATCTACAACGGCTCGTGGAGCGAATGGCTCGCCGATCCGACGAGCCCAACGATTCCGGCTCGGGGCGTTTAGCTCGCCTCGCTCAGTTTTTGCGCGGATTTGCGTTTCTCGCCGCGGCAATGTGGGCAGGAGAGATCTGGAACATAGAGCGGATCACGTTGCTCTTCCTCGGTGAGCGGCAGCTGACAATTGTAACAGAGCACCGAGTTGGTTTCCTGCAGCGCGGTGTCCACGCCGACCCGACGATCGAACACAAAGCACTCGCCTTGATAGTGGGCTCCGCCGCATTCCTCGAAATATTTTAGAATGCCGCCGTCCAGTTGATGCACCTGGGTGAACCCGGCCTTTTCCAGGAACGGCCCGGCCTTTTCGCAGCGAATTCCGCCAGTGCAAAACATGACGATCGGCTGTTGCTTCAGCGCCTCGGGCAGATTGCGCACCGCGTCGGGAAATTCGCGGAAGTGATCAATGCGAGCGGGAAGCGCGCCGCGAAACGAGCCCATCCGCACTTCGTAATCATTGCGGGTGTCGAGAAGCGTGACCGGCCGTCCTTCATCGAGCCACTGCTTCAACGTGCGCGCCGGGAGTTTCGCCGTGGGTCGGCGCGCGGGATCAATTCCCTCCACGCCGAAAGCGATGATTTCCTTTTTGATCTTAACGAGCATCCGGTTGAACGGTTGTTCATCGCTCGTGCTTTCCTTCGGTGCCAAATCTTCGAGACCCGCGATCGCGCGCAGCTCAGTCACCAACGCGGCCACCGCTTCACGCGTTCCGGCGACGAACAAATTTATTCCTTCCGGGCTCAACAGGATTGTCCCGCGGAGGCCGATCTCTGCGGTGAAGCGCCGCAGTCGATCACGCAGCGGAAGGAGATCCGTGAGCGGCGTGAATTTATAAACGGAGATGTTGGTGACAGCAGGCATCGAATTCTTCCCGCCATGTGAACGAAGAACCGATCCGAATGCACCCGAAAATTCTCGGTTGGCCAACTCGTGCCGGAGAGTTGCAGTTCCGAGTGCTCGAGCGGCCCAAACCCATTCGTCCTCGCGTCTCCATCATGAAACCGGAAATGGTTGGATCGCGCGGACATGAAACCTCATCTCAAGCTCGCCGAAGTTACGACGCCTGATGGAGCAAGGCTGAGTCTGCATTCGCACGATCGCCGATTTTCCATCCGCTTGAACGGGCAGGAGCTGATGCATTCGGCGGCGGCGGCGTCCGAGCTGGAACTCGGCAAACTCGCGGTGGCGCGGATTTCGCCCCGATCGATCGCGCGCGTGCTGGTGGGCGGACTCGGCATGGGATTTACGTTGGACGCGGTCCTGGCGAATGTGGGCTCACGCGTGTCAGTGGATGTCGCGGAACTGATCCCCGATGTGGTGGAATGGAATCGCACTCATCTGGCAGAACTCAACGGCGGGAGACTGGCCGATGCACGAGTCATGGTTCTGATCAACGACGTCAGCTCAGTGATTGCCCGCGCGAAAAAGGGTTCGTACGACGCGATCATTCTCGACGTCGACAATGGCCCCACGGCAATGGTGCACGGAGAAAATGCGCGGATTTACGATGCGGTTGGCATCCAACTTTTGATGACAGCGCTTAAACCAGGCGGAAGGATCGCGATCTGGTCCGCGCGCGCAGATCCGAAGTTCGCGTCACGTCTGACTCGGGCAGGACTCCGCGTGGCCGCGGTTCCGGCCAAGCTTCACGCGACAGCGCATCGTTCAACCTACATGCTTTATCTCGCGGACAAACCAGAGTCAGTAGCGGTCAGCTCGACGCCGGCCAAAACTCGCGCGTGAGTTTTTTAGTGTAATCAAAAAGCCAGCACGGGCGGGCTGCCACGACTGGAAAATTAATCGACGCCCACAAAATTTCGCGCATCATGAGAAAACGAAAGGACGGCTTCCGCCGTTTTTCCCAGTAACCTCAATCGATATTGATCATGTCTAAGTCACAAGATTCCAAGAAACAGACCAAGAAGGCTCCGCTAAAAACCGCGAAGGAAAAGAAACTGGCCAAGCGTGAAAAGAAGGGCTGAGTTCGCCTGCATGTCGCCGGATCGCCGGCTCGATCGTCGACCGCACGGCTACACTGCTGTGCGGTTTTTGCTTTTTCAGGTGTACGGGTGGAGATGAAACTCGTGTTGTTGACCTCGGTCTCCATCTTTTCCCCATGCCCCAAGATTCTCGTTCGCAGTTCGATCAGACGGTACTCGATATGATCGATCACAGTCCGACTGGCTCCGTGCCAGCCACGCCCGCCTATCAGGATGCGTTAATTCGACTCTACTCGGCGCATCAGGTTTACTCGAGTGCCGATCATCGCGACGGCCACGTGACGGCCCGCTCGCTCGCCACGGCTCCGACGTTTTACGCAGCGAACATCGAGGAACTCATCGCCGGACAGATTGCTTCCGAGGCGTTGGAATCCAACGCCAGCATCTTTGATCGGTATATTCGCTCGCTGCCGGAGACACGTCGGGCAAAAGCTGAAACGTATCGGCTCCTCGTCGCCGGCCGACCCGCGCATCATCGCAAACACGGCGCGGCCGAGACGGTTCACGATCCGGTGCACACGCTTTTTCTCGTCCCCGGAACGGGCCCGCACCACGGGCTGCCGGGAAATTATCTTTATGGTTCGGTGCTTCAGCTCAGTGCGGCGGAAAATGCGCCGTGGGCCGTGCATCTCCACGACTGCGATGACGGAGCTGCAGTTTTTGAAACGCCGAAAATGGGCGCGGCTCTCGAGAAAATGATGGAGGCCGTGGCCAGCGCACCTTTCACGATGAGTGAAATTGTCGCCTTGGGTTTTCGGATGATTTGATCGCGAACGACGAGATTGGAGACTGCCGCAACGATGACTCTCGAAGAGCTTGGTTGGAATGAGACGTTCGCCTCGGCGTTTGCGCCACATGCGGTGGCAGGACTCGAGCCGGCGCGCGTAGTCTGTGAGCTGCGACGGAATTTTTATGCCGTTCAGACCGCTTCAGCAGAATTACTCGCTGAGTGCGGCGGTGGGTTTTTCCATCACGCCCGCAAACCCGACGAATTTCCCGCGGTGGGAGATTGGGTCGCAGTGCGGCAGCGTGCTGGTGAGCAGCGCTTGGATTTGCATGCGGTGCTGCCGCGACGCACGAAATTTTCGCGTCGAGCTGCGGGCTCGGAGGAAATTGAGCAGGTGGTTGCGGCTAATATCGACGTCGTGTTTCTCGTCAGCGGGCTGGATCGAAATTTTAATCCGAAGCGCATTCAGCGATTTTTAGTCGCGGCCAAAGAGAGTGGGGCGGAGGCCGTGATCATTCTCAACAAAACGGATTTGTGCGACGATCCTGATGCCGTGCGAAAGCAGGTCGAAGAGCTTGCGCCGGGTGTGGCGGTTCACCTCACGAGTACGACGACGCGGAAAGGATTGAAAGCGCTCGCGAGTCGCTACGCTCAAGCCGGACGCACGCTGGCCTTCATCGGCTCGTCCGGCGTCGGCAAATCGAGTTTGATCAACGCGCTGGTTCGTGACGCCGATCTGCCGACGGCGGAGGTCCGCGAGAAAGACAGCAAAGGCCGCCACACGACAACTCGACGCGAACTCGTGGTGACGCCGTCGGGAGCAATGGTCATCGATACGCCGGGCATGCGCGAATTGCAGCTGTGGGGCGTTGAGGACGGCGTGGACGACGTTTTTGCAGATATCAAGGAGCTCGCGACGCAGTGCCGATTCACGAATTGCGGTCACACGAACGAGCCGGGATGCGCAGTGCGCTCGGCGTTGGAAGAGGGTAAACTTTCCCGGGCCCGTTATGAATCGTATCGAAAATTAAAAGTGGAGCAGCTGAAGAGCGCGCCGCTCGAGCGGAAGCCCAGCGCACTCGCGAGTAAGCCCGGTTGGAAAAAGAAGTCGGAAGGACAAACGCCTTTCCGACACCGCGAATACCGCGAGGACTAGCGGTCCGTTGAGCTCGCGGCTGTCATATCCGGCGGCGCTGACGGCGCTGCCTGTAGGGTGGTCGCAGGCACGATGCGGTGCGATGGAACAGCCAAAATTTCGAGATAGACCGCACTCGCACCTCCACTCGCCACTGCGTCGATTGCGGGTCCGACGTCACGGAGCGTTTTGTTTTCCGCGGTGGCTTGATCGACGCCTACTTTACAGGAGAACTCCCAAATATCGAAACCTTCCGGCAGCGGCTTCTTGCGTTCGCGATTCACGTATTTTCTTACGTCGTGCTTGATCCCGTCGACGACGCGTGCGTCAGCTTTGCCTGCAGCGGTGAGTGGAAAGATCTTTTTCATCGTCCCGCAGGCAACCGGAAAAAACGAGCGGACTCGACGGTATTTTAAAGTTTCCGTTTCCCTCGAAGATCAAGTGCGGTCGCGGCCAAATAAGAGACGGTAGATCATCAGTAAAACAATGGCGCCGACAACCGATGCAACAAAGCCCGCTGCCTGTCCTTGCGAATACCATCCGACCGCTGATCCGACGTAGTGGGCGAGAAATGAGCCCGCGATTCCGATGAGAATTGTTATGATCAGGCCACCAGGATCTTTGCCTGGCATCAGGAATTTGGCGACGATTCCAATGAGCAGTCCGATTACCAGCATTGTAATTATGACCATGGGAGTCCTTTCGTAAGAAGTGCTCGGCTCGATGTGCCAGACCGCGAGTGACATCGGCCGTTCCTCGCAGGCGCAAACGGACCGCACTAAAAGTGCGTCCGTAATTACCCCTTAATTTTTCGACTGTCTGGACGATAACGAAATTCATGTCCTTGAAAACTCTCCTGGCGGTTGCGAGCGCTGGGCTCTGCGCGACCAGCATCGCTCATGCGGCGGAAGGGTGGGCGCAGATGAAATCAGGGATGAATCGACTCGAAACGGCGGCCGTTCTCGGCACGCCGCTGTTCAAGAATACGGGGCGCGGTTTTGAACTGTGGATTTACGATTCTGGCGCGGAGGTCGTGTGCTACCGCGGAACTGTGGTCGCTTGGACTGCACCTGCGGGCACCGGCGGCACCGAGGGCCGGCAACTTGATCTCCGACCCTTTTTGAAACCCGTCCCTGTGCCTAAACCCGTCTCCGTGCCTGTTGTGGAGCCGGAGGCTAGTTTGGACCTTATTCCGGTTCGTCAGATGAGACTGCCTCGGATCTGAGGCGAAGCCGCTCTGGTTGAGGTGAGCCCGACGTTCTCGTCGGAATGGATCGAGAGCGATGTCGTTCAAACTCGGTGGAACATCGGGATTCCACCTGTTGATCGTTTCTCAAGCGCTGTGCGCTGCCGTATTTTTCCTGGCCAGCAGTTCGAACGCACTCACTCCGGCGAATCCGCCCAAGGCACCAGTGAGAAACGCACCAGCTTCGGTGGCGACGATCGCAGCAGGAAGATTCAGGTAACCGACTCCGAGTATGCCCGCGACAAATACGACCGACGCGACGATGATGCCTTCGATCACCCGCCGGCGGTTCGACGAGCGACGCGCGCCTTTCATAAAACAACGCGCCACGCCTCCGAGCGCGCCACCGATCAGAGCGGCGACGAGCGGGCCCGTGGGGAAACTCTGTTGAAGGAGCGTCGCGCCAGTTATTCCATTGGCGTTCGCCCGGATCGTAATCGTCCCGAGACCCGACGAACGCAGCGTGAATCGCGTGGTCGCTTCGCCCGCGCGAAAAACAATCGGCCCGGCGGCATCGATACGCGCACGTCCTTCGATCGTGATGCTTACCGGGGTGTCGTGTTCAACCGGCGTGCTGCGACCATCAGGCTGAACGTTCGTGACGTTTACCGTCACGACGTCGAGCCCGAGTCCGAGGACGTTGCTGCGGTCGGCTTGGATACTCAGCCGGGGCAATGCAGCGAGTTCCACGTTCACGTCGGAGATGGTGGAACGCACGAGCAACGTGGGTTTGTCCGACTGCGGGGTGAAACGCAGCGCAACGGTTTTTTCATTCTCCAGTCCGGCGGCTTCGAGCGAAATCATCGCGATTTCCGCCCCGACCAAGCCTTGATAAGCGAGCTTGATAATGACCGGTTGCTCGAGCGCGAGGGTGGGAGGAGCACCGTCGGGCCGTTTGAGACCAAACGTCAAACGGGTGAGATAGCTGCCTTCTTTTTCGTCCCAAGGTGCAGGCATCGGACTGGCGGCGAGCGTCAGACGAAACCAGATTGCTTTGTTGACGGCGCTTTCTCCGACGGCCGGAAGTGGCACCAAAGCTCCACCGGGAAGAATGATTTTTCCGCTTCGCGGCGCCGCGAGCGTTTGCAGCGTTTTGCTTTTTAAAACCACCGCGGCCGGTTGCGCCAGGTTCAGCGACACCTTGCCTCCTTCAGACCGCGCGTCGACCTCCACGGAAATGTCGCGGCCGTTGAGATCGGTGATTCGCAGATTTCCGACGGGCTCGGAGAGTCCTTCGACGATCGCGCGGCGTTGAATCGCGCGCGTGACGGCCGCTCTTTCGGCGGGAGCAACGGCGGTTGGGGGAGGACTGCTCTGTGCGACCGCAGCGGATACGAGCACAAGCAACAACCACGAGCGCACAAAAAATGGCGGCAACCAAGGGGAGGAACACACGAGCATGGGGAAACGGGCTCTGAACCGGCAGCGCTCCGTCGAAAGAAAGCCGTAAGCTGCTCACCCCTGACAGACAAGCGGCTTCCGAAGGCTCGCGCATCAGAAATTTACCGGGCCTGGATGCGGAAAATAAAAAGGCCTGTTCTCTCGATGCGAATTTCTGCGCATCGGAGAGCTGGCCCGCCTGACTTCTTTAAATCGAACTTAATTCGTGATGTCGAACGTCGCGCTCTCTTCGCGAATCGGCAGATAAGTTTTGTACCATTCTTTTTGCGCCGGGCTGTCCGTGTACGCCTTGAATGTGGCTTCGTCGGCGAACTCCATCACGAAGGCGTTGGCCTTTTTGCCTTGGACCTTGATGGACTTTGTCCACACGTGAAGAATCCCTTTGTAAGCAGCGGGGAGTGCGGCGACACCATCGAGCGCGGCTTGGATCTGCTCGGGTGTCGTTCCTGCTTTCCATGACACGGTCACCACGTGGATAATTGTTTTTGGCGCGGTTTGGGCTGAGACGGTCGCGGTCGGACTCGTCTTCATGCTCGCGCACCCCGCGGTGAGAAGGGCTACGGTCATCAGAGTCATCAAGAGCTTCTTCATATTTTATTTCTCTTTGGGGTTCGTTTTCTGGGCGCATCGAAAGTGGATCGAAGCACACGCGATGTTCCTGCTCGCGAAATTAAGTGTCAAGGAGCGCTCGCCATCAGCATTGGAGCTACTCCATCGCTACCAAGTCACTCGGTGGGTGACTGTCCGGCGGCCTCCTTCAACAACGTTTTCAACCGGGTGATTTCCGTGGCGGAGGTCTTCGCGACGAATCCCCGTGCATGCGCGAAGTGCACATCAGGGCATCGTGCGACGCGCGTGAAATCGAGCCGCGGATCATCGCGAAATCGCGACAGACCGTAGCCACTGCTTCGTCGATCCGGATAAACCAAACCGGCAACCTGACCAATTTTTCCGCGCCGTTCGATGAACCGATCCATGCCCATCGCCGGATCATCGAGCGGAGGCTCCCTGCGCGGGAGAAAAAGAATTTGCAGCGCGTCGCCGGAAGGTTCGAGGTCCCAAAATTCTGCCTGTTGCTCGAGAAAATCCAGGCGGTCGCGAAGCGTCTTCACGTACTCCAGCAAATCTTCGCCGATCATCCGCATCAATTCCCAGAGTGGTTCGCCGGGTTCGAGACGGGTTACGTTCGAAAAACGTTTGAGCAGCGTCATGTCGATCGGCGAGTTCAGCTTCGCGAGGATCTCACGATCAACTCCAAGCCATTTCGCCGTCTCGAACGGGCCGCGACAGTCAAACCACTCGGCCGTTTCCAACCATTCGCAAAACTCACGGGCTTCAGCGTAGAGACCGAGGTGTTGCAGCACGAGAGAGAGCGAGCAAGTGGGCGTTTGATCTTTCGGAAATTGATGATGATCGAAGTTGTTCAACGCCGGATCGTGCACGTGGCCGACGTCCACGACGCAAAGCGTGGGGTCAGCCAGATCGGCCGGCGTCGGTTCGCGCCGCACCAGTGGAACCGGCTGCACCGCGAGGAGCACGCTGCAGGCGAGGACTTCGTCTTTGTGAGCGCCGCCGGGATGCGTGAGAATGGTTTTAAACCGGGTCATGGAGAAAAAGTATTACGAAAACGGATCGGAGAATGAATCGGTCACGACGGCGCACGCATTGGCTGATGGCCATCCTTAATTGCGGACGATGACGGCGGAAGCGCGGCTTGCGTGAGACCAACCGCCGCACTCTGCTCGCAACGACGTGCCTCTCGACACTTACCTCCCTCCGCCGCTGGTGTGTGAACGGTTGGCAACCATCGTGGCCCGCAACGGTGGCGTCTCTGCACCGCCGCCGGTTGAGTCAAAAGTGGACTACGTTCTCCCGTCACACGCGTCCGAGGAGATTCGTGAACTGTTCCGCCCGCTGGCGTCGGTCGTGTTCGAGTCTGATACCATTGCGCGGCTTCCGGGCGGTCGTGTCTTCGGCGCAGGGGCAGTTCTTTCTCCGGATGGAAAGTCGATCGCGCGCGACGTGTCGGTCGATTTTGGGAAATCGTTTCAGGATCATTGGTTGTTGGGCTACGCGAAAATCCGGCCGCCGGTTCCCGTCAGCGGTACGACTGCGGTCATCGCAACTGCACTGGGCTCAGGCTACGCTCACTGGCTGCTGGAAGAGCTGCCGCGATTGCTCGTGCTGCGAGGAGTCGAGTGCGACACCATCATTGCTCACGGAAGGTCTCAGTTCAGTCAGGAGGCGTTCGCCCGATCCGGTATTTCCGCCCGAGTTGTGGAAGCGCGTCGGTATTCACACTTTGGTTGCGAGCGGTTGATCGTCCCGAGTTTGATCGGCCAGGCGGGTTTTCCCGTGCCCAAAGTGGGCCGGCTTCTGGAGGAATTCACCGTGGGCGTGGGTATCGGTGAACAAAACCGACAAGCCGCGTTCGGCGAACGGCTCTATCTTTCGCGAGAGAAAGCGCGCCGTCGCAGGGTATCGAACGAAGCGGAGTTGTGGCCCTCGCTGCAATCGCGCGGCTTTGTGAAACTATGCGCCGAGGACTTCAGCTGGTCCGAACAGATTGAGGCGTTCCGGCGGGCGAAGGTGATCGTTGCTCCTCATGGCGCTGGCCTGGCGAACATTGTGTTTTGTCCGCCCGGCACCCAGGTCATCGAGCTGTTCAACCGCTCCTACGTGAACGGTTGTTACTGGCGGTTGGCGTCGATGAAAGGCTTGGATTATCGTCCGCTCATCGCCGCCGGGCCTGAGGCTTTGACGCTCGATCTGAAGTCCAACCCTTTGGATATCACTGCTGATCTGGATCAAATCGCGGCAGCACTCGTAGCTTAGAGGGGTGTGGAGGAGCGCGCTCTACGTAGTTTCCGCGAAGATGAACAGTGTTCGCCGCGATGACGCTGGTCTTCCGAGAAGTTTCTTAAGCCATTGTGGGCACGGCCGATGGCTAATCCGTGATTTTGGAATCGCAATTTACTGGCTTCGCGAGGCGCGCGAGTGAGTTGCAGCCCGTAGACCCAATTACGTGGGCGCCCGTATTCCGGTTTTTGAACTTTGTGGCATACTGAGCGCATGAACTTCGCACTCCTCCTCATCTCGGTGGCGGTCTTGGTCAGCCTGAGCGTCGGTGGTGTGATGATGGTCCTCGGCCTGCGCAACGCGCCCGACGGCTACGAGGACGAGAACGGATTTCACTATGGCCAACCCGCCGAAGCGCTGGTTCCGGTTGCCGCGACGGACTTCGATACCTGCCTCGAACACGAGATGGCGTACGCCGGCCGCTAAGCGTAACTGCTTTACAGATAGCTCGAACAAAGCCGCTCAATATCGAGCGGCTTTTTAGTGCCCGCACGGCGAGGTCGACGTTAAAATTCGTCGCCGACGGTTAGGGCCAATCGAAGGAGTCTTCGCTGAATGCTCTTGCCCGGCTTCTGCGCGGCCGAACAGGCCGCACGCTTTCCCACGCTGCGATCGTCGCATTGAGGTAGGCGAGCTGCCGTCGCAAAAACTCGAGATCGTGCTCAAAATTCGCCTCGGTCCGGCGGTGAAGCGCCGCGCGTTTGTTCTCAGTTAGCGTGAAACGCCACGGGATCGAACTTCTGTACACGCGAAGCTTCCGCTCGGTGTCCCGTCGGGCCGCGTGGAGCTCTTCGATGGCTCGCCGCAGCCGACTCAACGGCGAAGTGGGGCCAAGAACATCGTTGGCCGTTTCCCATTCAATTTCGATGCGCGACAGCCAGTCCGTATCGCGCGCCGCCCAAGCCTGCTGGACTTCGTGCCAGAGTCGCTTTCGCACCGGAGTAAATTCCCCGCCGCGATCGGGATGCAGATGCTGCACGAGCCGGCGATAAATTGTCTTGGCTTCGATGGTAGCGGGCGCATTGCGGTCGGGCGCCTGCTCTCGCGTGAAGCCGTGGCGAAAGAAATCCTCCGCTTCGCGACTGAAGGAATCGGGATCGTCTTCTTCGCCGAAAAAATCGTCATCGGCGGAGCGTCGGCGGTCCTTTGCGCCGCCTTCGTCTTCGTCCGGCGGACGATCGAACGCCTCAGGGTTGGCTTCGTAGGCTTTTTGCTCCTTCCATAATTTTTTCGGCGAACGCCCCGTGATCGCCGACATCGCTTGAACGGCTTCAACCTTTCGCCCCTTCGTGAAGACTTCTTCGTGCAGTTCTCGAAGGGTCGTGATCATCACCGGAAAATTCCGGTGCAACCAGGCATCGTAAGCGGGAACATCGACTTGTTCGTGTCGATGGAGATCGCGCGCTGCCTTGTCGTGCCGTTTACGGGCTGCATGAAATTCCGCCCAGGCAGCGCGTTGCAACGGAGCGTTGTCGATGACCATGAGCGCGCGACTGTGGATTGAAACAGTCGATCGCCTGGCGGGTGACGCACGAGAGCGGAGACGAGTGGAGTTGCTTGGGCCCGGCATGAAACGCGGAAGAAAACGCAGACTGGAAGAAGTGCCAGTCGGGAATGAACTATTGCGGATATCGAGCGAACCGGCGCGACAGGTGCGTATCCGCTAAACCGTTGCACCCGCCGTAAAGAGCTCCTCAGCCTGTGAAAACTTCCGATCACACACCCCGTCGCTGCGCGCCACCCCTCTCAAAGAGGGGATTTTTTTTCGTCGGATGCCGCCGGAGTCCCCTCTCGAGAGGGGTGCCCGAAGGGCGGGGTGTGTTGCTCGTGAGATCAACGAGGCGAGTCTTCACTTATCCTCGATCGTCGCTTATCCACGAAGTCGTCACTGCTCGGTCGCCCCGTGATCGCGTAGCAACTGAATCATTTTTTCGGAAGAGGCGGTCAGACCATACTTCGTCGCCAACGAGAGCGCGGTGTTTCCCTTTTTGTCTTTGATGTGGACGTCGGCATTGTGCTCCACAAGCAGCCGGACAAACTCCGCATCGCTTGTCTCCGTCGCTCGATGCAGCGCGGTTTTGCCGTCGTTTTCCTGAGCGTTGATGTCCGCGCCGTGACCAAGCAGAAGCGTTGCTATTGAAACTCCCTGTCTTCGACCCGCATCGGTCGCGAGCGATAGCGCGGTACGGCCGTCAAGATTGCGCGCTGTTACGTCCGCTTTTCGGTCGAGTAATTTTTGTAGCATCTCGACGTTGCCATTGCTGGCGGCACGAAGAAGGAGCGTCGATCCGCTCTTGTCGCGTGCGTTGATGTCCGCTCCATGATCGACCAAAGCGAGCACCGCGGCCGCGCTCGTGGGGAAATTATCGTCCATCAAATGCTGAATGGCCGTCTTTCCAGCCGAATCTTTCGTGTTCACGTCAATACCACGCTCGATGAGGAATTCCACCGTTTCACCACTGGTCGCCTGCATCAACGCGCTCGCGCCCACTTTCTTGACATCGACCCCCGCACGCACGAGCGCCTCGAGAATGGTGCGGCTCTCGGCGACCACAAACGCTTCCTCCAACTTGTCCCGTTCGATGCGCTCCTTCAGCATCGAGTTTAGGATTTCGATATTTCCCGATACCGCGGCTGCGATCAGATTGTTGTAGTCAGGCGTGATGACCTTTGCTCCCGCTTTGAGCAGGAGCTTGACGACCTCCATTTGATTTTCGAACGCCGCCGCGGCGAGGGCAGGGAGGCGCTCGGTGCGGGACTCCAAAAACGCGGGCGTGTCTCGATCTATTCCTGCGACGAGAAACAGCTTCACGACCGTGACATCTCCTTCTGCTGCCGCGGTGACAAACGCGGCGGGTGTGTAGGCGATCGACAACTTTGCGAGCGACGCACGCGCTTCCTCCGGTCCTGGAGTGTTGAAAAGCCCAACAAGATTTTTCGCCGCGTCGGTAAACGTGGAGAGTGCAATGATTACGCTTCCGAGTGCCAATACGACCGCGACCGCACGGTGAGCTTTCAGCCGGACGATGAATTTTTCGTAGAAGTTGGGCTTCGTTTTCATCGCGCGGGAATTCGAGTTGGCGGCTGGGACAGTGAGAGAATTTTTCCGCAACCCAACTTCAGTCAGGCATGGGGACTCCGGCGTTTCCACGCGAAAATGCAGCGTGAGCGCGCATCTCGATCGATAACGTCGAATTCATATCCATGAAGGGAGGCGCCGAGAGGCGAGCGACTGGAATTGGCGGAAAACTCGCTGGCGTTTCAGCCGTCCTCGCTGTTAAAGATCAGGCGCTCGCAACCGGAAACGTTGTCCCCGTCCTGCCATGCTTGAAAATCAAACTGAAAAGCCGCTGACGACTGGAGAGTGGCTGGTCACTCATCTGGTCTTGTTTATTCCCGTAGTGAATATCGTGATGCATTTTGTTTGGGCGTTTGGCGAAGGTAACATCAGCCGGCGTAATTTCTGCCGCGCGCGGCTGTTGTTGTTCGCGATCGCTCTTTGCTTTGGGATTTTTGTTTGTGTCGGACTGCTGATGTTTACCGGCGTTTTTGCCGGCTTATTGAGCCAGCGCATTCATTGAAGAGACGGGCTGGCGTCCGTCGTCGCGCGCACGACGGCGACTAAAGCTTTCGGCTGGTTACGCGGGTGATCCACATCACTTCACAAGCGCCGCCTCCCGTGTCATCGCGTGTCAACGAGGAGCGCCAGTGATAGCCGCCGGCACCACTGACTTCAACGAGATAGCCTTCCAACGTGACGACATCGTGCCGCTTCACCGCCAGCAGATATTGCCGAACATCCTCGTTCGCCGGCAGGCAGTGCGTGTTCGCGGAATGGTGGGCGATGACGGCTGGATCAAGCGGAGGATCGGCCCGGTAGGAGTATTCGTACCAGCGTCCAGATTGAGAAATATTCAAATCGTTGATCACGCCGGCGATCGACATTGGCCCCCAGCCCAACGCGAGATCGACCGGAGCGATTGTGGCACCGGGATCGTAGCGATACCGTGAGCGGCTCAACACAACAGCGGTAACGCGATACGTCGCGAGCGGCGTGATCGTCAAACTGTCGTGGGTAAATGCGGCAGGCAGCGAGGCTGTCGTTTGCACGGGATCTTGCGCCGCGGGCATCCCACGCCATTTCGCAGCTGGATCATGAAAATAAAACCAGGTGCCGACAACGAGTGCGAGCAGCACCAAAAGTTTTTTCACCGCCGCTTTTACCTCTCAAAATTGCGCGCGACGCAAGCGTGTGTTTTCATGAGTTGGCGACGTCTTGCGGGAACAGCGCGGTGAGTCCGGCGCGAAAAGCATCGGGAAGCACGTTGAAGTGATTTCGACCGGGAAACCACTGCGTCGTGATGCGCAATCCGGCGAAAGGCTGGTCGGCGAGTTGCTTTTCCAACAGCGCGAGAGCGCTCGTCATCGACGCCGAGTCTTTTTCTCCAACACTCAAAAAAAGATGCGCCGCGAGACCTGGGTTGCGCGCGTGGCGCTCGGAAATAAGTCGCAGAATGCTGCGATCGTCCCACCAGATTGACGGCGCGCTCGCGAGACAGTGAGTGAAAAAAAGTGGCTCCTCGCACAACGCATGGAGGGCAAGCAGCGAACCGAGCGAGTGGCCTGCGATCCCGCGAAGATCGCTGTGCACAGGATAACGACGGCTGAGTTCAGGCCAAAGCGTGAGACGCAAAAACGAAAGGAAAGTGTTCGCACCGCCACTCGTGGGTTCGTCCGTGTGCGCCGTCGGAGTGTAGTCCCGGCCGCGTCGGTTTTTGGGTTTGGCGTAACTCGCGCCGTAGCCCACGCCGACGAGTAATAGAGGAGGTACCGCGTTAGCTTTGCGCTGCGTCCGATAGGCCTCGACCGCGGCGGAAAACTGATCGTCTCCATCCATGAAAAGGACCGTGGGCCATGGCCCCGGCGATTCGACCGCGGCGGGAGCTTCGATATAAATAACATAGTCCGTCTCGGTCTCGGGCGATCGAAGATTGAAAGTGGGTTTCATGATACAACTGAGGCAATGATAACGAATGTCCGTCAAGTGACGGATCTCCGCGCAGACGACGACGAACGATCCGACCCGCAGCACAAGAAACCGCTAATGGGGATCCGCCAATGGGCGGATCCTTAAGGCACCCTTCCGGCTGATCGCCTCCAGAATATGTGGTGGTGTCTGCTGATCGCAGACCGCGATCAGCGGACTCCAACCAACTCAAGGCGCAGGTGACGGAGCGCGCAGCGCAGAGATGCCGCACTTGGTACGGCCCCGAAGCGGAGCGAAGGGGTGACCGTTGGGGGGAGCGGTCACATTAGCCACTGGATCAAAGATTTCCCCTTTGGGAAAATCCTATTAGCGGTTCCCCTCTGGGATTCGGATCTTTATTTCGCAGACACGCCCTTAACCAGCGGTGCGATTCCTAGAGGCGTCGCGGCGTGCATCACCACTAGTCGACCTTCGCGCCGTTTTCGATGAGCAGCTGCTTCAGGATTGAACGATGGCAGCGCTCCTCCCGTTCACAATAGCAGCCCACCGAGAAATCAGTCGAACGGGAGAGCACGGCAAGGAGCTCTAAATCATGTTTTGCCTGCGGAGCCGCCATCTCGGCTTTATATCGCTTCGCAAAGGCCGACCATTCTGCCGGCGACTCGGCTCGCAGTCCGAGCTTCATGGTCTCGACGCTCGGCGCGAGATTCGGGAACCACACGTCGTACCAATTTTGCGCTGAGAACTGTGCCTTCGGCACTCCACGCGGAGGACGACGAACAGTCCCGATCCGCATTCCTTCACCACGAGTCCGCGGTGTTCCGAGACGGACGACTCGCACGCTCATGGACAACTCCTTTGCCGGGGCGCTTGCATCGATGTATTCAGCGATTGAGGTCAGCCAACGCGTGCAGTGAATCCCTTCACGACAGCGAGAGAACTCGGAGCGCCGCCAACCATCCGATCAACGTGAGCCCATTGCGAAGGTAATTCAAACGGGTCCAGCGTAACCCCGCTTGATCAAGTTCAGCACTCGGTCCGGTCGCTCTCGTAGATGCCGGCGCCAAACGCGACGCCCAGATTGATCACGAACACAGCCACAAGATGATTTCCGTAAAATGCATTCGCCAATCCGTTTTAGTTTCCTCGTTGCCAGACGTCTGCGATGAGCCACGCGAAAGTCGCAGTCGCAAACAGAAAACAGTCAGGCAATCCCGTGCGCTCTTGCGATCGGCTTGTTCGAAGCTAACCCGCAACCGCCCTGCTAAATGCACGTGTTCGTTGGGTCCTTTGATTTCCGCCAGGAGAGGTGGGCGCAAGAGACTCCCTGCAAAGGAATCATCGCCTATGAATGATTCGCATTCCGCTCGTCAGAAACGCTGCTCCGGCCACTTCGGCACATTTTCCGCTAATCGAACCCGGCCATTCACCCATCGACCATGCTTCTGATACCCAACCTCGGTTGCGGCCGTATTTATTTACGCCGCCCACGAAAGATGGGGCGCGTTTGCGCCTGCATTTGCTCCATGCTGCTCGCGGGCCTTGCGGGATGCGCAAAAAAAGCCTCGGTTGCTCCCGGCGCCACGGGGACCGGCGCAGCTAATGGCAAGCGCGGGGCGACCGGAGTCGTGCCGGTGGTCGTCGCGACCGTTCAGAAAAAGGACATGCCGCTCGCCCAAGGCAGTATCGGAGCGGTCGAGTCCATGCGCAGCATCGCGGTGAAATCATTCGTCACGGGCACTTTGATGAAGGTGAATTTTCAGGAGGGACAGGAGGTCAAGAAGGGCGATTTGCTTTTCGAGCTGGACCCGCGGCCGTTCGAGAACGCGTTGCACCTGGCCGAAGCGGATCGGCAAAAAACTCTGGCGCTGTTGGAAAATGCCGACACGCAGGTCGAGCGCTACGCTGCACTCGTCGAAGGCGGTATGGTGTCGCAAGAGCAGTTTCAAAATATCCAAAACACCGCGCACACGCTTCGCGCCACACTCGCCGGTAATGAAGCCGCGATCGCCAACGCGAAACTGCAGCTGGATTATTGCTCGATTCACGCCCCGTGCGATGGTCGCACCGGCGCACTCGGCGCCCATGAGGGCGATCTCGTGCGCGCCAGTGATGCCAACGTCGCTCTCGTCGTCGTCACGCAGCTCGCGCCCATTTACGTGACGTTCACTTTGCCGCAGCAAAATCTCGCGGCGTTGCAACACTATCAAGCCAACGCCCCCATCGTCGTCGTTGCACAAACGTCTGGCGTCGGCGCGGCCGCCGAAAAAGGCACGCTCACGTTTCTCGATAGCCTCGTTGATGCCTCCAGCGGCACGATCAAACTCAAGGCCACCTTCGTGAACACGAAGCACACCTTGTGGCCCGGGCAATTCGTCCGCGTCGATCTTACCCTCGCCACGCTTCCCGACCAAATTGTTATTCCGACACCCGCGGTCCAAATCGGCCAGCGGGGCCAGCAAGTTTATGTGGTCCGTCCGGACAACACGGTCGAGTTACGCCCGATCACGGTGGACCGCACTGAAGGGCCGGACAGCGTGATCGCCAAAGGCCTCGCCGCCGGCGAATCAGTCGTGGTCGACGGTCAGATGCGTCTGCGCCCCAATATCGCTGTCGCGATCAAGCCTCCGGTCGAAGACATCCCGGCCGTGCGCCCGAGCAAAGGCGCCCGGAAAGCCGCAGCCGCGGGAGGTGAGGGCACCAAGGAAAAATCGGGTGACGCAACCGCACCGGGCCCCAAGCCCGCAGCCGGAGGCAAGGTCGCTCAGCCAGTCGCGGAGGGCAGCTGATGAACATTCCCGAACTTTTCATCAAGCGGCCGGTGATGACGACGCTCCTCACCGTGGCGATCACGGTGTTTGGGTGCATGGCTTACCGTACGCTGCCGGTCAACGACCTGCCGACGATAGATTTTCCCACCATCCAGGTGAGCGCCAGTTTGCCCGGCGCGAGTCCTGAGACGATGGCCTCCGCGGTCGCCACACCGCTCGAGCAGCAATTCTCTTCCATCGCCGGCGTCGATTCGATGACGTCCACGAGTTCGCTTGGCTCCTGCCAAGTCACGCTGCAATTCAGTCTCGATCGGGAAATCGATGGCGCCGCGCTCGACGTGCAATCGGCCATCGCGGCCGTGCAAAAGCGTTTGCCCCAAGACATGTCGTCCCCGCCTTCGTTCAAGAAGGTTAACCCCGCCGACGATCCCGTCCTCATCCTCTCGATCAATTCCGATACGCTGCCGCTGTCCGTCGTTGACGAATACGCCGAGAATATTCTCGCGCAACGTATCTCGACGGTAAACGGCGTCGCGCAAGTCGAAGTGAGCGGCTCGCAAAAATACGCCGTTCGCGTGCAGCTCAATCCACTCGAACTCGCTTCGCGTGGCATCGGCATCGACGAGGTGCGCACCGCCCTCGCCACCGGCAACGTCAATCTTCCCACCGGCACCATCAATGGCACCGATCAGCTACTGACGTTGCAAGCAACGGGCCAGCTCCAGAGCGCTGCCGCTTACCGGCAACTCATCGTCGCATATCGCAACAGCTCGCCGGTGCATCTCGGTGATATCGCCAACGTGATCGACAGCGTTCAGAACGATCGCACTGCGAGTTGGTTTTTCAACAACCGCTCCATTTTGCTGCAAGTCCGCCGTCAGCCTGGCGCCAATACAATCGAAGTCGTCGACGGCGTAAAAGCCCTGCTGCCCTCGTTCCAGGCGATGCTGCCCGCGGCGATCAATCTTCAGGTCAACATCGACCGCTCTCTCGCGATCCGTGAATCCGTCCAGGATGTGAAGTTCACGCTCGTCCTCGCCATCGGGCTCGTCGTGCTCGTGATCTTTTTGTTTCTGCGGAAAGTTTCCGCGACCGTCATTCCGAGCATCGCCATGCCGATCGCCGTCGTTGGCACGTTTGCGATGATGTATTTTTTTCGCTTCAGCATCGATAATCTCTCGCTGCTCGCGCTGACGCTCGCCGTCGGCTTCGTCGTCGACGACGCGATCGTGATGCTCGAAAATATCATCCGCCACATCGAGCTCGGTGAGCCGGTGATGGAGGCCGCGCTCAAAGGCTCCCGTGAGATCGGCTTCACGATCATTTCGATGACCGTGTCGCTCGTCGCCGTGTTCATCCCGGTACTTTTCATGGGCGGTATTCTCGGACGTTTGCTGCATGAGTTCGCCGTCACCATCAGTGCTGCGATTCTCGTCTCCGGTGTCGTCTCGCTCACGCTCACGCCGATGTTGTGCAGCCTGTTTCTCAAGCCCATCAAGCACGACGAGCCGCAGAATCGGCTCTTCACGTTCACTGAAAAAGTGTTTGATGCATCGGTTCGACTCTACGAGCGCACACTGCAGACGTCGCTGCGTTTCCGCGCGACCACGATGGCGGTCGCGGGATTGATGGTCGGGCTCACCGCGTGGTTCATCGTGATTATTCCGAAGGGCTTCATCCCGACGGACGACATGGGTCGGATCCAAGTCAGCGTCGAAGCAGCGCAGGACATCTCGTTCGATGCGATGGTGCGTCATCAGCGAACTGTCGCCGCCGCGATTGCGAAGATTCCGTACGTCGAAGTATTCTCCTCTTCGATCGCCTCCGCCGGCGGCTCCGGTGCCGTCAACAAAGGCAGTATGACCGTGCGCCTTATCGGTCGCAAAGATCGCCCCAGTGCAGAAAAAATCATTCAGCTGATCCGCGTGGCCACGCAGGACATCCCCGGCGTGCGGGTCATCGCCCAGGTGCCGCCCACCATTCGTATCGGCGGCCAGGCCTCGGCAGCCGCCCTGCAGTTTACGCTCTCCGGGAGCGATCTTGGCGAGTTGTTCAAAGTCGCCCCTGAATTTCTCCAGAAAGTTCGCGAACAGGTTCCCACTATCGCGGAGATCACGTCGGATCTTCAGGTCACCAGCCCGCAACTTGTGGTGGATATCGATCGCGACAAAGCGTCAACGCTCAGCGTCAGCGCGCAACAAATCGAGGACACGCTCTACAATGGCTTCGGCACGCGCCAGGTCTCGACGATTTACACGTCGACAAATCAATACTACGTCGTGCTCGAGCTCGACCCGCGTTACCAGCGCGATCCCGCGGCGCTTTCGCTCCTCTATGTCCGCAGCTCCACGGGCAAACTTGTGCCACTGGAGTCGCTAGTGCGTTTTCATCGGACCGTCGGCCCGCTCACCGTCACCCATCTCGGCCAGTTGCCCGCCGTTACGCTCTCGTTCAATCTCAAGCCCGGCACGTCGCTGAGCGAGGTGACGGACGATATCCAAAGACTCGCGAAGCGGGAACTTCCGAGCACGGTGAGCACTGCTTTCCAAGGCACCGCCGCTGCGTTCACCAGTGCACTGAAGGGTCTCGGCGTGCTGCTCATCGTGGCGATCCTCGTGATCTATCTCGTGCTGGGCATTCTCTACGAAAACTTCATCCATCCGATCACGATTCTTTCAGGGCTGCCGTCAGCGAGCTTTGGCGCGTTGCTCACGCTGCTGGTCTTTCACGAGGAGCTTAACATTTATGGCTACGTCGGCATGATCATGCTGATCGGCATCGTGAAGAAAAACGCGATCATGATGATCGACTTCGCGCTCGAAGAACGGAAGCGCGGGCGTTCGGCCGAACAAGCGATCTATGATGCGTGTGTCGTGCGTTTCCGCCCAATCATGATGACGACGCTCGCCGCGCTCGCCGGTACGATGCCAATCGCGCTCGGGTGGGGCGCAGGCGCCGAGTCACGACGCAGTCTCGGTCTCGCCGTCGTCGGCGGTTTGGTTGTCTCGCAGTTGCTCACGCTCTACATCACGCCGGTTTTCTACCTCTACATGGAACGGTTGGTGGTATTCGTGAAAAAACCACGCGCGTCCGCGCTGGTCGCACTGCCGGGTTCCGCCGAGCCCGTCTTCGCGAAATAGTTTTTCCGTCGATTCGAGCAGGCGTAACAAAATATTTCGGCTGCGGGAGATTGAGATCCCCTCTAACAAGAGGGGTGGCGCGTAGCGACGGGGTGTGTGCTCGAGCGCCGCGTCAAACCCAAGGATCTGCCCATTGGCCGATCCCATTAGCGGTTTCTTCTCCGAGTATTTCGAAGACACGCCAGCTAGGTCATCTTACTTCCCGGAGGCCATTCGACGCCTTTCAATTCTGTCGGCAGTCCTTTCGGATCGACCGGATAAATCAGACTCATGTCTCCGACTTCATGCGGCTCAAATTCCTTATCGGGCGCTCCGACAACGAGCCAAAGAACTTCCGAATCTGAGTCATTGAAAATCTGCCGCAGCATCGACGGGCCAACCAAAACGCCGCCGAACCGAGGCACGGTCAGCGTCTCTTCGCCGACACGCATGCGCCCGACGCCCTCGAGGACAAAATAGAATTCTTCAGCGCGCACATGCTTGTGCAGCGTGTTCGCGCTCTTCGGCGGCAATCGCCAGAGTCTCGCGCCGAGAATCTCACTTCCGGTGCGCTCAAGATAGTCCGCATTCGGAATGCACATGAGGTTTGAGGGCCGCCAGGCGAGATCGCTCGGCGTAATCAGTCGATATCCGTCGATTGCTTTCATGTTTCTGCCTTCGGCTTTCTCTTCATTGATACTGCGAGCCAGACCAACACCAACTCTTTAGCGGCTCAAGTATGCCTCCGCAAATAGCCGGCTTGGCTCTAGGGGGCTCGGTTAGGCATTTTGGGGCGACGCGCCTTTCTTTGCTCGCGCAGCAGACATCTCCGCAAGTCGCTCGACGATGTGTTCAACGCGCCTCTGCCGCGTCTCCGGCGTGCGTGCCTGCTCAAGCCGCTCGATGATGATCCGCCAAGTGGACGGTGCAGCGCGATCAAGTTCGGCTGCCGCAGTCGGACGAAACTGCAACGCGCGAGCAAGATCAGGTGGGAGTGACTGCTTGTGCGATTCCTTCGCAGGCTCGAGAGAGATTTCGATTCTGTCACCAGCATCCAAATGCGCGGGCCGGAGCACTTCCATCCGCAATATGAACCGACGCTTCGTACCGCCCGCAGGCGCAAGCGTGCTTCGAGTAATTTCGCCGCCGTAGCGGGCGATAACCGGAATGCGCATCGCACCGCCGAGTGCCTTCACGATTTCTGAAGGCACGATCACGCTGCGCAAAATGCCGACCCTACCAATTCGGGTTGTGAAAGTGTGTCGGCTCATTCGGTGGCACGCCTGCTCTGCCTAACGCTACAATCAACCACGCGATGAGCGACTTTCGAAAACAGAAAACGGCTAGTCCATCGCGTTGCGCTGTGGGTTACGATTGGTCGAGTTTTTTCATTTCAGTTCGCACCTCGTAACAAAGCGCCACCATGCCGCTCTTGTAGCCTTTGACCTCTGTCAGATGAAGGGCGACATCTCGGTCAAGCTTCTCGAAGAAGGGAATCCCATCACCGATCAAGATCGGCAGGATTGAATAACGCACTTCGTCAGCTAACCCAAGACGAAGGCATTCGCCGGAGACGGCACCGCCTCCAACAAACCAGATACTGCGAAACGCTGGTCGCAGACGCCCATTCACGAACTGCGCCAGATCGCCTGAATAGAACTCGACCGTTTCCCGGGTCCGCGGTAGCTGACGACGGGTGAGGACGAAAACGGGTTTGTCACCATACGACCACCCGAATCCTTTGGCTTCGAAACTCAGTGCGGTCTCATAGGTTCTTGAACCCATGACGTAACAGTCGATCGACTTAAGGAAAGCCTCGACGAATCCCGGGTCCATCGTGTCTCCGCCGACGAATTCGTCTGAAGTCTCGAGCCAGTCGACGCGCCCGTCCTTCCGAGCGATGAAGCCGTCAAGGCTCGCGGCCATGTGAATCGTTACACGCGAATCAGTGTTCGCCATAGGTTTTGGTTTCTCCGCACGCTACAGGTGAGCCACGCGATGAGCGACTCCCGAAAATAGAAAAGGGCCAAACCATCATGTTGCGCCGGGACGACTCTTTTTTCATGTGGCGACGGACACGCGATTGAAATTTGTGCCGCAAAATGACAATCTCAGGACATGGAATATGACAAAGACAAAGTCGACGAGATGGTACTCGCGCTTCTCTTTCTCACGCTCCACGGCGACGGTCGTGCTTGGAAAGGCCACGACTGGGATGCGATGGGACGGCTGTATGAAAAGGGCATGATCTGCGATCCGGTCGGAAAGGCCAAATCGGTTCTGCTCACCGAAGCGGGGGAGAAGCGCTGCGAAGAACTCTTTCGTAAGCATTTTTGCACTACCAAGTGAGCATGCACTCCGGCGTCATCTTTTTTGCCAACTCTTGAAAGTAGAAGGGGGCCGAGCTATCGCGTTGCGCTGTGACGACTGTTGGTTCGGCGATCGGACACGCCAGGATATCACGTAATCGTAGGTCTCATCACCGCCGCGGATAGACTCATCGACTCGCACCACGCAATGGAATTCATTCCACCGCAGGCCGAATACCGAAACTCCGAAAATACTGACCTGCTTCCACTCGTGACAGTGAAGCGACACGGTTCCGTCCGTGCCCGAAACCCACAGAGCCCAGCCATATCTTTGCGGGCGGCCAGAATCACGATTCGTAAGCTCTACTTCCAATGCCCGATTCGCCTCCGCAAAAGAACTGAGGCGTGCCGGACCGGTGAGTGACGGTGCAAGATATCCCTGCCCAGTGCCTATGCGTAGCCCGGCGGCTACGCATAGGGCTCCAAACAAAATGATGTACTTACGCCGAAGCTTCATTTTGCCAACGCTACAAGTCAGCCGCGATGATCGACTCTCGAATACAGAAAACGGCCGAGCCATCGCGTTGCGCTGAAGGACGACGGGTAGGGCTCTTTTTCATCTTCGGTCGAGCATTCTCTTTCTTCGATCAGCTGAGAAGGATTGATACGCACACCAGCCGAATATGATGCCAGCGAACAGGACCAAAACCGACAAACATGCGTAGGTTCGCTCCCACCAAAGTGGAGCATCGGAGCACATAGCGATGACGTGTGTGAGCACCCCAAGGCCCAAATAGAGGCATCCGAAAAAGAAGATGGTCACAACGCCAGCGATGATCGCGATAAGAAGTCCACATGCTTTCTGGCGAATACTGAGGTCGAGATTTTGCACGTGTTACTTTGCTGAGACGTTGCTGGTCAGCCACGCGATGAGCGACTCTCGTAAACAGAAAACGGCTGAGCTAGCGTGTTGCGCAGTGACGACTGTTGGTTGGGCTTTTCATCAGATTCTAAGCGATAGACCTCACGATTAAACGCCGCTTTGTAAGCGAGCGCCGTGTCGACAAAGTGCGTGAAAACAGGGCTATGATAGCGATGCTCTTCCTTTGGCTGTCTGAAATCCTTGGATTCCGGATTCATGAGTTCCTCCAACTCGAGATAGAGCTTGGAGCTTTGTGCAGAGCTCCGACCGTGGGTAATCTTGCTGATATCGTAGCGGGGCGCCCAAAGTCCCGGATAAATCGTCAAACCGGGCATAGAGGGCAGCAACGCGACAATTCCTGCACGATGGAGTAACCTCGCGTCGGCTATCGGATCTCGGCTCAAAATTGCTTCGATCTTCGCGCGTACTTTTTCATCATCACCGCTGGCGGCATGATACGCTTCACCGATAGGCGAGAGTGCGCCGCCAACCGCCACTGCCGAAACCGTCGCAAGTCCTGCCGCCCCTTGAGAAGCGCATCCCGCGACCAACAGCGGAAGCAGAAACAATAGAAAGCGCATGCCTCAATTTTTGCCCAGACGTTCAAGATGAGCCACGCGCGAAGCGCGTTTATGGCTCTGACGACTGGTGTGTGCCCGGCATGGGAGTGAACTGACGGGGTAAAAGTCCTCGATGCAAGATACCAAAAGTGAAAACAAAAGCATTAGACGAAAGCAACTGCGGGGCCGCGAGGCGTCGTGGGTTTCCGAGGCGAAGCCGACAAGACCGGGCGCGGAGCGAGCCGGATCAAGAAGCTGGAGTCAAAGCGGCGAGCTCACGAACAGGAACGGACTATGAGGCCGGCGACGCGGACGAGTGGGCATCCGCCGTAGGCTTGGCTCTAGCGCCTGAGCTTTTCGGGCAACTCCGGGAGCTCTAAAAGCGAAGCGGCTGCGTCGCGCTCAAACTGCTCAAGCTTGAGCTTTTCAGCGCTGAGGAGAGTAGCGACTGCCGAGGTTCGGCAATTACCAAGGCCGATGACCACCACCTTCGGAGGTGAACCCCGTAGAATCGATAGCTCCAGGAAATCATCATCCTTCGTGACCAAAATAAAACCCAGCTTCGCTGCGGTGCTCCAAATCACGGCGTCATCTGCGCCCACCAATCCGAGATCGCGCACATGTGCAGAGCTCGGAAACAAAGTAGCAAGCAGCCGTGGCAGATCAGGCGATAGATTCTCGTCGAAAAGCAGTCTCACGCTGCGTGTGAAACAAAGGTCCGACGATCACGCTCCGCTGCAAAGGCAAAGCAGGCCAGAATGTCGTCGTGGGTCAAATCGGGAAACTCAGCAAGTAGCTCCGTCTCGGTCGTGCCTGCGGCAAGATAGCCCAAAACGTCGTAGACCGTGATTCGAGTCTCACGAATGCACGGCTTACCGCTCCGGCGTCCGGGCTTAATTGTGATCCGCTCCAGGAGATTCATGATCCACAGAATGTCTTTCGATTCGATTAGCGCAAGAATTTGCCCAACGTTACAGGTGCGAACACGACGGGAGCTGGCGCGGGGCGTGCGTCAGCACGACACGTGACAGATCCCGGACGCCTCTGGTCGGCTCTTTTTCCTTCACGGCAACCTCGCGACGACGCGAGGAATCACTTCCAAAGTGAGATCCCCCAGTCAGGCGCGGTGATCGCCAGCGGCCTAACTTCTCGAACTCGCCGCTCGCGCTGGAAGACCTGCTCTCTTTGCGACGAGAACGGTGAGCAACATCCCAGTGCGATCCTTACCAGCGTGGTAGTGAACGAGGACCCGCCGACCCTTCGACATCTGCGCGGAGACAAACGCAAAGGCTCGAGGCAATGCTTCGACGCACCGCTCCTTCGATTCTTTCGTCGGCGGGACATCGGTCGGTATCGGCACCCAATTGGTTTCGATACCGACCGCTTCGAAGCTTCGATGTCGGACGGATGCTCCGATAAATTGATCACCGCATCGAAGCCAGCAGCGGCGAAGCTCCATCACCGACCATGGCTCCAACTGCGGACCATGCCTGCCACCGATCGAATCGCGGATAAGCCAGAACACGGATTTCATCTTTTTCCAACGATCCAGATCAGTCATGCGATGAGCGGCGTCCGCAAACAGAAAACGGCTGAGCCATCGCGTTGCACTGTGGCGGCTGGTGTGTGCCCGGCATGGGAGTGAACTGACGGGGTGAAAGTCCTCGATGCAAGATACCAAAAGTGAAAACAAAAGCATTAGACGAAAGCAACTGCGGGGCCGCGAGGCGTCGTGGGTTTCCGAGGCGAAGCCGACAAGACCGGGCGCGGAGCGAGCCGGATCAAGAAGCTGGAGTCAAAGCGGCGAGCTCACGAACAGGAACGGACTATGAGGCCGGCGACGCGGACGAGTGGGCACCACACGACGAAGTCCAGGTATTAGTGTCGCAGGTAAAGTCCGGGGTTGTGCCGCGAAAGTCACGTCCCTTACCCGGGGAGACCTGCCCGACAGGCGGTGGACCGCGCGAGCGGTCCATTGGCACCGACCTTGGCAACAAGGCAG
>CBRAFL010000004.1:0-37730 GCA_967755055.1 uncultured bacterium
GTCATCGACGAGTGTTGGCCAGTGCTCCTGGTCAGTGGTCGCGAGACCGCGAAATTGCGTCACGCTGTGACCGTATTGAGCGTCGAGTGAAACGCGCCATTCCGCCGGCAGGCGGACCAGCACGCCGATCACGGCGGAGGAGAAATCGATGTGCGCCTCGCCATAATTCCCGCCGAGGAGGGGAGCCGTTTCGTTGAGGGCGATATCGATTTTCTGTTTAAACGGATTGAGCGGCGAGTCGGCAGCGAGCGTGAGATCGCCCGCAAGGATGTCGTAGCCGCGATTTGCGACCGACTGCGAATACATGCCGTCCAAGCCGAGTTGAAGCCAGGGAAAGGCGTCATAGGTGACCGAGCCAAAGTAAGTCGTGCTGCGCTGACGCCGACCGTACAAATAATCCACGCTGTCCGCGGAGTTGGCGACGCCTTGAGGCAGGTCGAACAAGGCGATACTCCGCACGCCGAGTCGGTTCGCGAACGCATCCAATCCGCCAGTACCGTCTGCGCCGGGCGCGACGGACGTGACGGTTGCAGCATTCGAATTCGACAGGGGGATTCCGTCTGAGCTGCGAATGTTAGGCGTGGCGCGATGGAGTGTTTCCGTTGGGCTGACCTGCGTCGGGAGATTCGACTGGATGTAGCCGAGCTCCGACTCGGTGGCGGGCATCGTCTTCGTGAACGTGGCGTTCAACCGCACATTCAATTTACCATCGAGCAGCGAGCGGCCGTGTTGCAGGGAAACGGTGGATTGCGGCGCGTCGAAGCCAGCGATGGCGTTCGTGTAGGTCGTGGTGATCTCGGTGGTCTCGACATTGGCGCGAAGCACGATGTTGATCACACCGCCGACCGGGTTTCCGCTGTATAGTGGGGAAGCGGATACGGGCAGCACTTCAACGCGATCGACGAGATTGAGGGGAATGAAATTTACGTCGGGCGGAGTTCTATTTTCCGTGGCGCTCACCAGGATTTCGGGCAGGCGGCGGCCGTTCACCAACACGATCGTCTCGTCGGTCCCGTAGCCGCGCAACGTCGCGTTGGTGCTGCCGGAAACGTAGAGCTGTTTGTGAGGGTCCTGCTCGGGAGGACGGTCGGAGCCGTTGCCGTCGATGACGTTGCGCTGCAGGAAATCACTTAGATTCACCACGCCGCTGCGGGCGATCTGATCGCGATCGTAAATGGTGTAAGGCAGGGCGTCGTCTTCCGAGCGGGGGAGGTCGAGATTTCCGGCGGCGCGCTGGGGTTGATAATCCTGGGTATCCCGGACTTTCCAGTGGCGGTAGAATTTACCTTCAACCACCTGGGGCGCGAGTCGCACGAGTTCGTCGCCGGGCTGCAACGTGTGAGTCTCCACGTTCACCGCGCGATTCGCGACGACCTGCACGTCGACGATTTCCAGCGGACGAAATCCGGGTGCGACCACCGTCAGCCGGTACGTTCCCGGGGGCACTGACGTGAAATCGAACTCGCCGTTGGCCTCGGTCGTCACGGACTGGCCTGTATCCGAAATGGCTACACGGAGATTTCGGCCGGCAGCGCCATCAGGCATCAGCAGACGACCCTTGATCGAGCCGGTGGCTGGTGCGAGTCGCGTGACGATGAATTTGCCTTTGCTGCTGCGACGCGCATGAAAGCCGGTGCCCCGGAGCAGCCGGCTCAGAGCCTCCTCGGGTTCCAGTTCTCCGACCACCTCGGTCGACTGCACCGGACCCAAATCATCGAACGAGAAGAGAACTTCGACGTGGGCTTGTAATGAAAATTCCAACAGCGCCTTTGCGGCGGATTGTGCAGGAACCTTGAACTCAGTGGATGCAGCGAAGGCGAGTGTCGGCAGGAGGCAGAGGAGGAGGCAGAGGCGCGTAAACAGACCGGAAGCCAAAGTAGCGCAGGCATCCTGCCTGCATCCCGCGAAGAATGATGCAGGCTGGAAGCCTGCGCTACTCTTCAGCGACGAATCGGAGATGCGTCCCTTGGCGGCGGAGGGTCCACCTCCCGTCTTCGCTTTCCGAGCTACGACGAGGCTATCAGCAAAGCGCTCGCCGAAGGCTTGGCGAAGGCGGCCGTGTGGACCGTTTCGTCGGGCACGGACGACACGGAGGCTTGTGCGCCTCTGGCGTGCGTCCCTCCATTGAAATCGAATGGAAGGGAGGAAATTAAGGATCAAGTGAGTGAGCGGGACGAGGGTGAAAGGTACGTGATCGCGAGAAGAAACGAGAACTCAAGGTTCAGGGTTCGTCACGCCGACTCACGCGTACTCCTCCATTTGCCTCTGTCACCACTCGAACTTGTAAGATTTCCTCCAATGCGGTGAAAAATCCTTTCGGATCATCCAGACTATAGCGTCCACCCAGGAGCAGTTTCGCGGCGCCGTCGGTCGCGGTCATCGTGCGACCGTGATAGCGAGCAAAACGGGCGAGGCCATCGCGGAGAGGGACACCGTCAAAAACAATCTCACCTCGACGCCAGGCGAGCGTGTCTTCGAGGGCCGCAGCGGAAAGTGCTTTTACGGATACGCCGGTCGGACTGCTGGAAAGTTTATCGCGGGCACCAAGCAAGATCGGCGGACTCGTGAGAGCGCCGGAATCACCGGGTCGAACCTGGACAGATCCTTCGACTACTGTCACTTCGAGGGCGGACGCTTCGTCGGCGCGGACATTGAAGGTGGTGCCGGTGACGCGCACCGAGCCGGCGGGAGTTTCGATGATGAAGGGGCGAGCCGGATCTTTGTGTACCGCGAAATAAGCTTCTCCGCCGGCGAGACGCACGCGGCGTTCGAAGGAGCTGATGGCAACTTCGAGATGGGTGTGTGCGTTGAGATCGACGCGCGTGCCGTCGGACAAGGTGATGGACTGACGTTGCGCGAGAGCGGTCGCGATGCTGTTGAACTGGGTGTGAGGTTGGGCGACCCAGACGGCGAGCACGACGGCCGCGGCCATGGCGACGATCGCGACACCGCTGAATAATTTCCAGCGTGCACCGCGGCGAGTCTGCGGGGTAGCGGACGGCATTTGCACTGCGCCGGTTTGCACGAGGGTGGCGAGGGGTTGCTCAAGGTCGGCGGAGAACTGGCAGTAGCTCGAAAGCAAGCCGCGGTTCGCGGGATGGGCTGCGAGCCAGACGCTGAGTGCAGTGCGGTCGGAGGCGGAAAGTTCGGAGCCGTCAAGACGTGCGGCCCAGAGTGCCGCAGTTTCTTCGGCGGCGGGGTCGGAGGAGGAAAATGATGCGTTCATGAGGTGCCCTCTTTTTCTGGCGGAGTGGCGGAGAGTGGTGTGGCGGTGGGATCGGATTGGGCGGTCAATGCCGCGCGCAACAACCGGAGTGCCCGGGCGTGTTGTTTTTCCACGGTGCTGACGGCGATGCCGAGTTGGTCGGCGATTTCTTGATGTGAAAGGAGTTCAACTTTGCGGAGGAGTAACACCGTGCGGCAGCCGGGGGGAAGATCGGCGATGGCAGCTTCGAGTTGGCCGAATTCCTGGCGGGCCATGACTTGTTGGACGACGCCCGGTAGCGGGGAAGCAGCGGTGTCGATGTGCGCATCCGTGGAGTTGAACGGAGCGGCTTGGCGGCGCTTGAGACGGTTGATCGCGAGGTTGCGAGCGGTGGTGTAGAGAAAAGCCTGGGGATTATCGGGAGGGGCTTTGCCGTCTTTGGGATAAACGCGTAAGTAAGCGTCATGAGCGATATCCTGAGCTTCGTTGGCGTCGCCGAGGAAGCGCGTCAGATAGCGGCGCAGCGGCGCAAGCGTGGCGCGGTATAATCGGGCGAATTCAGATTTTGCCGGCTCGTGGTCAGCCATGGTGACAGGAGGTGGCATAAGGGAGGATGGGTCCACGTGCAAAGGCGGTTTTTTCTCAGGCGGGCTGGAGGAGAGGAGGACGCGACGGAAAGGACATTTCACCTGTTGCGACAAGACACGTTGCGAGACCCGCCATTCGAGTTGGGATTTTTTTAGAAAAATCGGTGGAGGGCGGTGGAGAGCTGCGAACTTGGGCAGACTGTGTGAAAACACGTGCGAACTGCGCCTGAACCGAACAAGCCAACACCCCCCGCCCTTCGGGCACCCCTCTTGCTAGAGGGGACTTCGGCTGCGGTTGATTGGATTCCCCTCTAGCAAGAGGGGTGGCGCGCAGCGACGGGGTGTGTGCTCGGGAGTTTTCACACAGCCTGTTGGGCTCGTGGCTTTGCGGGCAAAGGGCGAGGAGCCCCGGGGGCGTCCCGCCGAGCGGTCGCAGGCAGAACCGGCTCACCGGGACGGTTCGCCCTACCTGAATCAGAATGGCAAGTCGGGAGACCTTGCCCTACTTAGGCGGCGGCGGAGGCGCGACGGGCGCAGAACTCGCGGGCCTGCGTGATCGCTTCGGCGATTCGCATCGAGGCGGTTTCGCAAGCAGCAGGCCCGTGGGCACTCATGACTTGCAACCGAAAACGCGCGGTGGCGCGCGAGACGGCGGGATACTCCACGAGATTCGTGAGGACACCTGCTTTCGAGAGCAGCCGGGCGGCGATCCGGCCGACGTCGTCGCGTCCAATAAAAACGGGTACGATCGGCGAAGGCGTTCCCATCACTTCGATATCGCGGCAGGCGAAACCAGCGCGTAAAACCTGGACGGCCGTGATGAGGTCACGCCGCCGCCGGTCGCCCTCGGCCGATCGCACCAGCGCGAACGCGGCGAGTGCCACGGCGACTTGGGCCGGAGCTAACGCGCTGCTGAAGGTCACAGGTGGAGAAAGATAACGCAGGTAATTGCAGAGATCGCGTTCTCGCGTCGCGATAAAACCCCCGTTGGTCGCGAACGTTTTGGAAAAGCTGCCGACGATCACGTCGACGTTGCCCAACATGTTTTGTAAACCGAGCTGGCCAGTGCCGTTGGGACCCATGCACCCGAGATCGTGTGCAATATCGACGACGAGTCGTGCGCCGAATTCGCGACAGATGGCCGCAAACCCCGCGAGGTCCGGCGAATCTGAGTCCATGGAAAACAGGCCTTCGGTAACCAGCAGAATTCCGTTGTGTGGATCTTTCGCGCGGATGGCGGCGAGTTTGATGCGCGCATGCGTCAGATCGAGATGACGGAAAAAATGGATGTTTCGCGTCGCGGCAGCTGCGCCTTCCTGGAGGCAGTTGTGCGCGAGCTGATCGACGACGACGTGATCGGTATCGCGAACCAATCCGCGCACGGCGCCATAACCAGCGGCCCAGCCGGTTGGGCAGAGCATGACGTGTGGCGTGCGGAGATGACTCGCGATCACCGCTTCGAGCTTGTCCGACAAATCGATTGCACCGGCCAGCACCGGAGCTCCGCCGCTATGGACACCATATTGTTCGATGGCGTTCACGGCCGCCGCGCGAACATCGGGATGCGAGGCGAGACTGAGATAATCCTGCGAGGCGAAATTTAAACCTGACGTGACGGAGCCATCGAGGAGGCGAACCGACGTCTCCGCTCCGGGCGCTTTCAGGAGGCGTTTGGAGAAAGGAAAACCTCCATAGCCGACCCGGGCATCCAACCACGCGGAAATACCGGTGGTTTTTGCGAACACGTCGGGATTCGGGCCGTTGAGAAAATCGCGCGTGCTGCCAGCGAGCGGATCGGGCGGTTGCATGGGAGCAGGTGAGGCAGCAAAGAAGAAACGTGACATGAAAAAAGCGAAACTCGCGTTGAATGGAGTTAGTTTTTTGGGGCAGGCCTGGGGAAGGCTTCGGAATGGAAGGAGCGCACTATGCCCTCTTGAGACATGCGAAAGCGAAGAACCCGCTATCGGGAGACTGCTATTCATCCCTCGGGCGAACTCCCCGGAGAAAGAGGGGGGATTTTGCTGGTTCGCTGGCGAGGGGAACGGAGATCTGATGCGAGGCTGACAGCTTCACGATGTAGCGGCAGGCCTCCGTGCCTGCTGGGTTCGGAGTTCGGGTTTCGAAGATCGGAGATCGGAAAGGAGGAACTCGGACGACACGGAGGTCGTCCCTCCATTGATGAACCCGGCAGGTCTCGGTGCCTGCCGATCTTCGACATCCGAACTCCGAACTCCGAACTCCGATCTTCGAACAAGGCAGGCACGGAGGCCTGCCGCTACTCTCGGAGTGTAGATTTCTGCAGCGCCCAGTAGGGCGCGAGAAGCCACGCGCTGAGAGCCAACGGCGTCGCTGGAGCGAGATACATCGCGTGGAGCGCGCTAAACGAAGTGACGTCGACCAAGGCGACAATGATGATCAACGCCGTCGCCCCGCCGAAGAGGCCGAGAACAATCACAAGATGGAATGGGTTTGATGAGCGTTGCCCGGTTCGAAGAATCAAAACCAATGTCGCGAGCACCGCCAAAATCGTGGCGGGTATGCCGGCGTTTTGATAAATGTGAAACAGCACGATCCGGATGTGGGTGCGCAGTGAAGGCGGTAACCATTCCCTCACCGGTGGCTCGTGGAGCACGCGCGAGTAACGTGCGATGAGAGCCGGATCTCCACGGCTCGGGTACGCTTGAGCTTTGTAATCAGAAAACCTCACTACGACCGCCGCCGCCCCGGTAAGTGATCGGCCGAGTGGCGTCCAAAGCGAAGATTCCCAGCGCGGAAAGAAACCGCTGTGACTCGGCCCAGCGGCCAGCTGCCCGGTATCGCACGCGAGGTTGATCTCGTCGGCGACGCGTTGCCAATAGCGGGAGGTCGCGCCGGCGTCCCGGTAATACCCGCGTTCAAGGGCCGCTTCGCGGAGCGCCCATTGAAACCAACCGCCTCGTATTTCTTTTCGTGCGGAGGGATGCGTCTCCAGACCTTCCCACCCACGAGCAGCCCAGGTCTCGCCGAGTTTTCCTTCGAGGACTGGCTGTAATTCGGCAAATGCCGGACTCGCCGCGTAAGCGCGCAGGCGCGTTTCCTTCATCACAGGAACTCCGCTAATAATCGTGGCGGGCGTAATTCGGGTGAGTGCGCCATAGGCATTGGGAAATCCGCCGTCCTTCACGTCCACGCTGATCCACGCGTTGTAATAGTGATGATTAACACCCCGGAGTATCCAAAGAGTTGATAGCCACAGAACGAATGGCAGGAGCAAGCACGCTGTCCTGGCGATTCGGCCCAACGAATTTCCTCGCCAGATTTGCCAGAGAGCGGTCGCCGTAATGAGTGCCAGGGTGGGGCCGATCCAAATGCCTTCTTCGCGGGAAAACCAAAACGCCGCGAGGTTGAGACCTCCGAGAATGGACCATGGCAATAAACTGCGAGGTGGGCGAGCGAGCCGCGCGCTCATTCCGATCGCGCCGGCGAGCGTCAACAGCGTAAGAGCCGGTTGGATGCTGCTGCGCAGAGCGCGTTCGCCGGTTTCGGACGAAAAAGGGTGCGGATCGAACAACAGGACGGCGAGGAGGAGGAGCCGTATTCCGGGCGAGCCGACGAATGGTCGGAGCGCGAGGATGAAGAGTATGCACGCCAGCGCGTGGAATATCGCCTGGGCGTCAAGCAGCGGTATCCGCGAAAGCTGGACCAAGGCGATGAAGACGGAGTAGCTCGGGCCTTTGGAGAGCGTCAAATCGTCGAGCTGTCCCAGCCAATCTCCATCCGCGATTAAATGGCCCTGGCTGATAAACAAAGCATCGTCGTGACGAGCGTCGGCGTAGATCGTCATATGCATGTCGCCTGAGAGCCAGAGTTTCGCCGCAACGAGAACGATAACAGCAGTGATCTCGGCCAATCGGGAGCGTGCAATCAGCGGTCCGGCGCAAATCCAAATCAGCGTGAGCACGAAGGCGCTGAGGCTTGTGGCAAAGCAGCGAAAGGTTGGGTTTTCTCCGACGAGAAAATGGGTGCGAAACACGACACTTCGCACGCTGATCGGCGTGGCTAATTCATCTGAAAGATCGAGCCGTGCGATTTTGCTTCCGCCGAGCGGAAACCGCATCCGAAAACCATCCGAAGTCGGCTCGACCTTCGCCGAGACAGCCAGATGATCGTCGATAATCGTGTCCGGTAAATAAGCGGGCGACGGATACACAAACGAAAATCCCGCCGGAGGTGCTCCATCGCATTCCAGCACGAGTTCGTCGAGAGGAAGACTGTCAGAGGGGATTTGCAGGAAACCGTACGGGTCGTCACCCGTCCGCGTGAGCCGACCACTCGTCGCGTCCCACGTGAGATGATTCATGGTCGGTCCAAATCGCACCTCGGCCGCCGACTGCCGGATGACCAATTGATTGAAACGCAATCCTCCAAAAATGAGCGTGAGAAGCGCGAGGGCGGCGACGAGGAAGAGTTTCGTTTTAGGCGACGGAGTCACGATGGGCTGGGCGTGAATTGACGGGTAGTGAGCGACCTCCACAACCAGAAAGGCAAAAGAGGAAAACCCGAAGAAAAGAGTTTGAAGCGGCGTGAGCCAACACGGTCACCAAACGTGTACGTTTTTCCACCAGGCAACCTCTTCGCTCGTCTCTGTCGCATCCAGCGGTGTGACCACGAGCCCGATCCAACCTACGCCCTCTGGTAACCACGCATCGAATCGTTGCGGCTGCCGGTCAGCTTCGATTTCTTTTGGATGCAGTTCTCGCGACCACATCAGATCGAAGCGGCCAGACCTGTACGCGATCACATTTACCCGCAGTCCCGTGAGTGCTTCAGGGCGAGTCCATGTTTCCTCGCGCAGACCGAATTCGCCGCTGGCGTGAATGACTCCGGGGGACATTCGAATCCAAAACTCACCGGGCGCGCCGCTGATCAGTTTTGTGCCGGCTGCGCCCGCAGCAGAACGAACTTGGACGCCGAAGGCCTGCACCTCTTCGATTCCTTCGCTACCGCCTGCGATCAACGCACGTATTTCTTCCAACTCGATGGATTGTCGTTTGAGTTTCGGGTCCATCGGCCACGGTGCAGTGGGTTCGCGCCCTCCCGCGTGCTCCGTGTGTAATTTTCGCCAGCCGAAACTTGCTGGTGTTTCCGGCGGCAACTGCAGGATCAGACTGACCGGCCGCCCACCCGAGCTGATCGAGAAGGGGCGCGACATGGCGGCCGATTCCGGTGTCAGCTCAACTCGCTCCTCCCATAATTTGTCCGTAAGCCGAGCGCCGTCGCGCGCGTAAATGCGAAAGAGCGCCGTGGCATGTTGTCCTGCCTTCGGATCTCGAAGCTCGCCGACCATTTCCCCCGACAACCGGAACAAGCCAAATTCCAAATCGATCCGGTGAGAATTGTCGCCGCCGAAGTAGAAAAGCGCGTTTGACGCCACTTTGAGTTCCACGGGACCGCCGGTCACCTTCATCCGTCGCGCGTACAGATTCGAATGCGTGTCGACCGCGAACTCGACCGGCTCAGGCAATTCGCGGCGTGTATAAAGATGCATGCGAGGACCAACGCGGTTGTCGTGGTATCGCTCGTGGAGTGTCTTTTGCAGTCCAGCGGACCAATAATCCCAGCCTTCGTAGGAAACGATCACTTTGAACCTCGGGTCCTCGTTGATTCGCGCGCCGATCTTCCAGGCATCAACGTCGGACAGGGTGGTACCGAGTGCGATCCACAGCGGAAGATCGCGATGCCGCGCCTCTGGCATGACGCGCACCATCCATTCGGTGCCATTGGCGAAATAGAACGTGCCCGGTGGTATCCCCGCCGTACTGAATATCGCTCGAGTTTTTTGAAATTCCTGAAGGGATGCGTGTAAGCTCGGAAGTATTTTCAATCCTCTGATGTAGTTGAAATCTTTCGGCAGATCATCGGTTGAAACCAAGTTGGTGCGAACCCTCGGCTCGTGACCCCAGAGCGCGCGGGCACCGTCCCACGCCGAAAGCCATGCCGGAATGAGCAGGCTCGTTGCGGCGAGTCCCAGAATGATTTGCATCCCGCGCTGACCGCGGTTGCCGCCATTCAGTGGGAATGCCAATGCGAGGCCTGTTACCATGACCAGCCACGCTGCTCCGGAAAGATGAGCGATATCCATGTTGGTCGCGAGGAGAACGCTTCCACAAATCCACGTGCCGGCCAGAAGCACGCCCAGGAATGCAAACTTCGTCCGCCGGTGTTCCGGCATCGCTCGTATTCCGTATCCGGTGACGGCTCCGGCGACGGCCAGTAGTGCAACGCCCCACGCTCCCGTGTAGGCGAAATAAAGAGGAGGGTAGTAATCGTGCGGCGTATGGAAATAAAATCTGATCGTCGCGATTTGCCCGAGCATGTGCGTTCTGAACTGCGCTGGCATGGCCACGACATTGTCGAGCCATTGGGCAAGGGTCGCTCCGGTAACGAGCAATTCCGTGGCGATGGGAGCGACGACTCCGAAGAGAAGGTAACTTAGGAGCGTAAGCCGGGCAGTCCTCCACGACGTCACTTGAATGTACGCGGAGCGGATCGCGAAGGTGCACGCGAACGCCAGCGCCGCGATCTGAAAGGTGAGCTTGGTCATTCCGCCGAGCCACAACGCGGCCCAGACCAACCCGAATCTCCACGCCTGACTACGCCCGATCGGCGTTGGTTCCGCAGTGAGCCATACAATGATGGCGAGCCACGTCACACCCATCGCGTTATACCAAACGATCGTGTGCTGCGCGGAGGTTGCGATTACCACCGCCGCTGAAATCACGAGTCCCAACCCCGCGCCGAGACGTCGCCCGAGCAAAATCGCCAAGCCAACAAAACTTCCCAAAATGAAAATCGCGTTGGCGTAGGTGAGACTCAAATACCGCGCTCCCCACACCTGCTCCGCCAATGCACTCTGGATAAATTGGAGTGTCTGAATTGGAGTGATGAAATCGACGTAGGGACGTTCTCCGAGCTGGATTCGACCGGTGGCGGCCATCACGAGCCCGTAATCGAAGAAGTCCAGCAGCTGTGCGTGGTTCCGCCACCACGGGAGTAGCGCGAACGCACCCAGAAGAACTGCACAGACGCAGATGAGAATCGGATTTCTAGAGAGGAACGGCTTCTGGATTCGCATGCGGCAATTGTTTTCGGACTCGGCGGGCGAAAAACAGACGCAAGTGGAGCTGATCTGCGATAACGAATCTTGGGTCGTCGTGAATTCAAAACGGGTTTGCTTCCGTTTGATCACTCCCGCGAGAGTCAGGTCGCACCATGTCTTCTCCTCTTCCGACTGACGCTCGTACGCCGGTTGAACTCACGATTGTGATGCCTTGTCTCAACGAAGCGGAGACCCTGGCAGGATGTGTGGAGGAAGCGATGGGCGCTTTGAGTGAGAGCAATATTCGCGGAGAAGTGATTGTCGCGGACAACGGCAGCACGGATGGCTCGCAAGCCATCGCCACCCGATTAGGTGCGCGTGTCATTAATGTGAAAGAGAAAGGTTACGGGCGCGCGCTTCAGGGCGGAATAGCCGAGGCGAAAGGAAAGTTCGTGCTGATGGGGGACTCGGATGGGAGCTACGATTTTACGCACGCGCGGCGGTTCGTGGAAAAACTGCGCGAGGGATGGGATATCGTAATGGGCAATCGTTTCATGGGCGGTGTGCAACGCGGCGCAATGCCTTGGAAGAATCGTTACATCGGAAATCCTCTGTTGTCCGGAATGGGCCGGCTTTTCTTTCGCTGTCCGGTGGGTGATTTCCATTGCGGCCTGCGCGCCTTCACCAAGACGGCGTACGAACGGCTCGAATTGCAAACGGGAGGGATGGAGTTCGCGTCAGAGATGGTGATCAAAGCAACTCTGTTTAAATTTCGTATCACGGAAATCGCGACGACGCTGCGGCCAGATGGGCGAAACCGTCCCCCGCATCTTCGTCCGTGGCGCGACGGGTGGCGTCATCTGCGATTCATGCTGTTGTTCTGCCCGCGCTGGCTGTTTCTCCAGCCGGGAATTGCGATGATTGTCATCGGTACGGTACTCGGCGGATTATTGGTGCGCGGTCCCTTACGACTCGGGTTGATCACGCTCGATGTTCACACATTATTATTCGCGGGGATGGCGGTGTTGATTGGATTTCAGTCCGTCGCTTTTGCCGTATTTACCAAAGTGTTCGCCATTCAGTCCGGTGTGCTGCCGCCGGACGAAAAATTTCAGCGGTGGTTTCGGTGGCTCAATTTGGAGAAAGGACTGGCTGCTGGCGGGTTGTTGATCGCCGGCGGTCTTGCGCTGTCGTTGCAAGCAGTCGGGATGTGGGGCCGCCATAGCTTCGGAGATTTGGGACCGGGCGAACTGCTGCGACTCGTGATTCCCGGCGGTCTGCTACTGACGCTGGGCTGCCAGATCGTGCTGGTGAGTTTCTTCCTCAGCATCCTGGGATTGCCGCTGCGTCGCTAGCCCGGGCTAGCAGCTGATGTAGCAGCAGGCCTCCGCGCCTGCTGTATTCGAAGATTGGAGATCGAAGTTCGGAGACCGGAGAATATCAGGCACGGAGGCCTGCGCTCCGTCGGGGTCGCGCGCGACGCGGACCTTCTGATTCGGTCGCGCCCGATGAGTGTGATCGCGAGTGCGGCGAAGAGTGAGGCGGCGGCGAGTCCGGCCATCGCGACGTGGGCGGAATCGGCTCGTTCTTGCCGCAGGAGTGCGATCCAGCGCGCGCTGAAATTCTCGTCGGCTTGTGCGGGTCGGCCGACGCCGACCCAGCCGGACTCGTCTTCGCGTCCATCGAACAGATACAACGATGCTTCCGATCCGCGATAGTCGGCGGCCTCGATCGACCACATGTCCCAGTTCACGCCGGGATTTGAGCCGACGTAGCTGACCCATTTTTCCTCTTTCGTCGCAGGATTGAAAAAACGCCAGCGCAGGCCGTTGCCGTTGGCGCAGGGATAACCGGAGAACGGAATGATCAGATAGCGGGTGCGGACGACGAAAGCCTGCGAGTGGAGGATGCCACGGAAATCCGGAGCGACGGGCAGACGCGTGCCGTAGCCGAAGGCGCGTGAGTCAGGAGGCATCGTTTCCAACGCGCCGGCTGCCGCGGCTATCATCGGGTGTTCGCTGCCATCGCCGCGTTGAAATTCCAAGGCGGTAAACGCGATGCCAGCTCGCTCTGGAAAAAACAATCTTCGAAGCCGTTCGCTGCGGTTGAACACTCCCGGTGATTCCCACGCGAGCGTCGCAATCGCGCTCGCGACGCCGATCGCGGTCAAAAGGATTGCGGCGGTTTTCCACGTGTGCTGACCGGGCGAGAGGACTGACGGTTCGTCGTCCGTACGACGGCGCCGCGTGGCAAGTGCAGACAAGGCAATGAAGACAACCGCCGCACCAGTGACGCCGTTTGCGTTCAAGATGAGCAACGCCGGAATCCAGCCGAGTCGTCCGTGATCGGCGCGGGCCTGGGGTGATCCGGCCTCGGGCGGCAGCAAAGCCTGCAGTCCCGGATGATCGAGCAGCGGCGGGAGCGCAGGCGGATAGCTGTAGAGGCCACGGCCGTTGTCATCCGAAATCAGACTCGCGTCCTTGTTTTCAAAATACGTCCGCAGCGCGGTGAGGTTGCGGGCGTTTTCGGAAGCGCGGCGACTCAGATTGTAGCCGGCATGGCTCTCAGTTGATTCCCAATGGAAACTTTTCACGGGCGCCAGCAGCCAGACGAGGGCGAAAATCATCAGGCCCGCGCGCATTCGTTTCGAAGGAAACGCGAGCGAGAGGCGAATGAGACACGCCGCGTTGACGAGTAATCCGAGCGCGAGAAAATCGCAGTAGCGTGAAACGAACGTGTAAGTAGCCGCGCCGCGTCCGTAACCGATCGCGGCGGCTTGTGCGCCGACCCAGAGTCCGACGACGAGAATAAATGCATCGCAGGCGTCCATCCGTCGCGCGGTGAAACGATCGACCATCCAAACCACCCACGGCAGATAGATGAAAAACGCCCACGCGGGATGCGGCAGCGGCCAGGCAAGCTGCCGAAGAAAAACATCGAGGCCGATGGCCCAGCTATCGGCACGAAGCCCAGCCGTGTCTTTCAGGCTGGGGAAAAATGCGGCGAATAAAAAGATGGCGACGCACGCGAGCGTCAGTCCCGTGGCATTTACGCGCCGATCGCCGTCACTCCGCCACCAGCGCCAGGCCAGCAGCACGATGACCGCGAAGTGGGCGAGAATAGCGGAGTGTTGTGTGAGCAATAGTGCGACTCCAACAACTTGGCCGCTCCACCAGAGAAACGAAAATCTGCGCACAACGCAGACCGTCGCGAAGTAAACGAGCGAGAGCGCGATCTGCAGGTAGACGAGCGATTGAATTCCCCAGAGCGTGTTTTCCCACGTGATCGGAAGGGCGAATACGGTGCCCGTGAGCAGTGCGAAAGCCGGACGCGTCCAACCACGCAGTCCGGGCAGGATCATCAGCAAAAACATCGCGATGGCGCTGGCGAACAGCAGTGCGTTGACGGAAGTCTCGAGGAGATTGTTCCATTGACCATTCAGGCGAACCAGAAGGAACGAGAGCGCGCGCGTGAGTACGGGCCAGTGATCATTCAGCGGCTGGAAAAAATCTCGCCAGCCGAGTCGTCCCTCAACCCAGGGTTGAAGAATATCGATCGCCGTGCACTTCCATTGATCGCGATAAGGAAGGACGGTGCCGAATTTCCGCAACAGTTCGAGATGTCCGGCGAGGGCGAGGAGCGCACCACCGATCGCGCCGGAGACCACTCCAGCGCGCGACCGAGCTTTTAGCTCTTCGCTCGGTCCGGGCATGGGGTAGCGATCGGAGACGTCGGCGGATAAATGCTTTCGACGACGTAGAGCGGGCGGCCTTTGACCGACTCGTACATCCGGCCGATGTATTCGCCGATCACGCCGAACGCGAGGAGGTTGATGCCGCCAAAAAACATGATCGTGAGCATGATCGACGAGTACCCAGGAATAAAATACGACGGATTCACGAGGCGGATAATGAAAACGACGATCGACATGACTGCGGTGATCGCCAGCACGGCGAGCGCGCTGTACGAGAGCAAACGCAACGGCAGCACGGAAAACGATGTGATCGCGTCGATGGCGAACGACAGCATTTTCGCGAACGGATAATTGGTGGCACCAGCGTATCTCGGCTGGCGATCGTAGATGACGGCCTCCTGTCGACCGCCGACCCAACTCACCATTCCGCGTATGAAACGGTGGCGCTCACGCATCAGTTTCAAGACGTTGACGACCTGGCGATCCATCAAGCGAAAGTCGCCGGTGTCCTTCGGAATCGAGCGGTCGGTGGTCCACGACAGCAGACGATAAAATAATTTGGCGGTGATCAGCTTGAAAAAAGATTCGCCGGACCGGGTGCGGCGCTGGCCGTAAACCACGTCCGCGCCGTCCTGCCATTTTGTGAACATTTCGGCGATGACCTCAGGAGGATCCTGCAGGTCGGAATCGATCAGCACCACCGCGTCGCCCTCCGCGAGATCAAGTCCGGCGGTTACAGCGGCTTGATGGCCGAAGTTGCGAAAAAAATTGGCGACGCGCAGATGAGAGTCGGCCTGGGCGAGACGGAGCGCGACGGCGTGGGTGTGGTCGCGGCTGCCGTCGTTCACCAATACGATTTCGTAGTCGCAGCCGAGTGAACGGCAGACCGCGGTGACACGCGCGACGAACTCGGGGAGCACTTTCTCCTCGTTGTAGCAGGGAGCGACCACGCTGAGCTTCGTGGCGATTGGAACGGGTCTCATCGAAGGGTCGTGGCGGGCTGGATTGAAGGAGGAGTGGGTCCGAGACCCGCCTGACGCTGAGGACCGCGGGCGACGATGACAACGTTCCAGCAGAGCGGCCCGAGAAACGGAAGGAGGCGAATCAGTGCACGATCGAAGGCGGCGAGCGGGCGATAAAGCCAGGCCCACGAATCGGCTTCGTCGATAACCTTTTTCCAAAAACGCTCTTTGTTCGGGCTGCGGAATTGAGCGGCGACCATCAGCATGAAAATCAACTGGCTCGTCAGCCAGAACCACGAGACCTCTGCGGTCGCGAAGCGCGAGGTGACGGCTCGCACGTCGCGCAAGCGGAGTGGATGTTCATCCTCGGTGCGAACTTTGGTCGCGACGGCGCGATAGATGTTGATGATGGGATTGTACGCCACCGGATCCCAACTCACGAACACACCGTCAGGTTTCAGGTGGGGAAGAACGTTATCGAGGGTCGCTGCGATGTCGGCGTGATGGAGCGTATTTCCCGTGTAGATGATGTCGAATTGGTGACCGGTGGGGAGGCCGAGATCTTCGATGGCGGAGACGTGAGTGGTGAGAGAGACGCCGTTGGCCGAGGCGAGACACTGAGTGGCGCTGCACATTCCCGGCGAGATATCGGTCGCAGTCACGGTTGCGCCTTCCATCGCAAAATAAACGCTCGCTTCACCCAAGCCGCAGCCGACGTCGAGTAACGTGCGACCGCGGAGCTCGCCGAGTTTTTTGCGGATGTGACGCATCTCGGGAGCGGTGCACGCTTCGTTGCGCTGGCGGACGTTGATCTGCGTCACATCTTCGCTGGCGGCCCATTCGTCGTGAAAAATTTCCTCGGCGTGTTTTCGCTCTTGGGACGAGGACGAGGCAGATGAGAACGGCGCGTTGGGGACAACGCGCCCTACCTCCGGAAAGAGCGTCTTCAGGGTTGGCGCATCGAATACGCCGGCGGCCGCGAGCATCGCGTGGAGTTCGCTGTCAAAAAAAACGATGTTTGCGTCCATGACGCGATCGTCAGCGAACGTGAGACCGGCGTCGGCCTGGCGTTGAGAGTGAGCCGCCGCATCGCCGCGCGTATAGAATTTCGCATTCTTTAGCGCGATCGTGTGTGTGCCAGGAATAGGCGATGGCCAGCTCACCAACACGGCGCCTGGACCGGGATTTTGAAAACTGAGAGCCGCAATCCAGTGAGCGAGTTTTTCCGCCTGAGCGGGCGAGTTTGCGGAGAGGCGGGCCTGAAGACGTTTCCCAGCCCAGAGCAGTTGATGAATCGCGCTCTCGTAGAGAATTTTTTTTGGCATGGCGGCGCGTCAGGCGAGCTCGGCGATCTCCTGCGTCGACGGATTGTCGAGGGTCAGGCGACGTTGATGGCCGGGGAGCTGGATGCGCTCACGCGGTTCGGTGCGGATTTTTTCGGCGATGGTGAGCATCTCCTCGTAGGAGACGGGCCAGTTCTTCGCGGGCGGCGCGGCGAGGAAGAGTTTAATGCGCTCCCATTTCGCCGCCATATAACGCATCGCGATCGTCATCTCGGGATAGCTGCCGTACATGCAACCGGAGCAGGGCTTCGTGATTTTGAGAACCTCGTCGCGGAAGCGTTTGCTGCGATAAACGGTCGGAAAATTCTTATCGTAACAGTGAACGTGCGACGGGATGCGATGATCGCAGCACGGCGCAAAATCGCCGTTCGGCAGCACGGCGAAATAGAGATTGGGGCTATCGCAGACGCCGTCGTTTTTCTGCCGCCAGGTGGTGGGCGTTTCCGCGGCGAAACGTTTCACATCGTCGAGGTATTGGTCGCTATCATAGAGGAGGAAACCCTCTTTGCGCATGGCGCGGACTCGCTCGATGACAGCGTCGACGTACGGCAGCTCGGATTTTTTCCAGCGTTTCGTCTGGTCGAACGTCCGGAAATTCATCGGCTTGTCGAACGTCGTGACGTGGATTGGAACGAGCGAGGTGAACCAGCTGATGGCGGTGCCGAAACGAATCACGTCCTCGATATCGCCGAGGTTGTCGCGTTGAAGCACACAGCCGAGAGAAGCGAAACTGTTCTTCTTCGGCAGGTACTTCATGAACGCGGCCATCGCGTGAAGGGCGTCGTGCCACGATTTACTGAAACCACCGTTGATGTCGTCCTGATTACCCGGCCAGAGCGAATCGAGTGAGATTGAAATGTCGCGACCGCCGTACTCGATGACTTTTTGGATACGTTCCTCAGTGGCGAGACCGTTGGTCTGCATGCGGACGTGAACGCCGCGGGTCTCGAATTCGCGGATGATCTCGGGAAGATCCTGGCGCGTAAAAGGTTCGCCGCCGGTGAGCAGCACCATCGCGACGCCCATGGAGGCGAAGTTGTCGGCAATGCGCTTGATCTCCTCGAGCGTGCACTCACGGACGTCGGAGTTGGCGTAGATGATGTTGCACTGCTTGCAGGTAAGATTGCACCGCGCAGTGATGTAGAATTGCACGTAGACCGGCGCGTCTTGCAGGAGCGCAGCGCGGGCGAGCGTGGTTTTTGAGAGAGTGGAAAACATTCGCGGCACCCGACATCAGATCGAGTGGAGGCTTAGGACTCAACGGCGCCCGCCGGGAATTTCAATCACCGAAGAATCGAGCGTGAGCTGAGAGCTAGTGGGAGGGGCTTAATGCCCCGACTGCGTGCGGTTGTCTCACGTCGGGGCGTAAAGCTCCTCCCACAGCTAAATGAGGCGGAGGCAGATACGAGGACGCGCGTTAGCGAAGCTTTCGCATGAGCCTCGCCCACAGCGGAGCTTGAAAGCGTAATGGAATAATGGACGCGGCGAGGCTCATCGCGGCGGCGCGGCCGCCGATGAAGATTAACGAACGTTTTTGGTTCCGGCCGTTTAAGATGGCGGCGGCGACTTCGTCGGGCGAAAGGAGTTTTTCTTTCGGATTGGTGCCAACGCCGGCGGCGGATTGGAAGCCAGTTTTGGTGCCACCTGGCACCACGGTGAGAACGCGATCGCTTCGGCCGGAGGCGCGGAGTTCCGCTTCCAAGGCCAGACTGAAGGAGAGGACGAAACTTTTGGCGGCGGCGTAGGTTGCCATGTAGGGCAGTGGTTGAAACGCGGCAGTCGAGGCGATGTTGATCAGCGTGACCGGAGCGGGCGACTCGCGCAGGAAAAAGTTGGAGATGTACGCAGGCGCGGTGGCGTTGACCGATGTTACGCGGTGGCATTCCGCGGCGGAGGCGTCCCAGGAATTTCCGCGCCAGCCGACGCCGGCGTTGTTGATGATGAGGGCGGGCCAGGGGAGTTTGTGCGGGAAGGTTGCTTGGAGAAGTTCAGGCAGTCCAGAATTTGAAAGATCAACGACCCAGGCTTGTGCTGCGGTATAGCTCTCGCAGCGCGCACGGAGTTCGGCTTCGTTCCAATCCGCCAGAATCAGCGAATAGCCGCGCGCGTGAAGCTGGCGGGCGAGACATGCTCCGATTCCGCCCGCGGCGCCCGTGACGAGGGCGGACGATCCATGGCGCGACGGGAAGAGTTGATTGGAATTATAGCGGGCGAGCGGGAGGAGAAAGGTCTCGTTTCGCGCGGTGACGTTGATTCCGAGCGTTTGAGCTTTCGCCGTCGAAACGACCAAGGCGTCGGTGAGCAGGCATTTTAGCTGAAACGGAAGCAAAGGCAGGCCGAGCTGCAGGAGGCTCCAAAACCATGCAGGCAGCTGGAGGGAGCCGGCGGAGCTGGAGCCGATCGTGCGGCCCATATCCGAAAAAAGGTGACCGATGGCGATCGGTTGGGTTTCGGCGAGGAAGAACGTTTCGCGCGAGGTGCGAGGATTTTCCGCGAGGGCAACAATCTGGCGGGCGGCTTCACGCACCTCGATAATTGAGACGCGACCCGGCCAGTTGATGCGACACACGGCTGAACCGGTGCGAACGCGATTGAGCAGATTGCGTACGTGATGGCTTTCGGCCATTCCCGGTCCGTAGCACCACGGGATGCGCGCGATCGTCCAGTTCAGGTCCGCGGCGCGTACGAGCGCCTCTTCCGCAAATTTGGCGCGACCGTAGGGCGAGGTGGGATGACTCGCGGATTTTTCGTCGAGCGGTTTCGAGCAGAAATCCCAGCGGCTGCGATCGAGCGCTCCCATCGTACTGGTGTAAATGAGACGGCCGGGCTTGAGCCGCGCGCAGGCGGACAAAAGGCCGGTGGTCGCGCGGAGATTGTTGTCGTACACTTTCGCTCCACCGAAGTAGTCAACGGCGGCTGCGAGATGGAAAACGGCGGCGTACGAACCGGTGAGTGAGTCGGTGAACTTCGGGTCAGTGAGATCGCCCGTGATGAGCCTCACCTGAGAATGGGCGGCGAGATCTGGTGGTAGAGCACTCGGCTGACGGACGATCAGGTCGACGCGCACCGGTAGGTTGTCCAAACCGTTTGTCAGCAATTCGCGTGTCACCCATTCGCCGATGAAGCCAGTGGCACCCGTAACGAGGACGGATCGCGCAGGAGGCGCGGTGTGAGCGGCGGATAACGGCGCGGCGAACTCCGCCAACTTCGCACGGCGCGTAAACCACATCAGCGTTCGCGAGGCGACCCACGGATGGCGAACGACTGTGGAACCCAACGGACGAAAGCCGACGCCGCGGAGACGAGTGGTCCACTCAGCGGGCGGAAAGAAACGCAGTTGGTCTTTTGGATACAGCCGGTTGTCCCAAAACGTCGTATGTCGCACGTCCCAGCGATCCGCGGGATCGACCTCTTTCAGAATGATGATGCCGTTCTCCGCGAGGCAGTCCGCGGCGTGTTGCAGCGCACGCAGCTGATCCTCGGGTGGGAGATGATGGAGGACATCGTTGAAGATAATGGCATTGGCTTCGCGGAGCTTGTGGTCGAAGAAATCCCCGGCGTGAAACTCCGTGCGCGGGTTCGTGCGACACGCGGTAGCAGTCGCGATTTTTTTCGAGTCAAGATCGACGCCAACGAAGCGACTGCGCGGAAGGGAACGAGCGAGCAGGTTGGTGAGCAGACCCTCGCCGCAACCGAAGTCGAGTACGAGCCCTGCGCCGTCGAGCAGGCGAAGGAGGAGATCGCCGGGATAAAGCGATTGTTTTAGGAGAACACCGCCCAGCCCGAATCCGTGCCTCCGATACGCCTTGGCTAGAGGGACATCGCGCATGGCAGATTGTTGAATTCGGTGGCGACGCGCAACGAGGTCGGATGAATAAGCGATCTCGACATCATTCGAATCGCACCTGCGCGATGTAGGATTGATCCCAGCTGCGGTCGCCGTGCGGGCCAATATCGGTTGTGATGATCAATTGTGCGCCCAGGGGCGATGCAGGCAAAGGCACGGAAATGTCGAGGGCTCCGCGATCCTGTGACTGATGCACGGGATCGACGTAACGACTCCAGATTTTTTCGCGGGGAGATCCGGGTGATTCAACGAAGACGGTGAAACCGACTCCATCAGAATTGCCGCCATTGGTGTAGGCGCCGGGGAGCAAACCGATCTGGGCGTGAAACGTTTTCGTTCCGACCGGACTGTTCAGGACGAGTTCGTTGGGCGCGTGGAGAAGGAAAACGGGGTGGGTGTCCACGCTGGCGACGGCATCGTGAGGCAGGCGCTGATTGGCGGGGATGACGCCGAGGCCGTTGAATTGTTCGGCGACGAGCGGGCCGACCTTGATGTTAACCCGGTTGATGTAGGATTGATCATATGCCCCGTCATTATCGGGACCGGGATGGGTGCGGATGCGGAGTTGAGCGCCGGGTTCGTACGGTGGCAGGAGTACACGGGCGCGGTGTGCGCCACGGTCTTGGGACACGGTGCGCGGTCGGATCATCTGTTTGAATACGACGCGTCCATCGCTCGGCGGCCACAGCACCTCGACATTGAACTCAACCCCATCACTGGTCCCGCCATCGAGGTAGGCTTGGGGAATTAACCCGTAGCTGAAAATCACCTGCTGATCGTTGGGCTGGAGATTCCACGTGATGCTGCCTGGCGCGTGGACGAGTGTGATGGGCTCTTTGTTGAGTTCTTTGATCCCGGTTTGCTCGGTGACGAGTGAAACGGGTTCGCGATTGAAGAGTGGGTATTTTTCGTACGAGAGGATTTCACTGATGTCGGTTTCTGCGGGCCGCGGTGGGCTGGGAGCGGAGAAGAAAGAAACGGAGAGTTGGTCGATCGCGAATCCGGGCGCGGCGTCGAGGGTGAGTGAGCGCACGACATTGGCCTGCTCACCGCCGTAGAGTTGAAGAATATCCGTGGTATCCTCGAGGAAGGGGGAAAGAACCACGGGATTTTCGAGCATCGCGGGTTTAAGGATATAAGTGCGGCCGGAAGGATAATGCGCGGTGAAGAACCGGCCCTGAAGGAGCGGTGGCCGGTACGCGAACGAGCGTAGCCGCCCGTAAACATTGAACGGTGCGCGGAGACTGAAGAGCACGATTCGACCCGGGCCGGGGTCAGGCACGGGGATGGGCTGACCTGAGCGAACGGATACGGTCGAGATCGGTTGTGGTCGTGCGGACGCGGGACGATCGCCGATGCGTTTCAGCAGCAAATAATCGCGCTGCATGAGCACGGGGCTGTAGCAATCGAGGATCGCGCGGAGGGCGAGGCCATCATCGCCGGCGGGCAGCCGGTCGTCGAACGGCGCCAGCTTGAGAATCTGCCAGGCGGGGGCGGTTTGAGGGGATAGAACAAAGGACTCGTTGCGACGTTGGAGCCAGCTGTTGACGACGTTGAAGGTACCGCCGCCCATCGGACGCGGATGATAATCGAGACTATTGAGGAGGATGACGCCTTCTTCGTTGCCAAAAAAATCCACCGTGCCGGCGCCGATCTCGTTGCGAATTTGGGGCAGATCTGCGGCGAGGTGGACCTGGTCGAGTTCGCGATCCAGCCGCGCCCGAGTATGACCGGGTCGAAAAAGATAACTGGCGTGAGACCAGAGTCGGCCGGGCGAGGTGGTGATGACCATCGTGAATCGGCCCAGCCAGAATTCAGTGCAACCGATGACCGCAGACGAAGTGACGAGAGTGATGAGGCCGAGACCGACCAGCGATCGCCAGCGTGGCATGCCTCGTGTGTCGGTCGGAGCGGCGAGTGGTGAGAATCCGACGAGCCATGCGGTGATGGCGATGAGTGCGGCGCTCGCGAAGAAAATATACACATGGCCGTCGGCGCGCACGTATCCGTGTTTCCATTTAAGGAACGCCAACAGGCAGATGAAAAAGAGTGCGGCGGCTGCGCGAAGGGTGCGGATGCCAAAACCGGCCGTCCAGGCGAGGACAACGGCGAGGCCGGTCGCGAGCGCGAGGCCCGTTTGGAAGAAGAAGGGATCTTCCTCGAGTCCCATCGACAGACTGTAACCGGACGCGAGCTGCCAGGTGGCGATGAGAAATGCGGGAAGATTCAACGGATTCTGCCGCGCAAGTATCCAGAAGAGCAGAAACGCGCCGAAGAAAATGGCTGCGAGTTTCAGCACACGATTGGGACGGCGCTCGAGAATTCCGAGCAACGCGACGGTGCCGAAGACGGCGGCGCACATCATCAGGTGCGTTCCTTTAATGAGCGAAATAAAAGCGAGCAACACTGCACCGAGATACGCCCAACGATCTGGTTTTTCCGGCGGCGCGAGCAGAAGGCAGAGACCGGAAAGCAGGACTGCGGCATCGAGGAGAAGATCGTCGATGAATGGGACCACCAGAATCATGACACCGAGCCAGACCCAGCGCAGCACTCCGGATCGTGCACGATGAACGAGATTCAAAAGCATCGCGCTGAACGCAGCGCACAGCAGCAAATCACCGATCAATCGGGCTCCGTAGAGTTCGCCGGAATAGCAGTAGCCAAAGAGGACGAAACCGAGCGGGCCCGGCATCGGCATCACATCTGTTCCCCACTGCAAACCGTGAGTGACGAAATGCGCGTAGGTGGCGTAGTTGGACCGATCGAGCGTCTGATCGTAAACCTCCCGCGGTGGCGTGACGAAATAGATCGTGAGCAACATCCAGGCGAACAGCCAGAGCCAGCGTCGCGGTGAGGTTGAAGGGATTTCCATCGAACGAGAGGATGAGAAGGGTTGAAAGCGGCGTCGCAAGCTTCTGCTGGAGATCAGCGGAGTTCCAACGCCGAAACATAAACCCAGTCGAACGCGTTGTTTCCGGCTGGTCCAGGATCAGTCCGGAATCGCAGTCGAGTTCCTGGTGGTGCTGGCGGAAGTTTTACCGCGATCATCTGGTCGCCGCGGTCGGAGGCGGTGGTTTTTGGTTTCAGGCTACGCGAAAAAACGTGCTGGGTCCGCCCATCGGGCAACTCGTAATCGATGACGAAAACTACGCCGTCCGTATTCCCAGAGGTGTAGCTGGATTCGAGCATACCGCCGGTGAAGTTCAATTCGTGTTCGGTACCAGTGAGAGCGAACGTCATGCCGCCGGGCGCGGCCACCATGACAACATCGCGGGACCCCGTGTTGTGTGGGCTCACGGAGCTGGCATCGCAATCTACAGGCAGTGTCTTGAATCCCGGGAATTGTTCAGGGACGAATGCACCGCGGGCGAATTTGATATCGGTCGCAAAGGACCAGTCCCACGAAGCATCGCGATTTGGACCCGGATCCGCTCGGACGACGAGTTGTGAGCCTCGTGCGAAGGTCGGGGGCAGGGGCGCCATCAGCTCATGAGTGCCGCGATCGTCCGGGTGCGTGACAGGTTGAAGAAAACGGCGGTTGAGCAGCTTGGGTGATTGCCCGGGCTCGAGGAGTTCGATGTAGAAATCCACTCCGTCGGTATGGCCACTGAGCCACGCCTGCTCATCAATGCCCACCGTCATCGAGAATCTGCGTTCATCACCACGAAGTCGATACATGAAACTCGCCGGGGTGTGGAGATATTGCACGCGCACGTTTTGATAGTAATCCACCGTCGCGTTGGGCGGGTCGATGGCATCAGGCGGGTCTTGGTAGACGCTCGCGAGATAGACCCGGCGAATTTCGTCGTCGGTCAGGATCGGCGGGCGTTTTACCACTGAAAACGTGACTGACATCGCAGACGCATCGAAGCAGTGCGGCCGGGCCGTGTGCAGGCGGAAGCTGCGCACTTTTTTGTCCGCTCGATGTGCAAAAAGTCCGATGTAGTCGTCTGTTTTTTCCAGTGCCGGGCTGAGTAGAGAGGTGACCGCGAGACTTTCTGGGACGACGCGACGGTTTATGGGATCTTCCAAACCATCTCCGTGCAGATCCATAAATACCAGCGGCGGTTTATAAACGAACGCCCTTAAGGATCCGGTCCAACTCGACGGCAACTCGACCGAGAACAACACGAGTTCGTCCGGAGCCACATCGGGTAGTGGAACGTCTTCATTAAATTGAAGTTTCCTGGTCAGAATCACCCGCGGTTTCTGCGGAGGTGTTGTCGTCTTTCGCGATTCGAGCAGCACGGCATTGTGTTCGAAAACCACCGGCCGGTATAAATCGAGCAGCGCGATCAAACTGAGCGAATCGTCGTTCGGGACGAATCGCTCATCGATTGACTGAATATTCAAGAGGACGAAATCGGGCCGGGTGCGAGGATCAGCAAAATGCTGAAAGTTGAGTTCCTTGAAGTAGCGATTGTAGACGTGGTAGGAGCCGCAACACATAGGTGACGGCTGGTAGTTGAGGGCGTTGAGCAACAGCAGTCCCATCTCGTGGCCAAAATAGTCGATGGAGGAACGTCCAACGGTTTTGCGTAGGTAGGTGCTGGCGTGACGATGCGCGTGATCCTCGAGTTCGGCATCCCGGAGCTGTTTGACCGTACACGGAGTGAACAGGTAAACGGAATTTTGTTTGAGTCGTGGCGCGACGTTGAACACCAGCGAGCGGAATCGGCCGCCTTGGAAGTTTTCACCACCGTACAAGCCGAGCGTGATCGCTGCGACGCCAAGTGCCCACATCGCGTGGCGGCTGAAATCGCTCGTCGGAGCGATGGCCGCTGGCGTTCGTTCGAGAAGCAACAACGTCAACGCGAGAATGCAGCCGAGATCAAGGAATACGAGCGCATGGCCGTCGGCGCGCACGTAGCCATGTTTCCAAGCGACCCACGTGATTCCTGCGATCAGAACACAACCTGCGACAATGGTGGAGCTGCGGCGCTGACGCCATCCCACCAATAGAATGAGCGTGCACAGCACCAACAAAAGTGACACCCCGATCCGGAATACAGCCGCGGTCTCATAGAGTGCCATGGCTTCGTTGTAGCCCTCGGCGATATGGTGGAGGTGAGCGACGTAGGTGGGGAGATGGAGCGGATTTTGACCGGCCAAAATCCACCAACCGATCAACGAAAATAAATAGGTTCCCGCGAGCCATGCAGCGCTTCGCCAGACGCGCTGCACGAGTGCCAGAGTCAAAATTGTAGCGATGACGCCGAGCGCAACCGCGAGCTGCGTGCCTTTCATCAGGGAAAGGCACGCGAGGAATGCGACGGTGAGAAAGTTTAGAACGCGTCGATCACGTCGCTTAAAGTTGAGCAGCAAAAATACCCCACATAGAAGAATGGATACATTAAACTGATTGTCTCCATATCCGACCCCGAGCACGACACTCGTGAGCCAGATCCAACGCATCAACCTCTCGCGGACGGTAAGGAAAAACCAAAGAACGAGGGCGGCCAGCGCGTACGAAAACAGCACGGTCAAAACAAAGCGGGCCCAGAACAATTCGCCGTCGTAGTCCCAGCCGTACATGACGAAGCCGTATGGCCCGGCGGTGGTGTTGACTTGCGAACCAAATTGAAAGCCGTGCGCGGTGAAATGCGCGTAGGTGGCCCGGATCGAGGAATCGAGATAGGGCTCGAGTACTTCCGTGATCGGCAGGAGGTAATAAATTCCGAGAATCAACCACGCCGTGACGAGGAGCCACTGATTCCGTGGCGACGCTAATTTCGAAACGCCCGAGGTCATGGGAGATTTTCCAGGCGAAAATCGGCGAGATAGGACCAATCCCAGCTCGCGTCGCCGTGCGGACCAGGGGCCGTTCGCACGACGAGACGAGCCCCGGCAGGCTGGGGCGGCAACGGCACCTCGAACGATTGCGCACCTCGGTCGGTCGTGATCGTTTTCGGCCGAAGCCAGCGGCGAAAAATTCCATCGATTGCGCCATCCGGACGCTGCACTTCCACGATAAATTCAACGCCATCGGTATTGCCTTCGATGTACGATCCGGGAATCAATCCGCCGGAAAACCGCACTGCGCGCTCTGATCCCGTCAGCTGGAAAATCAGTTTGCCTGGCGCGTTGAGCAGAAGTACGTCGCGATTTTCGTGTTTGATCATCCGCGGTGCGGTTCCTTCGACGCTGATTGGTGCGACGGAAAATCCGGGAAATTGCTCCGGCCGCAATGGTCCGCTGTGCAGTCGGATGTTGTCGTAGTAGGTCCAATCCCAATCCGCGGCGTCCCTTACGCCTCCGCCGGTGCGCAATTGAAGTTGTGTGCCGGCCTCGAAAACCGGCAGCCAAAGGTGCGCGTGTTGTCGTCCCCGGTCGCGTTCGATGGTGCGCGGTTCACGGCGGCTTAAATAGATTTGTTCGGGCTGTCCTCCGGGTGAAACGAGTTCGACGATGAAATCGGCGCCGTCGGTCGTTCCGCGCGTGTAGGCTTCTGGATCGAATCCGTAATCGAACAGTAACTCGCGTTCATCGCCGCCGAGCGTGAATACGATGCGGCCGGGCGGTTCAAGCAACTGGACCATGCGACCGTCCACTTCTTTCGCGCGAGCGTTTGATGACTTGACGAGAGTCGGTGCGCGATTCGCGAAGAGATAGGAAAATTGTTCGGCCAGTTCGCGCTTCGAGTCCGCTTCCAAAGCGGCAGGCCGGCGTTGCGCAAAAAATGTAATCGTGCCGCCTTTGCTCGCGAGTCCGCTCGCGGGATCAAGAGTGACTTGTAGCGTGCGGACGGCACGGCCGCCGGCGGAGCTGTAGAGCGCCAGCAGATCCTCGGTTGTTTCCAACATGGGGCTCACGATGAAGGGTGTGGCCGCCATCGACGGAATTATCCGACGCGTCGACGGCGTCGGTAGTCCGTCGATCGTCACGTGCAGGTTCACGATCGCGGACTTGTACAGCGCGGAACGGATACGTCCGGTGAAAGACGAGGGGAGATCAATCGCGGCCAATACCATCTCATCCGCTCCTGCGGTGGGCACAGTGAGCTCGTCACCCGGTTGAAATTCGAGCTGCTTGAGCTGTCGCAATAGCGGCGGACTCGGAGTATCGCGGTGGGTTTGAAGGAGCAGCATTCCGCGTTCCGCCATGATTGGTCGGTAGAGCTGCAGGAGTGCATTTAAACTCGGTGCGTCATCTTGCGGGACGAAATGGTCATCGATCGTCTGCAATTTTAGCAGATGGAAATCGGGACGCGTGACGGGCGAAAGCAGATGCTGTTCGTTGAGATGTTGCAGATGGGGCGTGAAGACACTGAAGGGACCGCCACCGGCAACCGGGCTGGGGCGCTCGTTCAGTCCATTGAGAGTGAGATAGCCGCTTTGATAGCCGAAAAATCCAATCGAGGAATGGCCGACGCGTTCCGCCACTTCCGGTAACGCGAAGCGCACACGATTGTCTGCGAGCGTGGCTTCGAACCGCTTTCGATCTGCGCCCGGCCGGAGGATCTGGCGCAGTGAGGTTGGTACGTTGCGCGCGAGTGCATTCCCGTATTCACGGAACCTGATCCCGACGTGTTCGCCGTTTCCATACAGAGCGAGCACGACTCCCGTGGCGCAGAGCGTCGAGCGGAGTCCGAACGCAGATGTTTCGCGTCCGCCCAAGCTGTCCAGCACGAGCGCGGTCAACCCACCGAGAATGCAGTAATGGAAAAAAAGAAAAACGTGTCCGTCGGCCCGGACGAAGCCGTGTTTCCACTGGAGAAATGCGAAGCCGGCGAGCAAAAGCACGCCGGCGATGATGGCGGGCTGACGGCGATGCGGTAGAAACAGAAGAACGAGACTGAGGAGTGTTACGCAGACTGATGCGATCCCGACAGCGAACGTGCGAGATGACTCCTGCAACGCCATGCCGCTAACGTAGCCTGCCGAAAGCTCCTGAATGTTACGGATGTAACTCGGCAGATTCGAAAGGCTCTGGCCGGCGGCACACCACAGGATGATCAGCGCTAAAAAAAATCCGACGATCATCACGCTCAGGTCGCGCCAGGCTCGTCGCCACGCCGCTTCGCCGCAAACGACGGCGAGCACGGCGAGCGTAAAAATGAGCTGAGTGCCTTTGCAGAGTGCGAGGAAGGCGAGGAACGAAACCGTGAGAGCGCTCAGCCACCAGCGTGGTCGCTCGAACAACAGGAAGAGCGCGGCGTAGAGAACAGGGAGATCGTACGTCAGTTCGCCGGTCGTGGGGAGAACCAGCAGATTTGCGAGGAGCCAAATCCAGCTCGTCACGGGTGCCCGTCCGTTAGATTGGGCGCTCGGGGGGTAGGGCGAGGCGTCCCCGCCGAGCCGCGGCGCACCCCGAGGGGTAGCCCAACCAAACACCGACCACCCGGAGGCGGCAGCCCTGCCCGTTTTTTTGGTTAGGGGAAAAACCCCAAACACCAGCAGGCTGAAGACGAGTTTGGTGATGAACTCCAGCACGAGGCGGAGCGCATAAAGATCGCCGTTGTACACCCAACCGTAGACCACGAAACCGTACGGACCCGCCATGGGTACCACTTCGGTGCCAAACTGGCGGTGTTGCGCGGCGAAGCGGGTATAGCTCGCGTAATTCGAAGCGTCGAGCGAGGTGTCGAGAACCGCGGTGACCGGTACAAAAAAATAAACCGCGAGGCCCAGCGCGAGCAGCGTCCACCCGATTTGTTTTCGCCAATGAGGATGAAGCCGCACGGCGAGAGCATTCATGCAGGCAAGTCCATCAGTAACGTTCTCACGCCTCTCACGGAGAGAACTTCACGTCCGTCCAATACGTCCAGTCGAACGCGATATTGTCCGCGGGACCAGCGGTGGTGCGCATGAGCAGGCGGCCGGGTCCGATGGGTAGATCGATCTTGAATTCCTGTTCGCCGCGATCTTCCGGTACGTCGCGTGGGCGGAGCAGACGACGGAACAGCGTCCGCGGCCGCTCGGTGGCGTCGATCCATTCAATGATGAACTCGGCGCCATCGGTGCCGTTCGCATCTTCGTAGGCGCGGGAAATAAATCCGAAATTCCCCCGGAGATGATGCGTGGTCGGCGCGATGGCGAATTCGAGTGTGCTCGGCGGATGGGTCAGCATCACGTCCTTGCCGTTTTCCTGCATCACTTCGGGAGGATATGGCGTGGTGACGTTGGTTGGAATCTGGCTAAACAGACGGTAACGAACTTCGTCGGGGCGATCGCCGGCTTTTTTCATCGAGCGCGGAAACGGCGGTAGTTGATAAAAACGTACGCCGATGTCTCGCTGGTAATATTTGCGGTACTCCGCCGGAAGCTCGACGGAGAGTTGGGCGATGCGCGGACCGGGGCCGCCTTCTTCGAATTTCACCACGTTGAAATTGCTCATGAAATGCGGATAGACGAGAAAGCCGGTTTGCGCCTGGCCGCGCACGAGGCGGAAGGTGGCTTTATTGCCGCCGCCGTCAGTCACCGAGAGATGAAGGACGGGGGGCTTGTAGAAAAATGTGCGAAGGCGGCCGAGGAGAGACGGACGCACGTCGAGTTCGCACCAAACGGGTGCATCGCCGACATCGGCGGCTTTGATGATATAGCCGAAGCGTACCTTGGACGTGGACAACAACGTGCGTTGATCGAGCGCTGGATCGGGTGGGGTGCGTTTCCAGATGAGGAATTCGCGCTCCTCCATCATGAAAGAATAGTGATGGTAGAGATAGCGCGTCGCCAGTGCGTCATCGAGTGACGGCATGCGATTGTCGACGGTGTTGCCGTTGATTTTTTGGAGAACGAACTCCGGCGCGCGGGGCGATGCCATGAAGTCGCCGTCGAGTTTTTCGAGCCGTTCGTTGTAGGCGGCGTAGCCCTGGAGCGCAGGGCGCGGGCGGAGATTGAGCTGATTGAGAATCGCGAAAGCGTGTTCGTTGCCGAATACGTCGACGGGCGCGGAGCCGACGACCGCCTTGATGGCGGGCAGCGCGAACATTTTTTGCGCGGAGGCAAATTGCGCGCGGGCGTTGCGCGGCAATTCATGGATCATGAGCAGGCTATTGGCGCTGTCCACGATGCGGGTGTTCAGCGTGGAAGGCGCGTAGAGGAGCGTGACGGGAGAATTGAGGCACAGGCCGCTCACGCTGCAGACGGCGGACGCGAGGAGGAGAAACCCTTTCGTGCGACGAAGCGGGCCGTCGTCCAGCAAGAGGACGGGGAACGTGCAGACGAAAAATAAACAGATGATGAAGTGCGCGAGCACGTGTCCGTCGGCGCGGACGAAGCCGTGTTTCCAATTGAGGAACAACGCGGCGATGGCGATCACGGCGAGGGCGACGCTCCGAGGGAAATCTTTGGGACGATGGAGTGTCAGTCCAAAATATACGGCGAGTGACAGAGCAGCACCGAGGCCGAGGGCGAGCATGGCACCTGATTCGTCGATCCCCATGGCTTCGACGTAGCCGCTGCTCACGCTGAGGGAGTTGATCACGTAAGCGGGGAGATTTGCCAGCGATTGACCGAGCGCGGCCCAGCCGCCGAAGAAGCTTACAGAAAATGCGCCGCCGATCACTGCGAAGTCGATCCAGCGACGACGCCAGGCGTAGAAGCCAAGCACCGAGGCGACGCCGACGCCGGCGAGCATGAGATTCGTGAATTTCACGAGTGCGATGACGGCGAGACCGAATGCAAGCAACGCGCTCAACCAGCGGCGCGCGACAATGGGCTCGCGCAAGAGCGCGAAGCTGAAAAGCAGGATCACGATCATGTGGACCGCGTCGTTGTAGGCTATGCCGAAGGTAAAAAAGTAGAGATAGTAAACGGTCTTGCGCCAGCCGATGAAGGAGCGGCCGAGTGACCAGATGCACAGCGCAAAAATCAGATTCGCGCCGATTTGCCAGACGAGGTGTTGAAGGTAGAGGCCGCCCGAATTCGTGGAAGCGAGCAGGTACCCAAGCGGGCCATACGTGAAGACGATGTCTTTTCCAAACTGCCAGCCATGTTCGGCGCCGTAGCCGACGGCCATGCGCCAGGAAGGATCCAGCCCGGTCGACGGCGGCGAGGGGAGATGGATCAGGGAAAGCCACAACCCGAGCACGAGAGCGATATTGCCGATTGTATTCGGCACATTGGGTAATGAAGCGCGAAAGCGGGTAAACCGGGTAAACGGAAAAGTCGTGGACATCGAAGGGCGGTAAAGAGCAGCGACTATGAGAGGGACTCGGGGCGGGGATCAAGGAGACGAATCGGCCGCGTTTCGTCGTTGACGGAATTCATGGGGAAGGTGCCGACGGTTTCGCGGTGACCCCGGAACCTTCTCCCACCACCGAACCGATCCACGCCCAGTCCCACGAGAGATCTTTTTGCGGACCTGGTCCTGCCGCGAGGATCAGACGTCCGGACACGTTGGGCGGGAGTTCGATCCGCGACGTTTGTGGGCCGCGGTCTTCGGGGTGGTTATAAGGTGCGAGCAAGCGGGAGAAGAGGGCGTGGTTTTTTCCGTTGTCCCCAACTAGAACAAGTGAGAACTCCACGCCGTCGGAGTGTCCGTCCTTGGTGTAAGCGCCCTCGTCGATTCCGTATTGAAACGTCACTGCGGCGACAGCGGGCGGACGTGGCCACTCCACTTTCGCGGGGACGTTGGCTGACCAGTGACCCTCGGCGTCTTCCTTCATCGCTTCTGTTCCGGAAGCTTCGGCGACGTCCGGGAATGTGCTCTGATCACCGAGGCGAAGGGCCGGGCCGTTGTCCTTCGTTTGAATATCCTCCATGTCGATACGGTCTGCGTCGGCATTGTTTTCCGCTCCACAGAGGAAATGAAAAACGAGGCGACCGGATCGGTGTCCCGCCGGCAAGGTGAGACGGAGATGTTGCGCGAGCTGGTCCCGACCGACGTCACGGGGATGGAGCCGCTGAAGAAGCAAACGGGTTTGCTTGCCACCATCTTCGATCAAATCGACGGTGAGGTCATAGCCATCGCTCAACATCTGCGCAGGCTCGACGAGTTGGTGAACGAAAGAGATTTTTTCCAATTCACGTGGGCAGGCGTATTCCAGCTGCGCAGGGGCAAAGATTCGCCAGGTTTTTGGGCTCGAACGCTCGACGGTGCCAAATGAACTATCGACCACGCTCGGCGGCATGACGGCGCTGGCCAGATGGAGGCGAGGTCCGGGAAGCGGCGTGGCAATCACGGTTTTAGCAAACCCTGCGAAATCGAACGCCTCGCTCGCCGAGCGACCGGTCGCGGTGGTTACGACGGCTCGATACAATGCGCCGGGATGGGCGGAAGCGTCTGCGAAAAAGAGTGCGTCCACGGGCAACGTATTCGGCTGTTCAGTCGCGGCGATGCGTTCGGCGCCGGCGTAGAGTTCCACTTGTGATGCGCCGGCGGGCAGCGTGACGTGAATCCGCGGTGGCTCGTTGCGCGCAAATGCGTTGTAACCCGTGAGGCTCAGCGCGGGGTTTACCGGTAGAGTCTCGTCGAGTTTCGCAGAGCCCGGTTGCAACCGACGAAAGAGACGCACGCCCATCGCCTGGGCCTCTTTGATGCTCACTTGAGCATAGTTCGCGCGGATGTTTTCCCAGAGCAAAGGACGATCGCTCAATGGATATTTTAAATAACCACGCGTGCTCATCGTATCGACGATCAGAGCGGGCGGGTGCCTCGAAAGATCTTCCGCCAGACGATCCCACGCTCCGGGCACAACCGCGTAGGTCGTGTCGACGAGCGGATCGAGATTGGTCCACGGGATCAGGCCAGTCAGATAATTCGTGTAGATAAACCGTGTACTCGGGAGCCGCTGCGACATCAGATAAATCCCAGGAGAATAGCCCCAGACAAAAATCCGGTCCGTGGGATCGCTGTGACGGTGGATGAGAGAATACAGCTTGGCCTCATGCGGATCGTCGTTCGGATCGGCGGTACGGCGAAAATGATTGAGGTCGATTGATGTCCACGCGACTGCCGCTGCGAGAAGCAACCAGCCAGGATAACGACTCCATTTTGTGGATGCGCCGGTCTGACGGAGCCATTCCATCATTCGAGCCAGCAGCCAGCCGCCCGCCAAGCTCAGTCCCGGGACGACCTGGATGACGTAGTGATCAAACGTCCGTCCGCTGAGCATCGTGGAAATAACGCCGGATGCGAACCAGCCGAGTATCAGCCACGCGAGCACGGGGAAGTTGGTCCTGCGATCAGCTGTTCCTCGACGGACAATATGGAACAAGAGAAGAACGATCCCGCCGATTCCGAACAGGCCTATCGCCGGCGCGTGATGAGCGGTGAGAACAAAGGAAAGACGCCCCGTCGCCAGCCTCTGCAAAAGCGGAATTTCCTGAACATAGAGATGTGTGTTGTACGTCCAGGCGTAGTAAATCAGGTCGCGCAACGCCCCATTGCCCCAAAAATAACAGAGAGTCAGCGCTCCAATCGCTGCGACGCCGACGCATCCGCCGAGCCACAGTCGGAAAAGCCGTGCGCGCTGATCTGGCTCCCGGTAGACGAGGAGAGCGAGCAGGACTGACGTCACTCCGAAATCGAGCAGTCCTGGTTGTTTGCACAGTGCGCTGGCTCCAAAGGAGAGCCCCACGCACAGCCCTGAAATAAAACCGCCGCCGCGATAAACACAGGCGAACAGCCAGAAACCGAGCGTGGAGAAAAGAACGACGAACCATTCAGTGTGAGCTGCGAGAGCGTCGGCAGGCCCAGGGAGAAGCAGCGCGAGTACACTAAAAATTATTGCTGTGCCGACACCGGTCGCGCTGTCGCCGAATCGTCGGCACATGTCCCATAGTAGGAAAGCGGCAAGGCCGAGCGCGAATGCGAGCAACACGTGAACCGCGTGAACGTTCCAATCGCCGGCGACGGCGAATACCGCTGCTTTCAGATAAGGAACCAATGGGCCGCGATTGTCGGCTGCGTCTCGATACAGCACCGCGCCCTCGCGGACTTGTTGCGCCATCGTGAAGGTGGAGCCTTCGTCGAGGTTCCACTGCACGCGGCCCAGAAAGGGAGCGCGCAGGCCCCACGCGACGCCGAGGAGTATGAGGAACCAGATGGCGGTGCGAAGACGGGCTTTCATGGGGATCGGCGGACGTTGCGAGAGATCAAGCGCGCGAGTGACTTGTCCACCCGCGACGGCAGATCAGACCGCGCGATCACCAACTTGATTCCGATCGGTCACCACGACCTGACAAGCGGCGAGGCTCCGTGCGGTGAACGTCTCCGTTGAAATCCAGCATCGCTTCGCGGGCGATATCAGCGTGCTTCGGCAGGACACGGTCGATGTCATAAGCGCGTACGACTTTCGAGTAACCCATCGGCGCGGTTGAAGTGCCGTTCTGCTGTTTCTCGAGACAGGTCTTCATTACCTTTGCAAACTTCACTGGATCGCCCGGCGGCACAAGATAAGCCTCAGCTCGATCCGTCACCATTTCAGGAATGCCATGCACGTCGGTGCTGACGATCGGCGTTTCAAACGCCATCGCTTCAAGCAGGACACGGGGGAAGGACTCCTCGTAACTGGTGCACACAAACATGTCTGACAGGACAAAGAAATCGTAGGCGTCGCGCGTCTCGGTGATGATATCGACGTTGGTGATTCCGAGCATTTCCATGTCGCGGATCAGCGAGTCCTGATATTCGCCGGGCCGTCCGCCAACGAAGAGGAAACGATATTTCGCACCTGCCGCGTACTGCTGCATGAACGTCGAAATTGTACGGATAAAAATGTGCTGACCCTTGCGTTCGCAGACCGTGCCGATGTTGGCGATGATGGTTTCGTCGTCGCCGTATCCGTATTTCCGACGCAGCGAGGCTTTGGTGTGCTGACGCTTGAACGTCTCGATTCGCGGCAGATCGATCCACGAGGAAACGAAGCGGAAATTGTCATAGTCGTTCAGTTCTTCGAAGAACGAGCGGCTCGACCGGCACAGGAAGCACACGCGGGTCGCCTGTCGAAACGCGGCGCGCGCGACATGTTGCATGTGCTGATGAAGCATCTTGGAAAAGAATCGCTTGATGGTCGCGCTCTCATGCACGTAGAGGAGCGAGGGCTTGCCCGCCGCGGCCGCGAGATGCACGCCCCACCAGCAGGCGACCGTGTTGCAAAGCACGACGTCCACGGAGCTGAGATCGAGTTTCGCGCGCATGACTTCCACCTGCTCGGCGAACTCCTGGTCATTTCTCGCGCCATGCAAGGGATGGCGATCAACCAGCGTGATTTTGATGCCGAGTGCTTCGTAGGCTCCGCGCAGCGGCCCGTCTTCGGCGGTGAGCAGGTCAACGGTGAAACCTTCCTTGCGAACCATGAAGGCGGCGTGTTCGAGCAGGAACAATGGCGCGCCTTCGTAGTTCAGATTGTGCGTCACCAACAGCAAGTGCAGCCGGCCGGCGCGCGAGGCGTACTCGTAGCGATAGGTGTCGAGCTTGAGTGCCGCGTGCGTAAGATAGAGCTGGCGCGGGTAAAATGGATCGATGAAGCCCGCGTACTTGCGGAGGAACGCGATGTGTTCACTTTCGTAGTACGTGTTGCCCCGCGATGCACTGCCCCAATGCCACAGTTCGGCTTGCGGGGTGTAAACCACGCGGTGTCCGGCGGCACGCAGGCGCAGGCAGTAATCGACGTCGTTGTAGGTGACGCTGAACTCCGTTTCGTTGAAGCCACCAAATTCCCGATACAGCGAGGTGCGGGTCATCATGCAAGCGCCGGTGACGGCGCTCACATCACGGGCGAGTTTGTGCAGAGGATAGAAATCGTCCGAGTCCGCGTGCAGTCCGGCCAGCGGCACGTCGGCGAGACCGTGGTGAGGACCGACGGCGATTCCGGCGTGATTGAGATGATTGTTGGGAAAGACGAGTTTGGCTCCAACCACGCCCACGTCCGCGACTGAGAACCAACCTGCCATCGCCTCGATCCAGCCGGGGCGTAAAGCATCCACATCGTTGTTCAGATGCAACACGAGCGGCGTATCGAGGTGGGGCAGCGCCGTATTGACCAGCATCGAATAATTGAACGGTTTCGTTGGATCGACTGACGGACGAACCACGCGGCAGTTGAATTCGCGGCGCGACGGCAAAAGCTTCAGGAGCCGGACGGTTTTTTCGTCGCGCGAAAAATCGTCGACGATGAGCAGCTTCACATAACGCCAGTCCACCGTCAGCAACAGCGCTTCGAGGCAGCGCTCGAGCAAGTCGCAGCGATCGCGCGTTGGGATAACAATCGTCACCGGATTCTGCGCGAGGAAACTATTTTCCCAATAGAGCTGGTGATGTAGGCTGGCGCGCTTTTGCGCGAAGGGCGGTTGAAATGCGCGAGCGGGCAGCTGGCGCCGAACTATGGCGGCTTCCAGCGCGTGTCGCGTCTGATCGACGAGGAGACTGCCGGCTTCGTGCGCCGGATCAGTTTCGGGCGCGTGATAACAAATCGCGTCAACGTGACGAACGTTCGACGCGGCGACTTTGTCGGCCACGCGCAACGCGAGGTCGAAGCCGTGCGCCGGTGCGTAGTCGGGCGTGAATTCGCCCGCTCGCATATAAAGTTTCCGATGAATGGCGAAAAGATGTCCGGGCTGACTGCCCGAGAGCACGAGCGCGGGGTTCCAGCCACATTTGAATTGCGGCGCAGAACGTTCGCCCGTGTCGCTCATGCGATCTTCATCAGTAAAGACGAGCTCCGTGGTCGGCGTTTGGCTGATGGCTTCAGCGATAAACAACAGAGCGGTTGGCGCGAGCCGACCCTCAGCGTCCGGGAAAATGAGCCAGTCGTCGGGAATGCTGTGAGCGGCGGCGTTGAGTGCGGCAGTGTGATTGGCGTCGGGCGCCACCACAATGCGGATACGCGAGTCCGTCGTCGCGAGTTGGCTTAGCTCCGACCCAAACTCTGGCGCGGCGTCGTGTGCTTGCAGCAAAGCAACATTCCAGCGGCCGTAGAGTTGAGCGCGGAGTGAGTCCAACAGACGCGCCAGATGAATCGGACTGGCGGCGCGGGTATCGACAACGATGGCGAAGCTTGGGGCGGACGGTTTGGCGAGCGCGGCAGCTGACTGAACAAGTACTTCGCGCAAGCGCGGCGCGAGAG
>CBRAFL010000005.1:0-35701 GCA_967755055.1 uncultured bacterium
GGGGGCGCGCCCGCCGCCCAACGTGGCGGGGTTCTGTTGCGCGACGCGCCCGCCACCTACACCGATCCAATTCAACCCGATGGCAGCAAATCGTTCAGACGCAATCGAGCGATCTTTTCGATCTCTGCGAGAGCGGCGGCATGCTCCTCCGTGGGTGAGTTGCCTATGCGGGCTTCCATTGCGCGAAGGATCGCCTGACGGGCGTTGAGTCGGGCGCAAATGATAAAAGGGAAACCAAACCGCGCGCGATACGCTGTGTTGAGTTTCTGAAACGCCGCCGCTTCTTCCGCGCTCATTTGATCTAATCCGGCGCTCGCCTGCTCCCGCGTCGATTCCGGCGTGAGCTGCCCGGCGAGTGCCAGCCTTCCAGCCAGATCGGGATGCGCCTCGATAAGTGCGCGTTGACGCTCGGTGGCAGCGCCACGCATCGTGGCGCAGAGTTCAGCGTGGAGATGGCCCACATCTCGAAAGGGCCGGCGAGGCCACGTCTCGTCTGCCACCCACGGCGAGTGTTCGAAGATATGTCCGAGCACTGAGGTGAAGGCAGCGCGATCGGAAGTATTGAGCTGGGCGAGAGAAACCATGTTTTCTGTTGGGCTAAGAGCGGGTCAGAGACCTCGCCCTACTTTACGGCAAAAGCTCGTAGGCTGGCAGCGAGAGAAACTCGTCGAATTCTTCGCTCTTCACCATGCGCATGAAGAGTTCCGTCGCTTCCTTGAAATGGCCGCCGTCGTACACCGCGTCGCCATACTCCGCGCGAATTTTTGCGAGCTCTTCAGTCAACATTTGCTCGTACAACGCGAACGTGATCGGCCGTCCATCATCCAGCTTCGCGCCGAACCGCAGCCATTGCCACAGCTGTGAACGCGAAATTTCGGACGTCGCGAGATCTTCCATCAAATGATGAATCGGCTCTGCTCCCGAACCGCCGAGCCATGCCTCCAGATAACGGATACCGACATGAATGTTCCAGCGAACGCCGTTCTCCGTGATCGGCCCATGCAGCGGCGCCAGCAAATCTCCCGCCGTGATTTTGACGTCGTGTAACCGATGCAACTGGTTCGGCCCCTTCATATGGGCGGCGAACGCGTCCAGCGCCGTCTGCACCAAACCGGGATGCGCGACCCACGTGCCGTCGAAACCGTCCGTCGCCTCTCGGACCTTGTCGGCGCGAACTTTTTCGAGTGCGGCGGCATTCGCGGCGGGATCGTTGCGAATCGGAATTTGCGCCGCCATCCCGCCCATTGCGTACGCACCGTGACGATGGCAGACGTTGATCACATGCAGGCAGTACGCGCGCAGGAACGGGACTGTCATCGTGATCAACGTGCGATCGGGGAAGAGATACTCCCGACGATTCCGAAATTTCTTCACGAAACTGAACATGTAGTCCCAGCGCCCGCAGTTGAGGCCCGAAGCATGTTCGCGCAATTCGTAAAGAATTTCCTCCGCCTCGAACGCGCCCAAAATTGTTTCAATGAGTACCGTCGCACGAATCGTTCCGCGCGGAATGCCGAGTGCCACCTGCGCGTGAATGAAAACATCGTTCCACAATCGCGCCTCCAGATGGCTCTCCATTTTCGGCAGATAAAAATATGGACCGCTCCCGCGCGCGATGAGCGTCTTGGCGTTGTGGAAAAAGTAGAGCCCCCAATCGAACAGCGACGCTGATACGCGGCGGCCATTCAGCAGCACGTGTTTCTCTTCCATATGCCAGCCGCGCGGGCGGGCGATGACGGTCGCGTTCTTTTCCTTCAACGCATATGATTTTCCCTCTGGCGATGTATAGCTGATCGTGCGCAGGGCTGCGTCGCGCATGTTGATCTGGCCTTCCATCACGTTTTCCCACGTCGGCGAATTCGCGTCCTCGAAGTCCGCCATCCAGCATTGCGCGGCGGAGTTGAGGGCGTTGATGGCCATCTTGCGCTCAACGGGTCCGGTGATCTCCGTTCGCCGATCGAGCAAGTCCGGTGGAACCGGCGCCACCTTCCAGTCGCCACCTCGAATGTGCGTCGTCTCGGGGAGAAAGTCCGGCAGTTTACCTGCATCAATCTCCTTTTGTCTTTCAGCACGGCGGGCGAGCAACTGCTCGCGGCGAGGACCGAACTCACGAAACAGGCCGCCGATAAAACGACAGGCGGCCGGCGTGAGAATTTCCGCGTAACGCGAGTTCATCGGTCCCACTAGCTCGAGACCTTCGACGAAGAGAGATGACATGGAGAAAGGAAAAGCGCGGCGCTCCCTAGTGTCAGCACGATATTAAGTTTACGGCATCGGGCTCGCCAGCTGGCATGGCCTTTGCAGAATTCGCGCCAATATGAGTCCGGAAAAATTCATGCAGGAAGCCGTTCGGTTGGCAGATGAGGGCATGCGCTCCGATCGCGGAGGCCCTTTCGGCTGCGTCATTGTTCGCCGCGGCGAGATCGTCGCTCGCGGCAATAATCGCGTGACGTCGACCAATGATCCCACTGCGCACGCCGAGGTAACCGCGATCCGCGAAGCCTGCCGCGACCTCGGAACCTTTCAACTCAGCGACTGCGAACTGTACACCAGTTGCGAGCCCTGCCCGATGTGCCTGGCGGCAATTTACTGGGCGCGAATCCCGACCGTTTTCTATGGCAACACGCGCGCTGATGCGGCGGCGATCGGGTTCGACGACGATTTTATTTATCAGCAGATCCCGCTGCCCCCAAACGAGCGCGCGATCAAAATGGAGCCCTTGCTCCGCGAAGCCGCGCAGAAAACCTTTCGGGCGTGGGCGGAAAAGCCGGACAAGGTGAAGTATTGATGAGCGATTGATCCGCCGTCGTCGCCATTATTTGGCGACAAAATTCTGGCGTTCGGCGTGAGTTCCGCATCGGCTGAATGCCGCATGCAATTCTCCAGATTTAGCGGCAATGCGGTTCATTTGAAATCTTTTGCCGTTTTCCTCGTTGGACTGCTCCTCGTTTCCGCGCGAGCAGACGACGTGAAAACCGCCGTCAACGTTCCCTCGCTACCGTCCGCCGCGGTTGTAACGCCACCCGCGGCGGCACCATCAACGCCGGGCACGCCTGCCATCGCTCCCGGAGTCGAAAATTCCGTTGTGAAAGTTTTTTCGACGATGCGTTACCCCGATATGTATCGGCCGTGGTCGAAGCAGCCGCCGACCGAAGCGACCGGCACGGGAGTCATCATCGAAGGCAAACGCATTCTAACAAATGCGCACGTCGTGCTCTATGCGAGTCAGGTTCAGGTACAGGCGAACCAAAGCGGCGACAAAATTTCCGCGACGGTCGAATCGATTGCGCCGGGCATCGATCTCGCCGTGCTCAAGCTGGACGACGATTCCTTTTTTGAAACTCACGCGCCACTCGAACGGGCGAACAAACTCCCCGACATCAAAGACACCGTGATGGCATATGGATTCCCGACCGGAGGAACGTCGCTCTCCATCACGAAAGGAATCGTTTCGCGGATCGAGTTCACCACGTACAATTATCCGACCTCGGGCCTGAACATTCAGATCGATGCGGCGATTAATCCTGGAAACAGCGGCGGTCCGGCCATCGTGAACGATCGCATGATCGGCTTGGTTTTCAGCCGACTCGGCGGTGGCGATAATATCGGCTACATTATTCCCTGCGAAGAAATCGAACTGTTCCTGAGCGATATCGCTGACGGCCACTACGACGGAAAACCGGCGATGTTCGACGAATCTCAGACGATCGAGAATCCTGCATTACGGCGTTTTCTGAAACTCGACAAGGCCAACTCAGGCGTCGTGATTCATCACCCGTACGGCGACGATCCCGGTTATCCGCTGAAGGAGTGGGATATCGTCACGAAGATCGGCGATACGCCGATCGATGACCAAGGCATGATCAAACTCGGCACGAACCTGCGCGTGCGCTTCACCTACCTCGTCCAAAAACTTTCGCAACATGGCCGGGTTCCGGTCACCATTATCCGCGACGGCAAAACGCTTCAGATCGAAATGCCCGTCAACGCCGACCGACCGATGCTTCTCGCTGACCTACACGGCGCCTATCCCTCGTATTTCGTATTTGGCCCGCTCGTCTTTTCGCCCGCCACTTCGCAGTTCGCGGGCAACTTTAGCGGAAACGCAAGCTACCTGAACTATCTCAGTTTTCTACACAGTCCTCTTGTCGCCCGTCGTGGTGACAAACCCGCCTTTCCAGGCGAAGAACTCGTCGTCGTCTCCAGCCCCTTCCTGCCGCACAAACTTGCCAAAGGCTATTCCTCCCCCGCCGGACTCGTTGTGAAATCAGTCAACGGCGTCGCAGTGAAGAATCTGTTCCACCTCGTCGAACTTCTCCGGGACTCGCGGGATGAATTTCTGGTTTTTGATTTCGACAACCGCGGTGGCGAATCGCCTGTTTTCCCCCGCATGGAAATGCTCGCTGCCACGGAGGAAATTCTTTCGGACAACGGCATCCGCGCCCAAGGATCGCCCGACACGCTCGCCGTCTGGAACGGCAAGCCCTCGAAATAACAAGCACGTCGTCGCATCCGGAACCTTGCCGGAAAACTTGCCAACGGGCGGACGGCGCCCAACGTTGGCCGCCTATGCATTTCGATAATCTTCAGCCCGGTCTCGCCGCCCCCGTTCCACGTCTCGACGACGATGATGATGATGACGATGAGAAGGAAGAAAACCTCGGAAAAAAGGGCGGCGCTCCTGTGGGAATGCTGATCCAAAAGAAGTTTCTCGATCAGCGGAAAATTTTTCTTTGGGGCGCGGTGACCGATGAGACTGCCAAAGACCTCACGGAGAAACTCCTTTACCTCGAAGCGATTGGTCCCGGAAAGGAAATTATCTTTTACCTCAACTCCCCCGGCGGCTCGGTTACGGCGGGTATGGCCGTGTATGATACGATGAAGCTCATCACATCGCCGATCACCGTCGTCGTAACAGGTATGGCGGCGTCGATGGGTTCAATCTTGCTGTCGGGTGCGCCGAAAGGCCGCCGTCTGTTGTATCCGCATTCTCGAGTCCTCATTCACCAGCCACTCATCTCGGGTCGGATGGTGGGTCCAGCGACCGACATCAATATTCAGGCGAAGGAAATGGAAAAACTTCGCGTCGAGTTGAACAAGATTCTTGCCGACGCTTCCGGCCAGCCGATCGAGCAGATCGACCGCGATACGGATCGCGATTTCTATCTCAACGCCACGGAGGCCATCGCGTACGGCCTCGCCGATCGGATCGTCGATAAGATCTAGTACGGCTCAAATTCTCGGATGCAAATGAGGCGGGACCTTCGTCCCGCCTCATTTTTTTTCGAGTGGTTTTCGGCTCTCGAGTTCCGCGAACGACTGATGCCAGCGCTCGGCTTCAGAGGAATTTCCTGCCGTTGTCGCCGCCGCTTCGGCCTCCGGCAGCCATGCGAGCAACAACCCGCGCGAGAGCTGATCCGAATCGATCAGCTTGTGATAAATTTCCACTGCTGCCGACGTCTCGCCACCCGCCGTTAAAATCTGCGCGGCCTCACGCGCAACGCTCCATTCGTCACTGCGGAATCTGCGAATCGCGGCGACGAAATTCAAAGCGTCCGCCGCACCCCGAGTGTCTCCAGCTGATTTGTGGCGTCGCGCGAGTTCGATTCCGACGGCCAGCGTCGGCGACTCACTTTGCGCTGAAATGCCGGTTGCGATTGCCGTCGTCGGATTAGAAGTCACATCCAGTTGCTTCATCTTTCGCACAACGGCGTAGCCCCGGAATTCATCGGGAAGAGTCGAGCGTCGGGCCCATTGGTCCTCCACGGAAACAGCGAAGGGATGGTAAAGCGGATCGCCAATGGCTACCGTCTGCCAGCTTAGTGCTGGCTGGGCATAGCAGACGGCATCGCCAAAATTTTCGCCGCGTGCGAGTGCCCGCAGCAGCAGATCAGGACGATGCGTGAGTTGGAGGTAAGGCTCAAAAACATTTCCAACCGTCGCAGTCACGCCCCTTGCAATGAAAGGTCCGCACCAGCCCGACTCTGCGTTCCGCAACGTCGTCGCAGAATAACTGTGGATGTGCAGTGCAATCGCTCCCGGAGGAAATCGAAAGCCAGACAGTGAGAACGGTCCGTTCACCTTCCCTGCATACCAGCCAAAGTAGAGCACGGGCGCATCGAACCGGGCCGTTAAAGGGATCGTGGTCGGCGCGCGATCGACGTCAGTGTCGAAGTGAAGCGCGGTCAACTGTCGCACCACGAGTTCAAGCCAGCGATCGCCGTCGGGATGATTCCCACCGATGTCGACGTAGGCGCGGCCCAACAGACCATTCCGCTCCGCAGCAATCGCGCGATCGGGCAACGCAAGCGCGTCGTCGGCTGATGGACCGTCAAGTCGTGAAACTTTAACTACACTCGCGATTTCGGCCGGCGATGGTTGCTCATTTCCGAAAAGCGGATTGGGCGAATACGCATTGATTCCGTGATTCGGCTGGGCGAGTAGGCTCAACTCTCCATCAACTGCACCGGCATTCGTGCGAAAGATCGCATTGTTCGTGAATGGCAACGCGGATTGATAAAGCGCCGGATCGTGGCGAATACGAAGTGGCACGCCCCGACAGACGACGAGATAGGCGATGCGGTGGCCGGAAACGAAATATTTTTTCCGATCTACGCCATCGGTAAGATCCATCGGAACCGCGTCGATCCACTTTCGCTGGACGAGTTGGGTTTCGAGCGGATTCCAGATGGAGCGAATGAACTCAGGCCAGGAGATCGTTTCCACCTGAGCCATCGGCAGCGCGATAATATTATCCGCCGGCACGTCCCGAACCTCCGCGTAATGACGCGCGATCCGCAGCGAATCGGGATCATCGCTGTTCGCGAGAATGATCACCCGTGTGGCGAGCGGGTCCGCGGCGGCGAATGAACTAGCCGGGAAAGCAAGTAATGACACCAGCCCGACACCTACACGCCACCGGGAAAGAAAACTTTTGCGCATTGTAAGCTGGGATCGCCGACCCGGATCATCCGCCTCGTAGCGGCAGGCCTCCGTGCCTGCCCGGCTTTGGTTTCCGATCACGGGAAACGGCAGGCACGGAGGCCTACCGCGACCCTGATCAATCGGCGACGGTCGCGCTCGCCTTCCGTTTCAACAACTGCGTGCGCAGAAAGACATCCGGACCCGCGTTGCGATAAGCGGTGAGCCACAAAGCACCGAGCATTTCGCCGCCCTTGAGCAGCTGCCCTTCAATGAAAGCGCGGCCTTCTGGCGCGACGCCTTTGTCCGTGTTGAACTTGCCCTCTTTTTCCATCTGGTAGAGCGGCTCGACCAACGCGTGTTGGGCCAAAAAATAATCCATCACTGCAACGAATAGCGGATCGCGTTCATCGGTCCGCGGCTCGACAGACAAAAGTTTCGCAGGTGTCACTCGCGGTGTGAGGTCGGACAATCTTATTCCGGCCTTCCCGATAAATCCGCCGTCGATCCAACTATGGATCGTGTTACGCGTGGTGTAGCCGTTGGGATTATCGCCCAGCCAGCCGTTGTGACGATCTGTCGTATGCAGCGGTTGCGCGAGGTCGCCGACGAAGTGCCCCATGACGCCCATGACATAGATCGCGTTCGCCTTGGCGTTCGCGATTTCTTCCGGTGTGCCATTTTCTTCGAATGCCTTGAGATAGGAAAACGCGGACTTCACTTTCGCGTAGTATTCAGTAATCGCCCACGGAGCGAAACCCGGCCATTCACGCGTATGATCCGCATTTTTCGCCGGGTCGATGCGCGGAAAGCGATCAGCATGCGCGGCGCGTCCCGCTGCGAACGCGACCGCAAAATCATAGCGGAGAGAGGGCAAATTCGTGAGGTCCATTCCAGCGAGGGGAATCTGTTCGGCGTCGAGAAAGTGTTCCGACCAGCTTCCGCCCGAATGTCGCATCGCAAGATCGGATACGTTCCTCCAGCGATCGGGTTCACCCGCGAGAAACGCGATCCGTTCCGCCGCCGCGGGATCGCGGACGAAATCAGGGAACTCGGGCGGCAGCGACGCGAGCGCAACCTGATTGACCATTCGATGACCAGCATAGTCCCAAGCGCGAAGGGGCGTGGCGCAAAGCATCGCAACGAGGGCTAAAAACGAGAAGAGCGATCGGTTATTACGCATGGAGAACTGGTAGAATATTTGTGCGGAAGAGCGAAGCGAAGAATGGACCGCTCGACTGAACTTGCCGCCTGACGCCCAACATACGACTTCGTTGCAAGATTCAACGCGGGTTTTTCCGAGCGTAGCACAGGCGTCCCTGCCTGTGATGTTTCGCTCTAGAAACGGACAGGCACGGAGGCCTGCCGCTACGTGGCTGATCGATACGAACGATTCGTCACGGCCTCGACCGCATGGCATCGAGCTGATTCGCGTACGCCTGGACACCCGTCGCGAGTGCGACCGCGATTTGCTGGCGATACGCTTCCGTCGCGATTTTGCGCGCTTCCTCATCGTTGGAGAGGAAACCAGATTCCACGAGCACGCCTGGGCAGTTCAGCCCTCGCAACACACCGAGGTGGGCGATCTTCTTTCCACGGTCGAATGTTTTCAAACCCGCGAGCAATTCACGGTGAAGCGCATGCGCCAGCAGCGAATTCCAAGGATCAAAGCCGTTGCCCGGCGAAGCTTCTCGCTCGGTGTCGTCCGGTTCGAGCGGGCCCCACGAATTTGTCGAACGCTGGGACTGTGGGGCAAAAGTGAATACCTCGGTGCCGCGAGTTTTTTGGTCATTCGGAAGTGCGTTGAAATGGATGCTCACGAAGAGGTCCGCTCCTGCCCGGTTCGCGATCAACACCCGCATCGGCTTGTCCACCGTAATGTCCGTGGCCCGAGTGAGCACCACGACGTAGCCTTGTTTTTCCAACAGTGCTTTCAGTCGCAATGCGACATCGAGCGTGAAGATTTTCTCTTTGTATTCGAGGCGGTGATTCTCCGTGCCTTGATCAACACCGCCATGCCCCGCATCGATCGCGATGATCTTCGGATGGGAAGGCCGATGAGGAGCCAGCGACGGTCTGAGTAGCGGCACTAAACACGTTTCGAAATCAATTTGACTGACGAAGAGCTGGCCGTGGCTTGGCGTTACCGGACTACCTAAAAAAACCCGCAGTCCGTTCACCATCATCTCGCGGCTGTCCGCCTCCAATATGATGCGCCGGGAGCCATCCGACAAAGTGGCCTTCACCGCAGGCTGCGTCCACGTAAGTTTGAGCCCGAGTCTCGTTGCGACCTCCGGCACGCTCAGGGTTTTGCCCTGGATCGATCTCTCAGCGGACGGCGTCGGACGCGTCGGTGTGCCGGCTGGAGCAGCCGATGAAACGGCGAACGGCATCAACAGTGATCCGAGGATGAAACGATACACCCTCGGATCCATGAAAGGCTTGATCAGTCTTCCGAGTCGTCGTCGGACTCCGGACCCTTCGCGACCTGTGCAGCATGCGCTGCCTCCGCGCCCGTGTCCTCACCTTTGACGTGAAACTTCAGCTTGCGCTTGTTCGGGGGCAGCGGCGTGAGCATCACGTGAATATTGCGGCCGATCAATTTCGCGTCGGCGTCCGGATGACCCATGCCAGATAATTCGACGATGGCTTTCTTCATCACATTGAAACCGATTTCCGTGTGCGCCATTTCACGGCCACGAAATTTCAGTCGCAGTTTCACTTTGTTTCCGTGATCGAGAAATTCCTCGGCGTGACGGAGCTTCGTAAAGAAATCGCCGTCAGCGATACGCGCGCTGAATTCGATTTCCTTAATCTTGCTCGCCGTCGATTTCGAGTGCGTGTGCTTTTTCTGCTCCTCGTAAACGTACTTGCCGAAATCCATGATGCGGCAAACGGGCGGCGTCGCATTCGGCGCGACCTCGACCAGATCCAATCCTACTTCGAGAGCCAGATTGACAGCTTTTGCTGTATCCAAAACTCCAAGCTGTTTACCTTCTGGAGAGATCACGCGAACTTGCGGGACCTTGATACGATGATTGCGGCGAATGGCCGCGAAAGGGTCGACATTGCGACGCTGATAAGAGCCGGGGCGGGAGCCGCCCCCGGCGGAAGGAAACGAATTGGCCATCAATTAGGTTGGGTGATCTGGTGACTAGGTCGGGCGCGTTTTCTCGCGGATGAGGCGGGATGACAACATTTAATTCAGCCGGCCGGCCCGATGGAGCCGTCGGGCAAACTCATATGCTGAAGCTTTCGCCGCAGGAGCAGCTGGCTTTCGCGTTGGGGTTGGAAAATTTAAAGCCACCCGCGACCATGGCCGCGGAGTAGTCAAGATGGGTGCCTTTCAAGTAGAGCGCGCTCTTGCTGTCTACCACGACCTCAGCACCTCCGGTGCGAACAAGAATATCGCCACGCTTCGGCGCAGGCACGAACTTCATCTTGTAGCTCAAGCCGTTACAACCGCCACCGGAGATCGCGATTCTCAGAAACGCGCCCTGTCTTTCGCGGGCAACGAGGCTTCGAACCTTGGCTCCCGCCGCTTCGGTCAAACAGACGAGATTTTCATTTCCTTCCCGCACGCCTTCCGGAAGCGCTCCGCTCGACGTGGGCGGAGTCGGTGTGGGCGTCGGGAGAACGGACGTGCTCGTGGCAGAATCAAACATGTTCAAACCGACTATCGTGCAGCGCGTGAGTTTATCAAGCGTCGTGCCACGCTCACCGCGTTGGCGAAGCTTGTTCCTCGCGCGGAACCGCGGCCCGCAATCCCGAAGGCCGTGCCATGATCGGGACTTGTGCGAACGAACGGTAGGCCGAGGGTGACATTCACCGCTTCGTCAAAATCAATGGTTTTTAACGGCGCCAGTCCTTGGTCGTGATAAAGCGCGACGATCACATCGAACTCCCCTTGCAAGGCGCGGGCAAATAACGTGTCGCCCGGTTCACACAAAGAAACGCCTGGGACTTCCTCACGAAGTTGCAGCAATACGGGATTCAAAAGGTCACGCTCTTCGTAGCCGATCAGCCCGCCCTCACCCGCATGCGGATTCAGTCCGCACACACCGATTCGCGGATGCGGAACGCCGTCCGCCCGCGCCAGATCAACCGCCGCCAGCACGCTGCGACGCAACCGATGCGGGCCCAACAATCGCGCAACTTCGTGCAAGGGCACATGCCAGGTCGCAAGCACGACGCGCAACCGCCCTCCGCAAAAAGCCATCACCGGATCTCCGCCCCAACGCGCCGCAAAAAATTCCGTCTGACCAGGAAACGGATAACCAATGCGAGCGAGCCGCTCTTTGCTGATCGGTGCCGTAACAACGCCAGAGAAGGTTCCTTCCATGCAGCCGATCGCCGCGCGCTCCATCGCCGCCCATGCGACCAAAGCGCCGTCCGCATCCGGTTCACCGGGCTTCGCGAGAAAATCTTCAAGTCCCACCGCGATTTTCGAGGCAAGTGTGTCGAGCGAGGCGAGCCAGCGTGCTGGTCCAATTACGGCGACGTTCGCCGCATCGTCAGGATGAGACGCCAACCAGCCCGCGATAATCTCCGGACCTACGCCCGCTGGATCGCCGCACGTGATCGCAAGAGGTTTTTCCATGATGGCTGCGCCGATTTGGTGACTGCACGCGCACGCTCAGCCTACCCTTCCGCTTCCTCCATGCCAGCGCGACGCGCGCGCGCGAAACTGCGTTTGCCCTCGGAGAAAAACTCTAAAAATCGTTTTGCCTCGGGCGTGGCAAACGTTCCATCCGCCAGCGCCTCGGCGGCGATCACGCGGATGTTTCCAGGAGTAAAATAAACCGTGTGAAATGCTTGCTTGAGTTCAGCAATCGCTGGACGACTGAACCCACGCCGCCGCAGACCGATCGCATTGAACCCGACAATTTCATCGCGCTCCGCCACCATCGTGAAATGTGCAACATCGCGCGTGATCGAGGCGTGACCTGCAACCATTACGCCGTCACCGATCCGGCAGAATTGGTGCACCGCAGCGCCACCGCCAAGAAAGCTGTGTTCGCCCACGGAAACGTGGCCCGCCAGTAGAGCCGCATTCGCGAGAACGACATTATTCCCAACCGCGCAATCGTGGGCGACGTGGCTGGCGGCCATTAGAAAACAGTCGCTTCCGACCGTCGTGAACTTCCCGCCGTGAATCGATCGATTGATCGTAACGTGCTCACGGATCACCGAACCGGCGCCCACGAGCACGCCAGATTCTGTCGCACGATCAAACTTCAAATACTGCGGATCGCCGCCGACCACCGCGAACGGATGCACCACGACGCGATCGCCGAACACGCAGTGTTTCGTGACGATCGCATGTGCCTGAATTTCGCAATCGACGCCAAGCTGCGCGCCTGTTTCGACCATCGCCGTGGGATGAATGCTCGTCGCCATGGCGTTAATTTCGCGCACCACGTGTGGGCACCGGTCGGGTGGGAAACATGTCGAGCTGCGTGTCTTTCAGCAGATCGTAATTTTTTAGAATGCGCATGACCTGAAGCGTATCGCTCTTGGTGTAGTTTTGGTTGATCTCAATTTTCTCGAGCAGGTCGAGCAGCATCGCACGAAACGACACGATCGCATCCACCCCGCGCGCTTTGAGCAACTCCACACTCTGGGAGCGGAACGGCTCAGCCGTCGGCAGACTTGGTAGCACGAGCACCTTCGTCGGGGCTCCGCCTGCATCTGCCGTAACCTCGGGCGGGAAAAATCGTTGAGCCTCCTTCAGTACATTCTGCTCAAGAAAATTAAAAATCTCCGGACTGCTTTTCAGCATGGTCGGAGTGAATACACCCGTATGCCAGCCCTTCACTGAAATCACCGCCTTTTGAACAAAAGGAAGTTCGCTGGAGAACAGGAAAAAATCGGGCTTTCTCGCGCCGCGCTGCCATGCCGGGTTGTAAACGATGAGATCGATTTCCTCCTCAGCGTGTTTCCGTCGGGCCGCTACTTGATACTTGCGCGGCTGCCGAACGAGAAAGCCGTTCTGTTCGAAATATTCCCGAACGATGCCTTCGTCGATGGCGGACATGACTCAAATTTAGCCTCTAAACCACGGGGAACGGAAGCGCCGATTTCGCTCGATCCTCACCGTCGTTTGCATCGAGACCGCGTCAGATCGCCCCGACTTCACGGAAGGCTGCTTCGGCGAGTTCAGCCGGAACTCCGTCCTTTGTGACCGCCTCGCCAATTCGGTTAAGAATCACAAAACGCGGCAGACCGGACCGAACCTTTTTGTCGCGCGCCATCGCAGAAAAAAGCTCCGCCAGTGCGAGCGGACTGCGAAGTCGCGTGGGAAGATTGTGCGCCGCGACCATTGCCTCCACTCGCGCCACGTCCTGCGTCGACAAGCTGCCAAGCTTTTGGGAAAGGCGACCCGCCGCGCATAATCCGATGGCGACCGCTTCTCCGTGCAAATAAACGCCGTAGCCCGCGACCTGCTCGATGGCATGCCCGAACGTATGGCCAAGGTTGAGCAAAGCCCGTCCGCCTTCCTTCGCCAGTTCGCGCTCATCTGCTTCGACGATGGTTGCTTTGAGGGCACAGCAGCGCCGAATAATTGAGGCAAGATCAGCGCTGTTCACCGTGAGCGGTTCACGCTCCAGCCGATTGAACAATTCAAAGTCGCCCAATAATCCGTACTTGATCACTTCCGCCATGCCTGCGGCAAATTCGCGGGTTGGCAGCGTGCGGAGCAAAGAAGTCCCGATGAACACGCCCCGGGGCTGATGGAACGCGCCGACCAGATTTTTGCCGGCAGGGATATTGATTCCGGTTTTGCCGCCGACGGAACTATCCACCATCGCAAGAAGGGTCGTTGGCACCTGATAGAAATCGATTCCGCGCAGCCAGGACGCCGCCCCAAATCCACCCAAGTCACCGACCACGCCCCCGCCGACGGCAAAGAGCGCTCCACTCCGGTCGATGCGTTGATCGGCCATGTAATCCATTAGCCTTCCAAAACCTTCGATCGACTTGGCTCCTTCGCCCGGGCTCACGATCAATCGAGGCAACGCTGGAAACATCTGGGCCAGTGAATCTTTCTGTCGGTCCGCCACGTTTTGATCCGTTAAAACGGCAACCTTCCGCCCAGTGGTGAGCAGAGAGTGAACTGTCGACTGGACCCGATTGGAGACATCTTCCTCGAATTCAATCGGGTAGCTTCGTTCGCCCAGCTTAACGTTCAGTGCCTCGGCCATGGGACCATAAGGCCTTATCAGCCATGTACGTCAAATCGGGATTTTATTGAGACTGAGATGCCATCTCAAATAAAGCTTGTGTTGAGAACCAGTCTCTTTTTAGCCTTTTGGCGAATCTTACACCAGTCGATGAACCGTTCTTCACGCCCTCACTTTCATTTTATGCCTGTCACATATTCCGCGCTCACGATGCGACTTCGCACCAGCCTTGCTGTCGTCGCCCTTCTCGCTGCGTTCTCCACCGGCCTCCGTGCCGACGAAAATTATTTCGGTTATACCTACGGGTCCGAAACTCTGCCGAAAGGTCACTGGGAAATATATCAGTGGGCCACTTCCCGCACCGGTAAAGCGGACGGCTCGTATCACGCCGTCGATCTTCAGACCGAAATCGAGCACGGCTTCACCGATCGCCTTCAAGGTTCATTTTACCTCAACGCGATCAAGCACGACATCTCCAACGTCACCGATTTCAGCGACCGCGATCAGTTTCGTTTCAACGGCTTTCAAGGCTCATTGAAATACAGCCTCAAGAGTCCGTACAAGGACGGCTACGGTTTGGCCGTATATCTCGAGCCCGGCTACAAGCGTTACAGTGCCAAAAGCGGCGACCGTGAGGACATCTTTTTTCTCGAGCCGAAATTGATCATACAGAAAAATTTCCTCGATGACTCGCTGATCCTGGCCGCCAACTTCAGCGCGGAATTCGAACGCGAGCACAACCGCGACGAAAACGAATGGGAGAGCGAACTCGAACTCCAGTTCAGCACCGGCCTGAGTTACCGTTTTGCTCCGAACTGGTTCGTCGGTGTCGAAGCTGTCGCAACTTCCGCCTTCGAACGCATGCACCTCGACGAGCTCGGCGAATACGGAATTTTCGCCGGACCAAATCTACACTACGCGAACAAACAATGGTGGGCGACGCTTACCGTGCTGCCCCAGCTCACCGGCTGGCCTGAGACCAACGGAAGCCGCGATCTCGAGCATTTCGAGAAACTCCAGGTCCGCCTCAAAGTCGGCGTAAACTTCTGATTTGTCCCGCAAGCAAACAAACCGTGAAGTCTTACCAGACAAGCCAGCCCTCAATCAGCGTGCGCGTGAGGGTCGCCATTATGGTCATCGCACTCGCCGGATTCACCGAAATGACCCACGCCGACGAACAACTTTTCGGCTACGCTCGCGGCGCTGAAACGTTGCCGGCCGGTCACGTGGACCTCTACCAATTCACGACGCTTCGCACCGGCAAGGACGCCGGCACCTATCGCGGATGGGATTTCGAAACCGAGGTCGAATACGGCTTCACCGATAAATTCCAAGGCAGCCTCGCGCTAATAAATCACTACTTCAAGACGCAGGACGTGCCCGATCTCGACGACAGCAGTCACTATCGCATCGGCGGCCTGGAAGCAGCCGCCAAATATCGTCTCAAGAGTCCATTCATCGATGGCTACGGACTCGCTCTGCGTCCTGAGATCGGCTTCATCCGCTACGACGACGTTAACGGTCTCCTCGAGCACGAACTGCTCGTCGGCACGACGCTGATTTACCAGCACAACTATTTCGACGACACGCTCATTTTTGCCGCCAACGCCGGCTTCGATTTCACGTGGGGAAAACAGCCCGCTGAGCAATACGACCACGAAATATTACTCGATGGCTTGCTCGGCTTGTCCTATCGGTTCGCGCCTCGCTGGTTTGTCGGCGTCGAGGGTCGCATCCACAGCGAGTTTCCGAATTTCGATCTCGGCACCAACGAACACACGATCGTCTTTGCAGGCCCGGCCCTACACTACGCCGCGAAACGGTGGTGGGCGACGCTCTCATGGGCTTACCAAGCCTGGGGACATGGCGTGGACGAGCCAATCTCCGGAAAAACCTACGCCGAAGAAACGCGGAACGAATATCGCCTGAAGGTCGGGCTCAATTTCTAATCGTCCGATGCGTTCGCCCTGGCTCATCGTTCCCGCGGTCCTCGCCGCCTCGACCTCCGGTTACGCGACCACGTATCTCACGATCGAGCAGGCGCAGGCGGCGATTTTCCCCGGAGCCACCCTCACGCCCGCGCCCGTTACACTCACCACCGCACAACGCGCCGCGATTGAAAAAACCTCCGGTGTACGCGTCCGCTCGTCCGAAGTGAGAGCATGGCGCGTCACGGGCGGTGGCTGGTTCATCGTTGATGAAGTGCTCGGCAAACACGAATTCATCACCTACGCCGTCGGTCTCGACGCCAACGGCGCGACGCACGGCGTTGAGATTTTGGACTACCGCGAGACCTACGGCGGCGAGGTCCGAAATCCGAAATGGCGCGCACAGTTCATCGGCAAAACCTCGGCCGCTCCGCTCAAGCTCGATCACGACATCAAGAACATCTCCGGCGCCACGCTCTCCTCACGCCACATCACCGACGGTGTGAAACGCCTCCTCGCCACGCATGACATCGTGCTCCGAAAATCTTCCTGAACTGCGCCGCGCGCGTCCGCTCCTTGGCACGCTCGTGGAGATCACAGTGCCCGTTTGCCTCAAAGGGATGGAGTTGGTCGATCGCGCGTTTGCTGTCATCGCGCGCGTGCATGAGCTCATGAGCGCGCATGACCCGGACAGCGACGTCGGCCGTATCGGCACCGCGCGAGCGGGCGCCGTTGTACGCGTTAATCCGTGGACGTGGCGCGTGCTCGCAGCCACGCGACGCTTCGCCGAAATTTCCGGCGGCGCTTTCGATCCCATCTCCGTGGCCAGCGAAGGCCGCGCCTGCTGGCGCGATCTCGTGCCTCAGGCCGATCGCCGCTCGGTACGTTGTCGCTGCCGCCTGCGCGTTGACCTCGGTGGCATCGCCAAAGGCTTCGCTGTTGATCAAGCCGTGCACGTCTTGCGTCGGGCTGGCCTCGCATGGGGACTCGTTAACGCCGGAGGCGACCTCCGTGCGTTCGGCTCACGTACGTGGCCGATCCACGTGCGTCACGCCGCCGCTCCCGGCAAATTCATCCACGCGGGAGACATTGCCAACGCCGCCGTGGCCACCTCCGCGCCATATTTTTCTCAGCGCCGCGAACACCGCCGCACGGTGAGCGCACTGCTCGACCCACGCGACCGGCATTTCGTGACCGGCGCAGCCAGCGCCACCGTGTTCGCCCCGACAGCACTCGCCGCCGACGCACTCACCAAAGTCGTGCTCCTCGTCGCACCTGCCTCCGTCGAACCGATACTGCGCCGACAGCGCGCCCGCGCCTGGCTGCAAACGAATCAGAAACCGGAGTTGCGCCATGCGATCTGACCATCTGCGCCTGAGCCCGCGATTGCGCTTTTGGACCTATGCCAGCTTCGGCGTTGTATTCGCCAGCGGACTACTCTGGTGGATTCTCCAACAATGGGGACGAACAGAAACAGAATTCGGCCCGGCGGCTCATCCGGCCGCGGCGTGGACGCTTCGCCTGCACGGCGCCGCCGCGATGCTGGTGCTCGTTGTTCTCGGCGTCCTCCTTCCTCTGCACGTACGCCGCGCCTGGCGCGCGCGGAAAAATCGTTTCTCCGGCGTAGGCATGCTGGTGTTCTGCGCTCTCCTCATCGCGACCGGCTGGCTCCTCTACTACGCCAGCGGCGAAACACTGCGCCCAACCGTTTCCGCGATCCATCTTTGGACGGGCCTCAGCCTGCCGCCGGTCCTCGTAATCCACATCTGGCTCGGGCGACGCGCCCGCCGCCGCTCCCGGAGTCAGATGCACCACGATTCCCGTCATTCCCGACCTTCTTGATCCCCTGGCTGAATTTTAAAACAGCGAATAGATAAACGGCGCGACGCCCGATCCGCCGAGGACGATCAACGCGCTCACCAGGAGCAGCAACAGAATGATCGGGGTGAGCCACCACTTTTTATTGTGGAGCACGAAGTGAAAAAATTCGGCCCACAACCCGGGTGGCTTTTCGGTGGCCTGCTCGCTGAAGATTTTTTCGTTTTTTTTGGCCATCGTCAGTGTTGTCGAAAGTAACGTTCAGCAGCTGAGGGCTCAGCTCGGGTTTTCCAGTAAGTTGATGCAGTCCGATCGAATCGGCGCGTCAAGGGATCGTATTGAACCAAACGCAGGATCCAGCCGATCGGCGTCAAAGCGAAATAGTAGACGACCGCGAGAATCACGTGCGAAAGCACCCAACCGATCGGAAACGTCATATAGGTCATCCCGAGATAAACCACGCGGAGCAACTTGGGTGCAACGAGGCCGACCATCGAAACACCAAGCGCAAATCCGCCAATCCACACCGCCGGAAGGGTCCGGCTTTTTGTCCACATCGCGAAAGCGAGCGACCCGAAACACACCAGCCAGGCGATCGCAAAAACACGCAACTGTTGCCGGCTCGGATGATGGTTGATACGGATCAGTGACATGAAAGATTTCTGCGCTAATCCAACGCGTACTGCGCAAGATACTCTGCGGCATTCACCCGACCCGTCGCTGGCTGAGCAGTTTTAAGCAGAAGGAAATTTTCCAACACGAGGACATCGATGTCGGTCGCCATGAAACAACGATACGCATCTTCCGGCGAGCAAACCATCGGTTCACCGCGCACATTGAAACTCGTATTGATCATCATGGGACAACCGGTCCGCCGCTCGAACGCCGCCAGCAATCGGCGGAGTCGTGGATTGCGCTCCTCGTCCACCGTTTGAATCCGCGCCGAATGATCCACATGCGTGACTGCCGGCACCACGGAGCGCACCTCCGCCACCCGCGCAAGTCCACCCGTCGAATCCGATTCTGCCGCGACGCGTTTATCCGTCCGGACCGGCGCGACCAGCAGCATGTAGGGACTCTCCTGGTCGGGCCGCATTTCAAAATAATCGGCTGCCTTCTCGCGCAGCACGATGGGAGCGAACGGGCGGAACGATTCGCGAAATTTTATTTTGAGATTCATCACCCGCTGCATCTCAGGATTGCGCGCGTCGCCCAGAATACTGCGGCTGCCCAAGGCACGCGGGCCAAACTCCATGCGGCCTTGCACCCAGCCCACGACCTTGGCACTCGCGATCAAGCCGGCCACTTCATCGCACAACTCGGTCTCGTCATCAATTCGCCGATACACCGCTTTTTTTTCCAGCAGCACCGCTTCAATCTCAGTATCGACGCATGCCGGGCCTAGCAGTGATCCGCGTTGGGCATCGGGCTTCACGGGAATTCTTTCGTTCTCCAGCAGCTGATACCACACCAACAACGCTGCTCCAAGCGCCCCGCCTGCGTCGCCTGCGGCCGGTTGAACCCAGATGTTCTCGAACGGTGATTCGCGCAGCAGACGACCGTTCCCCACGCAGTTCAGCGCCACCCCACCGGCGAGGCAGAGATTTTTTGAACCGGTCAATTCATGCAGATGACCAGCCATCCGCAGCATGATGATCTCGGTCACGCGCTGCACCGACGCGGCCAGATCGCACTCGCGTTGCGTCAGGGCGGATTCCGATTTGCGCGGTGGTCCGCCGAATAACTGCGCGAACTTTCCAGAGGTCATCGTGAGACCGGCGCAGTAATTGAAATACGAAAGGTCCAGCCGGAACGAGCCATCAGCCTTCAAATCGAGGAGTCGTTCGAGGATCAAGTCGGCGTACTTGGGTTCACCATACGGCGCGAGTCCCATCAATTTGTACTCGCCGCTGTTCACGCGGAAGCCGCAGAAAGTGGTAAACGCCGAGTAGAGCAAACCCAGCGAATGCGGGAAATGCATTTCGTGCGTGAGCGTGATCCGATTGCCGCGGCCGTGCCCGAGACTCGCCGTCGCCCACTCGCCGACTCCGTCGATCACGAGTAGCGCAGCTTCCTCAAAAGGTGAGGGAAAGAACGCGCTCGCGGCGTGCGACTCGTGATGCTCGGTGAACACATAGCGCTTCCGGTACAGATCGCCGAGACCGCGGTTCATCACACGAGGGAGCTGCAATTTTTCATGCACCCACTGCGGCATTGCTTTCAAAAATGAACGAAATCCCGCGGGCGCGACGCCAAGATAAGTTTCGAGTAGTCGCTCGAATTTCAGAAACGGTTTCTCATAGAAGACCACATGATCAATTTCCGCCGCGGTTAGACCTGCTTCTTTCAAGCAATACTCGATCGCCTGTCTCGGAAACGCGTGGTCGTGCTTCACCCGGCTGAACCGCTCTTCCTGCGCCGCCGCCACAATCACACCATCCACCACCAAGGCGGCAGCAGAGTCATGATAGAAAGCAGAGATGCCGAGGATCGCCTTCACCGGATCAATGCGCAGGCGCCAAGCCGAATCAGTTCTTCCATCAATGCGTGCGGGGAAATCACCATCTCCCCGTGTCTTGCTCGGCCGGGTGGAATTGAGCAAGCCGCGAGTTACCGTCAACGTTAGCGTTCGCTCATCACTCGCGCGTGCATGTCCACACGGTCAGGCAACGACCGAAACGGCGTCGCCGACTTTTCTCTCGGCGAGTTCTCGCTCGATCTTTTTCACCGTCGGTTCGTCGAGTTTGTACAAACAAATTGCGAGCCCGCTCAGCAAACCGAGCGCGCCGGGCAACAGACTAAAGGCAACGTTGATGCCCAACAATGCGCGCGGCGTCTGAATCGCATTGGGTACAAATCCGACGAAAGTGAGAATCCAGCCGAGCATCGCACTGCCGATCGCGAGCCCGATTTTTTGGGCGAACACCGCCGCAGAGAAGACCAGGCCGGTCGTGCGCCGCCCGAATTTCCAGGCGCCATAGTCAGCACTGTCAGCGTAGAACGACCAAACAATCGCCGGCGTAGGCCCTGCGGCGAAAGTGCCGATGACGTTGAGCAGATGAAGCGTGACGATCGATTTCGGGTCTACGAAGAAAAATGCCGTCATCGCCAGTCCGTTGATGCACGTCAGGCCGATCATCAGTCGCCGCCGTGAAAAACACCGCAAAAACAACTTCGTCGACAGCGCGCCGGCGATGAAGACCAGCGTGCCGATCGTGCCGAAGAGCGTGAACTTCGATTCGTCGCCGACATTGTATTTGAAATAATAAATAATCGAAGCGTTGCGGACGCCGACATTCGTCAAGGTGAGAAACGCGGCGAAAAACAGCACGAGCCACGGACCATTACCGAACAAATATTTCAAATCCTTCCCGATCGACGCCTGTGGATCGGGCGCCGGCACGACCCGCTCTTTCGTTTTGGTAAACGTGTAGAAAAGCATCGCCACTGAAACGACTGAGAAGATCAGCATCGTGTAACGAAAACCATCCGCGGCGTTGCTGCCGCCGAGCCAGTTTTTCAGCGGCAGCGTAAAGGCGTTGATCGCAAGTGCGCCGGTGAACGCGCAGGCGAAGCGATACGTCGAGAGTGACGTGCGATCTTCGGACGATGGTGACATCACACCCATCAACGCGGAGTAAGGAATGTTCACCGCCGTGTAGGCGACCCACATCAGGATGTAGGTCGCGTATGCGAAAATCAGTTTACTCGATCCCGCGAGCGGCGGGTTCGAAAACATCAAATAGCTTGCGAGGCCAAACGGGATCGCTCCGAAAAGGATGTAAGGGCGAAACTTTCCCCAGCGGGAATTCGTGCGATCAGCGATGATTCCGGTCAGGGGATCGAGGCCGGCGTCGAGCACGCGGGCAACCAGCATCATTGTGCCGACCGCGGCGGCGGGCAGACCAAAGACGTCGGTGTAGTAGATGAAGAGGAACAGATTTACCGTTTGAAAAACGAGATTGCAGGCCGTGTCGCCAAGACCGTAGGCGAACTTCTCGGAGAAGGTCAGACGTTGCGCCGGGACACTGGGAGCGAAGGGGGCACTCATTGGGGTTACGAAAAATTTAACGGCGACAAATCACGCGGCGCGATAATGGAAATCGGTGAAAAGAGCTAAAACGGGAAAGCACGCACCGGCCCTACGCCGCTGCGCGCAGGCAGCCCCAGCCCTGGAACGCAACGAGCTTGGGTGCTTGCGAAAAATCCCCGCCGCACGTTTTGCGGCGGGGACGAGACGAATTCTGTCTGATCTTCGCGGAGCACCGCGGCAGCTTAGAAAGAAACCTCGTACGTCAACTTGGCCGTAATGGGAGGATTATAAATCAAGCCATAGAGCTTCGTATCGTTGAGCAGATTATCCACGTTGAGCTGCATCGATTGATTGTGCCCCTGAGCCTTCCACGACTTTCTCACGAAGCAGTTCACCTTCAGTTGCGATGGCATGTAGAGAACGATCACTTTCCCGTTGGTGTCGGTCTGCACCTGATTGCTGCCATGGGTCACACCGGAGAAATACGCGCGCTTCGACGCCCAATCGCCACCGATACCCGCCACCCAGCCCTTGAGCGAGCCGTCGAATTTGTAGTTGGCGAAAACCGTGTACCGATTTTTCGGCGTGTCATCGCCGGGGAACGTACCGGTATTCGTCCGCGTCGAAGTATCGGCGGGATCCGTGTACGCCTCAGCCAACGTTTGGCCCTTTAGGCCGAAACCGCCGTTCGGAAAATACCAGGTCGCCCAACGATCCTGAGGATACGGATATTTGATCCACTTGCCCTTGTTGATCAGCTTCACCGAACTGTTGACCGCACCGGAGAAAACAATCTGCACGTGATCGTTTGGCGTGAAGAGAATCGTGCCATCCCAACCGGTCGCTTCGGAGATCGCCGGAAGTGCGTTTTGCTGCGGTCCGTTTTGAAACGCGCCGTCGTCCAACGTCGCATTGTTGGTGCCGGGGTCGTTGATGTCGTTGCCATGATAAAGCCAGCCCGCCCAGCCGGGTGCAGCGGCTTCGAACATCGCATCCAGCCAGGCCGCGCCTTCAGGCTTGCTGGCGTTTAGGTAGATACTGGCCGCATCCGCGCTCTTTCCATTGATGGGAGAAACCAGCGTGATCGCTCCCGCGTTGGCGGCAGCTATCCAGGCGGCCTGCTCTTTCGCGTTCGGCGTATACGTCTGGCCATTGGCAATAAACTGTCCCGGGAAGGGATTGTAGAAGCCTGTGCCGTTCGCGTCGCCAAGATTGTAGATGATTGGCTTCGTCGGATCGAATCGAGGATGCCCCAGGGGCGCAGGTGTGGAGAAACCCTGGCCCAACCACGCGTTCTTCGTGATTTTATAATGACTGATCGACCCGGAAATTTTTCCGTCGAGGAAGTCGAACTTGATTCCGTACTCCTTGCTTTTCGCGGTATCCGCACCAACGGGCGAGCCGGTCAAAGATTCATGGAGACCGCCAAAGTTCGGCTGGAAACCATCTGCCTTCAGCGCGAACGCCGACAAACTCTTCGTGAGTTTCACCATGACACCGAGCTGGCGGGAAGTCGTTTTCGCCTGCTTGGCCACGCTGGTGGTCGTTGTGGCCACGCTTGCCGGCGAGGCGGTGGGAGCGGTGACCGTAGTGTCGGTGGACCAGTTGTCGCTGATGTCCTTGCGAACGCCGGTCATGAGAATGATCCGGTCTTCAACACCCCAAAGTTTGCCGAGTTTGAGAAAGTTATTGAGATAAAACGCCCGGTCCCAGCCCTTGTTGATGTTGGCACGGTCGTTTTGATACAGCGCAGGAGCGGCAGAGCCGTCTCCTTGCACGCCAAAAATAATGGGCTTCAGATCGAGCGGCCCCTTGAAGCTGTATTGCCCCGGAATCGTCTGCCAGTTGGCCGCGGTAATTTTGTTATACAGTTCCGAATAACCCGTCAGCACCTGGTCCTCTAACTGGAACCAGCGGTCTTGGAACAGAGCTTTTCTTGCCGTCAACTCCACCCGCTCCTGGTCGCGCGTCGTTTCGGCGTGATTTTGGTTCCAGGCATAGCGGACGACTTCGTGGTCGAACGTACCGTATTGCAGGTTGCCATTGGAGGGAGAGACGCCGTCGAGACCGTTGTCGAGTGAAGTCAGCGTGATCGTCTGTGAAAGACTATAGCCAGGATTCCCGACTGACACCTGTTGGATTCCGCCGTTCACGTCCTGCGTCTGAACTTTGTATTTGGTATGACTATAGCCGGCGAGAAAATCGACCTGTGGGAGAAAATCGGTTTCCTTAAGGATCTGCTGAGTGCCGACGATCTCGATGTTTGATTGTTGTTGATCGTTGAAAGTGGACGGGCCGCCGAGATTGAACGTTCGCTTGTCAGCGCCGGGCGGCCAGTAGAAGCCCGTAGCCTCAAGCTGGTCGTTGTTGATCGGCGTCGCTCCGGTACCTTGGGCAGCGCGGAGCGCGCGAAAACCATATCCATTCTGCTTCGATTTCGTATATTCAGTTTCGAGCGTGATCTCGGTGGTTCTTGTCGGCTTCCACGAGAAGGACGGCGCCACGAAATAATGAGAGTTCTTTTGGTAATCGATATTGGTTTTCGAACTCTCCCACGATCCCACCAGGCGATAATCGATGTTCTGAGCGGAGCTGACCGGACCCGTGACGTCCAGGGTGGCGCGCATGTAATCGTAGCTGCCATACCCAAAAGTGACATGGCCCTGCTGTTTGTTCAGCGGCCGTTTGGTGAGATAATCAACGACACCGCCAAAGTTGCCCGTTCCATAAAGGAGAGCGTTGGGGCCTTGGACGACCTCGATGCGGTCGATGTTGATGGCATCGCTCGGACTGCCCCGAAGGAATCCATTGCGCAGAACGTTATTGGTAATGAAGCCGCGAATCTTGAGCTGCGTCCCGCTGATATTTGAGGTGATGCCTTCGGGATTATTCACACCGCCGGGACCATAGGCGCCCCGTTGGATCCCGCCGACGCCACCCTTGTTTTCCAGGTCATTTTGGGTCTGGAGTGAAATCCCTGAAACGTAGGAGAGCGATTTGCGCAGATCCGTCGCCCCGGTATCGCTGATAAATTCGCTGGTGATGACCTGCATCGGAATCGGCAGATCCTTGATTGCCGTGTCCACGCGAGACCCCGAAATGGAATTGGTGGCGGCATAGCCTTTGTCCTTGTCGGTCCGAACGACGAAGGGCGACATCACGACCGTATCCGAGTCTTCGTTACCGACTTTGGCCGGATCGGCGGATGCAGGCGAGGTGGTCTGAGCGGTGAGGCGCGGCGCGGCGAGCAGCCCGACGACGAGAAGTGTGTTCAGCAGTCGATCCCGAAAGTGCGGGACGTGGGGTTTATTCATGGGTGAAGCGATGCAGGTGTTAGGATCAGTCCACCCCTCCCCGATTTTCGGAGACCGATTTCTGCCAGCAACTGCAGCGGCACGACGTCCGGGGAGCGAAAGCAGAAGAGATCATCTTCTAATCGGGGTTGGGGTGAAGTTGCACCGGGGGCCGGTTGCAATAGCGGCAGAGAGAGCTCAGATAATCCATCTGTGTCAACGTAAATGTGCACACAATTCTTGGCACAGTACCCATCCATCCGGTTTCGATTCATTTCCTGCTTTTACCTATGAAAATTGCGAGATAACCGCACCTAACCCGGCCGCTACCGCTCAAAGTGTCTGCAAAATACTGCAAAATGTGCACACATTTTTTCATGCTTGTAATCCTTACTTTGTTTTGATCCTTTTGGCTCGCCCCGTGGCACCCCGCGCGTCGTCTTATTCATCCATTTTTCCGTAATGCGTTCCCTGAACCAGCAGTTGCTCGCCGAAAAGCTGAACGTCTCGCGAACAACAATTTCTCGGAGCCTCGCCAATCATCCCGCGATCAGCGCCGACACCCGCGAGAAAGTCCAAAAGCTGGCCGCGGAGATGGGTTATCACAGCAACCCCACGCGCGGAGTTCGCCGCTCACGCCAAACCAAGGCGGCGACGATTGGCGTACTCATCGGCGTGCCCGCCGAGAACGTCGCACTGGCCACCTTCCCTTTCATTCTTCAAGGCATTCGCGAGCGCGCCGAGATCGAACATCTCGCCGTCGATGTGTGTTTCGAAAAACCCGCCTCACTGGATCCGAGTTCAAAACGACAACGCGTTTTCCGCCATATCCGCGCTGGCGACTGGCGCGGCACCATTTTAATTTACCCGTTTCCAGAAGAGGCCGTCGACCTGATCGCTCGAAAGATCTCCACCGTCGCCGTTCTCGAAAGCTACACCAACTCGACGATCGATATCATCGATACCGATGATTCCTCCGCGATGCTAACCCTCGTCACGCGGCTCAAAGACGCTGGCCATCGCCGCATCGGTTTTGTGACGCGCGATTACCCCGTGGGCGGCCATTGGTCATTGCGTCGATTTGGCGGATACGTCGAAGCGCTCTTCCATCACGGCCTCGAATTCCGACCCGATTGGGTTCTCAACATCAGCAAGACCACACCGCACCTGGTCGAAACCGAGATCCCCAACGTTGTAGTGCAAAAGCTGCGACAAGATCGCGTGACGGCATGGGTCTGCGCCGCCGATCACCAGGCATACGACTTGATGCAAGGTCTGCACTCGCGCGGCATACGCGTCCCGGAAGATTGCTCGATCACCGGCTTCGACGGGCTCGAACCTCCTCCGAACATGCGACGGGTCACGTCCATGCTGGTGCCGCACGAAGACATCGGCAGCTCCGCCGTCGCGCGACTCTACAGCCGCATGATGCATCCCAGTTCTCCGCGCCGGAAAATCCTCGTCGAAGCCCGCCTCGTCGAAGGAGAAACCATCGCCGCTCCTTCACCGGCCTGAGGCCACACGCCTCGTCCGGTTCCTCCAGCGCCGTGCGTTTATGAAACGCTCTACCCCCTCCTATTCTTTTCCTCGCAACTTCGTCTGGGGCGTGGCCACCGCCGCTCCCCAAATTGAAGGCGCCGCCACCGTGGACGGACGTGGCGAATCGATCTGGGATCGTTTCGCCGCAACTCCGGGCCACGTCGCGAATGGCGATACTCCGAGCGTGGCCTGCGATCACTATCATCGGTTCCGCTCTGACTTCAAACTCATGCGTCGTCTCGGAATTCGTCACCACCGTCTCTCGGTCGCGTGGCCGCGGATTTTTCCGCAAGGCCGAGGTGCGTTCAACGCGAAGGGCCTGGAGTTTTATCAACGGCTGATCGATGCGATGCTCAAAGAGAACATCACGCCATGGGTGACACTCTATCACTGGGATCTTCCGCAAGCTCTCGAGGACGAAGGCGGCTGGCGGATTCGGTCCACCGTAGAAGCCTTTGCCATTTACGCTCAAACCGTCGTGCGCGCCCTCGGAGATCGCGTGAAGAACTGGATCACACTTAACGAAATCCCCTGCTTCATCGGCCTGTCCTATCAACGTGGTATCCACGCTCCGGGTGCGCGAGAGAACCAGCAAATCGTCAACCAGGCCTACCATCACGCTCTCCTCGCTCATGCTCACGGCGTGAGCGCCGTACGCGAGCACGGTGGTCGCGGCGCACGCGTCGGACTCGTGCACAATCCCGACGTGCCGATCCCCGTCACAGAAACATCACGGGATATCGCGGCGGCTGAAAAACTTTTCTCGCAGGGCAATGCGCACATTCTCGCGCCGATTTACTTGGGCCGCTATCCTTCGAGCTATCTTCGCGCCGCCGGCATCAATCGTCCGCAGGTACAACGCGGTGATCTCAGCGCGATCGCACAGCCCACGGATTTTCTGGGATTGAACGTATACTCCGGGAATTTTGTGCGAGCCGGTCGTAATGGAAACCCCGAGACACTGACTCTGCCTGGGAATTATCCGCGCGCTGATCTGGCTTGGCTGAATCACGCGCCTCAATCCATCTATTGGGCCCTTCGTCACGCGCACATGCTTTATGCCCCGAAAGCGCTCTACGTCACCGAAAACGGCGCGGGCTACGAAGACCAACCCAACGCCGACGGCGAAATCATCGATCTCCATCGCCGCGATTATGTGCGGAATCACCTCATCGCAGTTCACCGTACAATCGAAGACAAATTGCCCGTGCGCGGTTACTTCCTCTGGTCATTCCTCGACAACTTCGAGTGGGCCGAGGGCTACGTGAAGCGTTTCGGGATCATCTATAACGACTTCAAAACGCAACGGCGTACTCCGAAACTCAGCGCCCAATGGTACGCGCGAGTCATCGCCGAAAATCGGATACTCTAGGTTTGCATGACGACGCGGGAGCGTAAGTTGAGTTCATCGTCATGAGAATTCTCCTTCGCGCCATCGGGTCATTGTTCTCGCTGATCGCAGCGCCCCCCACGCTTCTGCACGCCGCGGCGCCCTCGTTGATTTGGAACGACGAATTTAATCTTCCGGCGAATTCGCCGCCCGACTCTTCGAAATGGAATTACGACTTGGGCGGTGGCGGCTGGGGCAACAACGAACTCGAGACTTACACCCACTCGACTGAGAACGCCGTCATCACCGATGATCCTGATGCTCTCGATGGAAAAGCTCTGATCATTCGCGCGCGCAAATCATCCGGCGGCGGTTACACGTCTGCCCGGCTTAAGACTCAGGGCAAATTCACCGCCGTATACGGGCGGATCGAAGCGCGATTGAAAATGCCGAACGGTCAGGGAATCTGGCCCGCGTTCTGGATGCTGGGCGCCAATATCACGACGGTCGACTGGCCGACTTGCGGCGAAATCGATGTGGTGGAAGCGATCAACGCGAATCCGAACAAAGTCTACGGCACGTTGCATGGACCCGGTTATTCCGGAGACCGAGGTCTTCAGGGAAGCGTCACAATTCCAACCGGCACGCTGGATAAAGCATATCACATCTACGCCGTAGACTGGTCGCCGGACAAAATCGTCTGGTCGTTCGATGGTATCGCGTACCACACCGAAACGCCGTCGACGATTCCGAGCGGCACGCATTGGGTTTTCAACGACGCACCTTTTTTCTTAATCGTTAATCTCGCCGTTGGCGGCAACTGGCCAGGGTATCCGAACGCCAGAACCGTTTTTCCGCAGACCTTCTCGGTGGATTACGTGCGCGCGTATCGTCTCGCGCCGCCGCCCGCCGAGCCAGCGCACTCGCTTCCAAGTTCTCAAAAATAAACGTCAAAGAGTGGCCAGAGTCAGCATCTCGGTTGCACCTCGAGTGGACCACCTCAGGTTCTTCCCGACGAAAGATTCGCGAAGACCTGTGACAAACATTGCCAACTGCTGGTTCGGTCATCTGTCTACCCGTCCCGCGATGAAAGTTACCGCAATTCTGTTGAGCGTCGCCGCCCTCCTTTCCAGCTGCTCCAGCGTCCAAACTCATCGCGATCCGCGAGTAGACCTGACTCATTTCAAACGTTTCTACGTCGTTCATCGTCTAACAGACGACAACCACATCGATGACACGATCGTTGCACAGCTGAAAGCATTGGGCCGCGAAGCATCCGCCGGACCGATGACGATGATGCCGCAGAGCGTGGAAGCAGTTGTCACGTACCGCGACGAATGGGCGTGGGATTTCAAATCGTACCTCATCCAACTTGATATCGAGATCACGCAAGCGCACACGAATAGGCCTCTCGCCCACGGCACCTACCGCCAGCCAACAATCGTCACCAAAGCGCCACCCGCCGTGGTCGAAGAGGTGCTCGTTCCCCTCTTCCGCAAGTAGTAAAGCGATCCAGCTGCAATTACACCTCAGCCTCGACAGACACTCGGAAACGGCCACGTTGTTAACACCCCTTCAGGTTTTCCCCGATGAAAAAGTTGCCCCTTTGTACGCTGGTTTTCGGAGCCGTTTTTGCAATTTCCGGAACGGCCGCGTTGATTCAAAACGCTCCGCGGCCTGAGCCGTTTCCGCTGTTCTTTCCGTTGATGTGGGACCTGATCATGGTCGCGATTGGTGGTGGAATTATTCTTCGTTGTGACTGTGCTCGTCGCGCCGGAATCATTTGGGGCGCTTTCTGCATTGTCGCTTCACTTGTCATCGGCGCCGCGGCTTTCGGCTGGTTGCTTCCACAACACTCGGAACCGCTAAGCACACATCGCCTCGTCTTCATGTTGGTCACTGTGGGCTTCGGCCTCGTGTTCGGCGTCTGGCAACTCTTCGCGCTCAACAGCCCTTCTGTGCGCGCTTGGACTGAACCCGAACCGCGCACGGACGCCCATGTTTCGCGAGCACATCACAGTTGAGCTAGCCGCGAGGCGCTGACGATCGGCGTTCGCGCATTGGGCTGCGAAAATAATCTGGCGGAGCTGCGATCCCCGCCAATCAATGCTGTTCGCCATGCCGACATGGGATAGCACGCAATATCTGAAATTCGCCGCCGAGCGCACTCAGCCCGCTATCGATCTCGCTGCGCGCATCGCGCTCACCTCACCCTGCCGCGCCGTCGACCTCGGCTGCGGTCCGGGCAACAGCACCGAAGTCATCGCTCGTCGCTGGCCTGGCGCCGAACTCACGGGCCTCGACAATTCTCCCGCGATGATCGCCACCGCGAAAAAAGATTTTCCGCAGCGAACCTGGCTGGTCGGCGATATCGCGACGTGGTCCGCGTCCGCCGACGTGCTGCCCGACGTGATTTTCTCCAACGCTGCACTCCAGTGGATCCCCGATCACGCGCGCGTGCTGCCGCATCTCTTCAAGCAACTCGCGCCGGGCGGCGCACTCGCTTTTCAAGTCCCCGCCAACTTCAACGCTCCCGCGCATCGGATCATGCGTGAGCTCGGCGCGTCCGCTACGTGGCGCGAATCGTTTCGCTCGCCCGTCCGCGAATGGCACGTCGAAGAGCCGCCATTTTATTACAACGTGCTCGCCCCACACGCCACACAGCTCGAGCTTTGGACAACTGATTACCTTCACATCCTCCCCGGACCGGAGGGAATCGTCGAATGGTACCGCGGCACCGGCCTCCGCCCATGGCTCGACGCACTGCCGAACGACGCCGCACGAACACAATTCACCGCTGATTATCTGGCGGAAATTACGAAAGCGTTTCCCTGTCAGAGCGACGGTCGCGTACTGTTTCCGTTTCGCCGGCTCTTCGTGATCGCGTATCGATAAGCCGGATAGTTCAGGCTGTGTAGGTTGCGCGCGCGCCGCGCCACGGAACACCGACGACTCGAGCCGTGGCGCGGGGAGCGCCAACCTACACGATCATAGAGCTTCGCCAGCTCACGTTGTCGGATTGAAGTTTCTCCCGAAGACATTCTGCTCAACGCCATGCCCGTTCGCGCCTGGTTTCCTACCTACATTTATTCCGAGCCGCTGCAGCCGTCCGGGCTCGCACGCCTCAACGACAGCCTCGCCACCGAATGCCGGCAGCTCCGCGAGTTCGATGCCGCCGGTCGCCGCTGGTCCGAAAAAAATTATCCTGGTGGCTACACGAGCTACGCATCGCTCAACGAACTCCACCGTTTCTCCAGCAGTTTCACCGATCTCGAAAAAAAGATCACGCGGCACGTCCGCGCTTTTGCGCGCACGCTGGAGATGGATCTCCGCGGACGCACAATTCGCATGACCGATTGTTGGGTGAACATCATGCCGCCCACCGCAGCGCATTCATTGCATCTGCACCCGCTCTCGTTTTTGAGCGGTACTTATTATGTGGTGACGCCGCGCGGTTGCCCAGGATTGAAATTCGAAGATCCGCGTCTGAGCAAATTCATGGCCGCCCCGCCAAAATTACCCACCGCCCGTCCGGCCAACCGTGCCCATGTCACTTACCCGGCCGAAGCCGGAAACGTGATTCTGTTCGAGAGCTGGTTGCGCCACGAAGTCGCCGCCAATCGCGTCGACGAAGAACGCATCAGCATCAGCTTTAATTTTAATTGGGCGTGATTGCGCTGATGCCGGGTTCGGTAACGTGCGTTCGTGTCCACGTCTGCAAACGCTCCGCAACGGCTGTTCATCGCGCTCTCTCCGCCCGAGCCGGTGCGGATCGCCGTCGCTTCGCTCGGGACACCGTTGCGTGGCGTGCGCTGGACACCCGTTGAACAACTTCACGTCACTCTCCGATTCCTCGGCGATATCACGCCAGAGGCCCGCGATTCGCTGAAAGAACGGCTCGCGACCATCCGCGTCGAACCGTTCATCCTGCCCGTCGAAGGCGTGGGGGCATTCCCGCAAAAAGGTCCACCTCGCGTGCTCTGGGTCGGCGTCGGGTCCGGTCATCCGCGGCTGCATCAACTCCGACAACGCATCGATGATACGCTCCTTGCGCTCGGACTCGAAATGGAACTGCGCGCGTTTCACCCTCACGTAACGGTGGGTCGCAGTACCGAAAACGCCGCTGCGGGGGTGAACGCATGGGTGCGCACCCATCGCGAATTCGCCGGCCCTTTTTTCCTCGTCGACGCTTTCGACCTGTACGCGAGCGAACTTCACCCGACAGGAGTTGAACACCAGCAAGTGATGCGCTTCCCGCTCTCGGTCTAGGGCGTGTCTCCGAAATAAAGGTCCGAACCAGGAGAGGAACCGCTAATAGGATTTCCCAATGGGGAAATCTTGATGCAGTGACTACGGCTAATCGCCTGCGCCTTGAGGTGATTGGAGCCCGTTCATCGCGGTCTGCGATCAGCGGACCCCACCACATATTCCGGAGGCGATCAGCCGCAGGGGTGATATAAGGTCTGCCTATTGGCAGATCCCCATTAGCGGTTTCCTCCCTCCGAGTATTTCGAAGACAGACCCTAAACTAACGCGCCATGGCACCCTTTTAAAAAACAACCCCGCCGAAGCGGGGTCGGAAAAACGAAACCAGAGAAAGAGCCGGATCATTACCGACAATCGTCTCGGTCTCGGCGATACACATAACCGCGGCTGCGATTGTAACCATAGGCTCGGTTATGATTATTTGAGACGTACACCACCGGGCGACTGACGATGACCGGACGCGCGTAAGACTGAACGTAAACCACGCGAGGCGACGGCGGATTAACATACACCACACGTGGAGCGGCGGTCACAACCGTTGGCGCACAGGCCACGACCGATACCGGTTGAATGACTCGTTGCCGGTAAGCCACCGGGCCGGATTGATCGACCGCGGAGCCGATCAGTGCTCCGGCAGCCGCGCCGATGATCGCTCCTTCAGCCCAGCGATCATTATTGTGACCACCGATTAATGCTCCTGCCACCGCCCCCAACACCGTCGTGTCGCGAACGACTGACGGACGATAAATCTGGGCCTGCGACGTGCTGACCACAGCGGTCGCAAGCGAAAGGGTAAGGAGTAGGGTTTTCATACTCCCCCTAAGACGCCGTCTCCGACGAAAAGTTTATACCAAATCGTCCGCAGCCGTTAGTCGCTGATTCATGATCCTTTGGCGCTCTTTTTACGCGGACTATCGCCCCGCGATTGGCAAAACGGTTTAAACCGGTTTCACTTTGACCAAGGTGAGAACGATCGAAATCAGCGACGAAGTGTACGCTGCGCTGCAAGAGCTTGCGACGGGTTTTCATCGCACGCCAGACGAAGTGCTCGCCTCGCTGCTCAACGTTCCCACCTACGCCCCCGACGCTGCGGAACCACTCGCGGCATTCGTGCTCGGTCCCGATTTTAGGTCCAAGCTTACCGACGCCGATAAGTACCTCGCGCTCCTCAGCTGGCTCGCCACCCGTCATCCGGCTGACTTCGGCGAATTCATCCGCAGCCTGGACGGCGGGCGGCGTTACTTGGGAATGAGTCGTGAAGAAATTCTCGAAACATGCCGCCACAATCAGGCGCGCCAAATCGCCGGGACTCCGTACTGGGCGATCATGAATATTGATACAGCGACCAAACGCCGGTTTCTCGCGCGCGTGCTGGAATTCGTCGGCTACCGCGAAGCTGTGATCGATTTCGCGTGTGCCGCGATCGGAATGAAACGCACCGTTCGCCGCAGTCCCGTCGCCGCTGTTCTCGCGTAACGATTCAGCTTCCAAAACCGGCGGGATCGAAGTTCTGGCTTTTCGTCAGAGGTGAGGCGCGCCTACTCTGTCGAATGGACTCACCGAGCGGTACGCCCGAACTCAAGCGCCGCAGCTTTCGTAATTTCATCGCGTCGATCCGCTATTCGATCGACGGGTTTGTCGCCGCGTTGCAACACGAGCCGTCTTTCCGCGAAGACCTTATTTTCGCTCTCCTGCTTGTCCCACTCGCGATCATTCTTCCGGTCAACGCCGTCAGCACGAGTCTGATGATCGCCTCGCTCATTCTCATCCTGATCGTGGAGCTGCTGAATTCCGCGATCGAATGGGTGATCGACTACTTGCGACCAGAAAAACATCCGCTCGCCAAGCGGATCAAAGACATGGCGAGCGCCGCCGTTTTCCTGAGCTACATCAACTGCATCGTGGTTTGGACCATCATGCTCTGGCCGAGCAATGCGGTCTGGCGGCGTCTCGGATTTCCCTCGTGACTTCTCCGCTGACCGCGCTCGTCACCGGCGCGTCTCGCGGAATCGGCCGCGCGATTGCCGAACAATTGGCTGCCCGCGGCGTGCGAGTTATTGTCCACTTTCAGAAAAACCGCGCGGCCGCCGAAGCCACGCTCGCGGCGCTTTCTGGAAACGGACACATTCTTCTCGCGGCCGACATGAGTGAGCCGGACGAGGTCACTCGGCTCTGGCACGCCGCGACGAATCAATTCGGCTCGATCCAAATCGTGATCAACAACGCCGGCATCTACGAATTACATCCGCCGCTCACTACGGATGTCGCCGCCTGGCAGCTCGTCTGGAGGAAAACGCTCGCCGCAAATTTGGAAGGTCCGGCGCACCTGACTCACCTCGCGACCCAAGCGATGATCGCTTCGCCGGCGTCGTTTGATGGTGCGTTCGGCCGCGGACGCGTGGTGAACATCTCCTCGCGCGGCGCGTTTCGTGGCGAGCCCCACGCGCCGGCCTATGGCGCCAGCAAAGCGGGTCTGAATTCGTTGAGTCAGTCGCTCGCCAAAGTCTTGGCGCCACACGCGGTGTATGTTTACTGCCTTGCTCCCGGCTGGGTTGACACCGACATGGCCGCCGAACATCTGGCCGGTCCTGCGGCCGCCGAAATTCTCGCGCAACATCCACTCGGCCGCGTCGCGAGCGCCGACGAAATTGCGCGCACCGCCACATTTTGCGCATTGGATGCACCCGCTGCGATGACCGGCAGTATCATCGATCTCAACGGCGCCTCGTATTTGCGGACCTGATATCGGCCCCGTGCAGCTCCCGATCCGCGTAGCGCGCAGGCCTCCGTGCCTGCCGGTCATTTTCGATGACCGAACTCCGATCTCCGAACTCCGATCTTCGATCTTCGAACTCCGATCTCCGATCTTCGATCTTCGAACTTCAACCACAGCAGGCACGGAAGCCTGCCGCCACGCCCTGAGGCACACCTTCACCTCAGTCGCACGAAAAACCACGTGGCCAACGCCGTCATCCCGATATTCGGCACCCACGCCGCCATCAGCGGATCGAGGATGTGCTTCGTCGCCAGTGCCGAGGCGATCGTCGCCAAAATGTAGTAGACGAAAAACAGCCCGATCGATTTTGAAACGCCCACCGCCGGATTCACCCGCACGCCCGTCACCGCAAACGGAATCGCCATCGCGATCACAATCAATGGTGCAATCGTATCCGCAATCAGCCCGAAATATCTCACGGCGTAACGCGTACCCTTCGGATTCGATGCAATCGCGAAATAATCGATGAGGTTACGCAGTTGCGGTAACGACAAATCGGCCGGCTTCCGGTCGATCAGCAGCATCAGTTTCGGATCTTCGCGAAAATTCGCCTCCACTTTTTCGGTAAACGGCACGCTCGCCACCATCTCGCTCGTGTCCGGCCGAAACGTCA
>CBRAFL010000006.1:0-35303 GCA_967755055.1 uncultured bacterium
GTGTCCGTTCCGCTTTCGGATATACGACCTCCGTGTCTTCCGTTTCACCTCTAAAACCCACCTCTGTATGGGTCAGGCTCGGTGGCCTGCCGCTACATTCTACAATCCGCGCATGAAGTTAAACGTGCGATCGATCTGACCAGGAAGATTTTCGTGCGCGAAGTCAGGATAGATCACGATATTCTTTTTGGCGGTGATCTGGTTGTAAGCCGCAAATTGCGAGCTCGGCGGACAGATCGTGTCCATCAATCCGGTGAACATCAGCACTTCAGCACGGATGCGCGAAGCCAGATGCTGGCAGTCGATATAACCAAGCTTGGTGAAGATTTCCTTCACGCGTTCGTGCCGCGGGTCGAACGCACGGAAAAACCAGCGCAGTTCGTCGTAGGCATCCTTGGCCAGGTCGAGTTCCCAGACTCGCTGGTAATCACACAGAAACGGATAGACCGGCGCAGCGCGCTTGATCCGTGGTTCGAGCGCAGCGCACGCGAGCGTGAGCGCCCCGCCTTGCGAGGCGCCGAAACATCCGACACGATTCGCATCCACCTCGGGAAAACTCATCACGACGCGCGCGAGTTGCGCTGTATCGAGAAAAATTTGACGGAACGCGAGTTTACGCGAATCAGGATCATCGAGGCCGCGAACGATATGGCCGCGCAGCGTCGTACCTTTGACCTGCCCGCTGTCCTCTGAACTCCCACCCTGGCCGCGGCAATCCATCGCTGCGTAACAAAAACCCTCGGCGGGCCAGCCTAATTTATCGAGCCAGTCACCGCTATGGCCGGAGTAGCCATGAAATTGAAGCACTGCAGGACGTTTTGTTGCGGAAGCCTCCGCGCCGGTTTTCGGCCGAACGTATTTCGCGTAGATGCGCGCTCCGCCGACGCCGGTGAACCAGAGATCGAAACATTCGACCGCCTCCGTGGTGAGCAACACGTTTGGACGCAGCTCGGGCGCCGGCGGAGTCGCGTCGAGTTCCCGTAACGCGTCCGCCCAGTAGGCGTCGAAATCATTGGGGAGCGGATTGTGGCCGCGGTATTCGAAAAGTTCCGGCAGTGGTTTGTCGACAAGGGGCATGGCGAAAAAAATGAAGTGTGAAGTAACGAGCGAAAACAAAAAACACTCACATCGTCATCACGTCACGCGAAGAAAAGTCTTTGATGACCGGCAACCCGTCTTGGATTTTTCCCGGCTTTCAGGCCTCAGCTTTCGGCTGAAATCAATACAGCCAAAATTTTTTACTGCGCTCTTGAAAAATTCCCGCGCGCTCGTGCCAGGTGCGCACCCATGCGGCGATATCCACATCCTTGCCCTTGGCGGCGAGGTCCTCGAAGAAGGCCGTCGAGCCCACGTGCACGAGGAACGTGCGGTGCTCGGCGGGAGTCGCGGCCGCGAACGGATTTCGCGAGTCCAGCTTGCACGCAAGTCTCATGAGGTGAAGCCCGAGCTCCGTCGGCTGCCACGCGTCAGGGTCCTTGATTTCAACCAGAACACCGCTGATCGGTTTACCCGTATTCGCATCTTTCGTACTGACGCGACGGTACTCGAGGCCGGGCAACTTCAGCGCGCGCAATTCTTTTTCCACGACGTCAGGTTTGATCGTGAGATGTTGAACGACACGGAAAGCATTCACAGTGCTGTCGCCTTGATTCATTCCATGCCGAAAGCCGCCGAGGATGCAGCCGAGTCCGGTCATCGGATAACCTTCCACGGCGGAAAAATCCTGAATCAGTGGCGACGTCGGTATCCACGTAAGACCGGTCTCCGGCCAGCGCATCGCGCGTCGCCAGCCGCGCATCGGAATAACCGTGAGCTTTCCACGCGCGCGTACGTCATCGGGCAGTGCGAGTCCGCCGGGCGGCGCGCCGGCTTTCGCCATCAGCGCCAGCTCGCCCATCGTGAGGCCGTGGACGTAAGGCACGCGAAACCGGCCGACATCGCTCATCAAATCGGCGTCGAGCAGCGGTCCATCGACTTTCAATCCGCCCAACGGATTCGGTCGATCGAGCACGATGACTTCTTTGTCATTCGCAAAACACGCTTCCATCGCGCTCTTCATTGCTCCGCTAAACGTGTAAGTCCGCGCGCCAATGTCTTGCAGGTCGATTACGAACGCATCGATGTCCTTCAACTGCGCTGCCGTCGGCACGAAACGCCGGCTCGTCGGATTATAGAGCGAGAACACCATGAGTCCGGTCAGCGGATCGATTCTGTCGGGAAACAGTTTCTCTGCTGGCAACTCATTGTAGATTCCGTGCTCCACGGCGTAGAGCGCGACGAGCTTCACGCCCGGCGCGTGGCGCAGGATTTCGATCGTGCTGATTCCCCGGCGGTTCACGCCGGCGGGGTGAGTCAGCAAACCGATGCGCTTGCCTTTCACTGCGTCGAAACCGTTGGCCACGAGGACATCAATTCCCAACATCACCGGCGGCAGCTCTTCCTTGGCGGGCGATTCGTGCTCGGGAGCGGGAGTCGCGGTTGCCTTTGCTCCGGCCGCAGCGGTGACCGATGGAGTCGTCGACGACTGCTGACCCACACTGCAACCGGCAAGAAGATATAACGCGAGGAACGGAAGCGACCTGGCCGGCAACAGGCGGAAGACGTGACGCATCGAGGGAATTCGTAGGGAGACGTTGGAAATCCGTCGAGTCGTTTAACCTTCGCCAGAAACCATGGGCTAGTGTCTGCGTCCTCGTGCGCGCCGACCGCCACAAATCTCCGACATTTGACTCGATCGCAGGCGTGAATGGATTTAATTCTAGATCACCCCAAAACCCCCGGGCAGTGCGACACTGCACGGGCAAAAAACCTAGCCCCTTCCCAGCTGGCTTTGGATACGTAACGGCGTCGCATGCAGCTACGCATCCAGCCGAGCAAGTCATGCACCTTTCGAACTCACGCTCACTCGCCATTCGCGATCAGTGTCGCGTTGCGGGGCTCTTGTCGCGAGCAGAGCTGCGAGTTGCGGTGCGCTCACGCGTACCGTTCAAGCGTCGCGATTTGCCGGTGCTCTGGTTCGCATCGTTTTTCTTTAGCGTGATCCTGCCCCTCGTGGCCCCAGCCGCCAGCCCGCTTGAAACGTGGCGCGGCGAAGCGGCGCGAATTCGGCAGCTGGCAGAAAACGATTCTCCTCTCGCGTATGAGCAGGCACTGCAATTGCAGACTGCGATTCCCGCGACCGCCACGCCAGCTGACGCGACGCGCGCGCTCAATCTCCTCGCGCGAATTGAAATCCATCTCGCGTTAACGGATCAGGCCGCGAAGCACGCGCAACTCGCTCTAGAGGCGGCGAGAAAAAGCGGCGATCGCATCGGACAGGCCGAGGCTCAACTCAACATCTGCCTGACTTCCGTTAATCAAGGCGACATCGAACAGTTGATCGCAGCCGCATCCGAATCGATTTCGTTACTCGACGGAATCGATCGGCCCGACCTGCTCGGCGAGGCGCTGCTCCGGACATCGATGATGTATCGTCGAACGGGTCGGATCGAGGAGTCCGTCACCATGTGCATGCAAGCGATGGAAATTGCCCGGCACACGCACAACAGCCTCGCGCTCACGTTTGCGCATCAAGGGCTGGCGATCTCCTACGACCAGAGCGAACGCGGTCAGGAAGCGCTCGAACACTATGTCAAGATGCGCGATGAAGCTCGGGCCGCGGGATCGAAGCTGCTTGAGGCGTATGCTTTGGCCGGGACCGCCGGCATGGAAAACAAGATCGGCGACCGTCAGCATGCCGTTGAATTGAGCGAGCAGGCGATCCGCCTTTTTCGGGAAGTGGGAACGCCCTTCAACATCTACTTCGGATTGTTTGGTCTGGCTCACAATCTCTTCCAGCAAGGCCGCGCGGCAGAAGCCCTCCCCTTGTTGGACGAAGTGGTTGCGGGTTACGGCCGCTACCCAAACCGGATCGGTCTTTGGTATACACTGAATGCCCGCAGCGAAATCCATCAGGCGTTGGGGAATGTCGCGGCAGCACGCTCCGACGCCGAGCAGGCTTATGCGCTCGCGGGCGAGATTGGATTCTCTCTTTATTTGAGCGACAGTTCGCAACGACTGGCCGCGATCGCCGCCGCCAATGGCGAGCACAAGCGCGCCTACGAATTGTCCGTCGAAGCGGCGGAAATGACGAGTAAAGCCGCGCGCGAAAAAAGTCGCACGCGCATGGCCGAACTCGCGCAGCGCTACGAATCCGAAAGCAAACAACGCGAGATTAACGAACTCACCCGCCGCAATCAGCAGCAGGCCGTCGAGCTTGAGCAACGGGCGCTGCGGCAGCGGTGGCTCTGGACCGTGCTTGGCAGCAGCGTTGCCGGGCTGCTGGGCGCCGCCTGGTTTCTCGTCCGTATCCGCCGGTCACATCATCTGCTCGCGGCCACCAACGCGAAGCTGCGGAACTCGCAAAACGAATTTCAAAAGCAAACCGGAATTCTGCAGTCAGTCGTCCACAGCATGAGCGAAGGCGTCTGCGTCGCGAACGAGCGCGGCGAGATGATTCTCGTTAATCCTGCCGGCGAGGAAATTCTCGGCATCGGCGCAACGGAAGGAGACCCGAGTGGCTGGTCGGATCGGTACGGGCTTTTCCTGCCGGACCAGATTACGCCATTTCCTCCAGCGCAACTGCCACTCGCTCGGGCCATGCGGGGCGAACGGTGCGATAACGTGGAAATCTTTGTGCGGAACGCCCACCTCCGGGAAGGACGCTGGCTTGCCGTGAACGCGAGACCGTTGCGGAACGGTGGCGACGTTCTCCAGGGCGGGGCCGTGGTGTTTACCAATATCACCGCTCGCAAACAAGCGGATGAGCAGATTCGCGCCGTCAACGCCACCCTCGAGCGTCGCGTCGAGGAACGAACGCAGGCGCTCGCAAAATCCGAGGAGCGCTATCGGTTGTTATTCGAGACGATGCTGCAGGGGGTGGTTCACCAGGACGCAGCCGGCGGTATCATTTTTATGAATCCAGCGGCGGAGCACATCCTGGGGAGGACGCGCGAGGAGCTTATTGGACAAATGTCAGCCGAAGTTGAGCACCCGACCGTGCGCGAAGATGGCACGTTGTTTCCTGGATCGGAACATCCGGCCATGGTCGCGCTGCGCACCGGACACGAAGTGCGGAATGTCGTGATGGGAGTGTTCAACCCGCGCGAGCAGGCTGTTCGCTGGATTAACGTCACGGCAATGCCGCTATTCCGGGCGAGGGAGCAGGCAGCCCATGAAGTCTACACAATCTTCGATGACATTACGGAACACCGGCAGGCGGACTTGCGCGTGAAGCAACTCAATCGACAGCTCGACTCCCGGGCGCGGGAGCTCGAGGCCACGAACAAAGAACTGGAAGCGTTCAGTTATTCCGTCTCACACGATTTGCGCGCACCCTTGCGCGGCATGGACGGATTCAGCCGGACCTTGCTTGAAGACTACTCGGACCGTCTCGACGAGGAGGGAAAAGATAACCTGCGCCGAATTCGCGCCGCCAGTCAGCGGATGGGCCTCTTGATCGACGATCTGCTGAATCTCGCGCGCGTTTCCCGCGAGAACATGCACTACGGTCCGGTCGACCTGAGCGCGCTTGCCCGCACCGTGACGGATAAATTATGCACCGACACCCCGGACCACACAGTGCAATTTATCATCGAGCCAAACCTCGTGGCGACCGGCGACGCACGGTTGCTGCAGATCGTGCTCGAAAATCTTTTTGGCAATGCCTGCAAATTTTCGCGGCGGCAACCTGTCGCCCGGATCGAATTCGGGCGGCTGGTCCGCAAGGATGCGCCGACGTATTTCGTGCGCGACAATGGTGCCGGGTTTGATCTGAGTTGCGCAAAAAAACTTTTCGGCGCATTCCAGCGTTTTCATACTGCGGCGGAATTTCCTGGCACCGGGATCGGACTCGCGACGGTGCAGCGCATTATTCACCGCCATGGCGGTCTCGTGGCGGCTGAGAGCCAGCTCGAGCACGGCGCCACATTTTATTTCACCCTGCCGGATCTGACCTCCGCCCATGAAAACTCCGGCCGCTGAAAAAATCCGGCTGACCAAGACCGGCGGCTCGGCCCGACGTGCGGCGCTGGCGGGAACGGCGGCGCTTTCCTGCCTCCTGCTGCCGGACCGCGGGCTGGCGCTCGATCCGGCCAGGGACATGCTCCAATACAACTGCCAGACGTGGACCCGGCAAAACGGTCTGCCCGCGAACGGCATCAACGCGATCACCCAGACCAAGGACGGTTACCTCTGGCTCGGTACGCAGAGCGGAATGGTCCGTTTTGACGGAGTTCAGTTTTCATCGCTCAACCTGCCCGAGGGGTCGCAATTCCCGATTCAATTGGTTTCCAGTTTGGCCAGCTCCCGGACCGGTGGCCTGTGGTTCGGCCTCACCGACGGATCGTTCGGCTTCCGCGATGAGCAAGGCGCGTTTTCCAGGCCAGACGATGCCAAGTGGCTGGATCCGCGCACTAACGTCATCTCCCTCTGCGAAGGGAGCGATGGATCGCTGTGGGTGGGCGCGGGGTTCGTGGCTCGCTACGTAAAAGGGAATCCCGGCGCCTCTTTTCTTTACGACCGGTTACACACCGTGAGATGGATTGGCGAAGATGCCCAAAAGCGCGTCTGGCTGGTGACGGCCGGATACGGATTGCATTACTGGCAGGAGGGAAAGTTCATCGCATTCCCGGACGATTCGTTGAAGCAGCAACTGTCCACCGCCGCGGTCGTGGATCTTCAAGGCCAGATTTGGGTCGGCAGCACGACGGGATTGCGTTGCTACGATTCCAGTTTCCGGCGAAAGGAGATTCCGCCGTTCACGAAAGACGTGCGAATCCTGCTCGTGGACCAGCATGGCGTGGTTTGGATCGGTACAACCAACGACGGGCTGGCGTGCTACAAGAACGGCGCTTTCAGTTTTCTCCGCCAGCGCGACGGGCTCGCAAATAATTTCGTGACAAGCCTGTTTGAAGATCGCGAAGGAAGCCTTTGGGTCGGCACGCGCGAGGGCCTGAGCCAGCTCACTGATGTCAAATTCCCCATCTACTCCGCCGCCCAGGGACTGCCCGGCGGATTGTGTCACGGAGTGAGCGCCTCCGTGAACGGCGGCCTGTGGATCAGCACCAGTCTGGGTGTTTCCTATTTCGACGGCATCAAGGCCACGAACACCACCATGGAGGAAGGGCTCTCCGATTCCTATATCAAACGGACATTCGAAGCCAAAAACGGCGACGTGTATTTGATCAATGGCAAACTACGCATCGACGTTCTGTCCCGCGGAAAGGTCGTGGCGACGTTTCCCAATGACAACTGGCCGACAGCCTTTGCGGAGGACAGTCATGGTGTAGTCGTGGCCGTGGCCGGCGCCCTGTTCCGGGTCAGCCGAGCCGGCATGGTGCCGTATGAGCTCAAGGAGCGCTCGGTCCCGCAGCTAACATGGATTCGCGATCTACTCACCAGCCGGGACGGCGCGCTCTGGGTGGCGTCCGTCGACGGGATCCTGCGCATAAAAGACGGAGCCATTCGGCAATGGACCACCGCCGACGGCCTTTCGGATCATGACGCGTTTGGGCTTTGCGAAGACAGCGAGGGTGCCATCTGGGCGGGGTTGAAGACCGGCATCGCGCGGATCAAGGGCGATCAGATCCGGAACATCAGCCGGCGCGACGGTTTGTTGGACGATAGCATTTACGCCATCGTGCCGGACGATCACGACCATTTCTGGCTGAACTCCAGCCAGGGAATTTTCCGGGTGAGCCGGCAGCAGTTGAACGCGTTCGCCGACGGGAAGCTCGGGCGCGTCGAGTCGGTGGCTTACAATGGGCAGAACGTGGTGAAGACGATCGACACCGCCGAGGTGGAGTTCATGGGCTGCAAGACGACCGACGGACGGATTTGGTTCCCCACCCCGCTGGGCGCGGTGGCGATTGATCCCGCCCACATCCCGGTCAACCCGATCGCACCGCCCGTCCGCATCGAGCGCGTCCGGGCCAACTCGCAAGAACTCACCGCCCACGGCCGCCAGATGGTGCCGCCGGGCCCGGGCGAACTCGAGATTCATTTCACCGCACCGAGTTTTGTGGCCCCGCAAAAAGTGCGGTTCCGCTACCGGCTGGAGGGTTACGACCATGACTGGGTGGAAACGGAAAACCGGCGTCAGGCGTTCTACACCAACCTCCAGCCCGACCGCTACACCTTCCGCGTCACCGCCGCCAACGCCGACGGCGTCTGGGACCAAACCGGCGATGCTGTGGAAATCGAGTTGCGCCCGCATTTTTATCAGGCGACGTGGTTTTATTTCCTGTGCGGCGGACTGGGACTGGGCACCCTCACCGGCATTTATCGCTGGCGTATCAGGCACCTGAAGCGCCAGGAACGGCTGCTGCAGCAAAACCGGCTCCTGCTGGAGAAAGAAGTCCGGCATCGGACGGCGGAGTTGCAAAGCGAGATCACCGTGCGCAAGCGCGTGGAGGAGGAACTGCGGGCCGCGCGCGACGATTTGGAGCGACGCGTCGAGGAGCGGACGAGGGCCCTCGCCCGCGAACAGGCGCGGTTTAAGTTCATCTTCGAATCAGTTCCCGTAGGCATTTCCTTGCTGGCGCCCAACGAGGAGGAGACCCACTTGGTCAATCCGGCGCACGAACGTATTACCGGCGTCTCTGCCGAAGAGTCGCTGATACCCGGCGCCTTCGCCCGCGCTTCACATCCAGACGACTACCTGCGCCAAAAGGTGTTTACTCAGCAGTTCCTCAACGGCGAGATCGACCACTACTCCCTCGAGAAGCGCTACCTGCACCGCGACGGACGCACCGTGTGGGCCCTGCTCACCAGCCGGATGTTCACCGACTCGAGGACCGGCAAAAAACTGGCGGTGACCACGCTGGTCGATATCACCGAGCGCAGGCGCGCGGTCGACGCTGTGCAAAAACTCAATCTGGAACTCGAACAACGCGTCGCCGAGCGCACCGCACAGCTTGAAGCCAAAAACACGGAACTGGAATCATTCAGCTATTCCGTCTCACACGATTTGCGGGCACCCTTGCGCAGCATGGACGGATTCAGCCGAACCCTCCTCGAAGATTACGCGGACAAACTCGACGAGGAAGGAAAGGATAACCTGCGTCGGATTCGCGCCGCCAGCCAGCGGATGGGCTTGTTGATTGAGGATCTGCTGAACCTCGCGCGTGTGTCCGGCGAAGACATGGACTGCGTTCCAGTCGACCTCAGTGCGCTCGCCCGCACGGTGGCGAAGAGATTGCAGGGTGAGGATCCAGGGCGGTTGATGAAATTCAAGATTGAGCCGAATCTGGTGGCAAATGGAGACCCGCGATTACTGCAGATCGTACTCGAAAACCTCCTCGGCAATGCCAGCAAATTCTCCCGGCTGCAGCCAGTCGCTCAAATTGAATTTGGTCGGACGGTTCGCGAAGATGCATCGACCTATTTCGTGCGCGACAATGGCGCCGGATTTGACATGAATTGCGCTAAGAAACTTTTTGGCGCATTCCAGCGTTTTCATACCGCGGCGGAATTTCCTGGCACCGGGATCGGACTCGCGACGGTGCAGCGCATTATTCACCGCCATGGCGGTCTCGTGGCGGCTGAGAGCCAGCTCGAGCACGGCGCCACATTTTATTTCACCCTGCCAGATCACCTCCCCGCAAGCTCATGAAAAACAAACCAATTCTCCTCGTGGAAGACAACGACGACGACGTGAAGTTGACGAAACGCGCGCTGCGAAAAAACAACATCTTGAACGAACTGATCGTAATGGGTGACGGCATGTCTGCGTTGCAATATCTCCGGTCGCTCACCGAATCCGGAGAAGACCGACCCGCCAGGTTGCCGGCCGTTATCCTGCTCGACTTGAAACTGCCGAAGATGGACGGAATGGACGTGCTTCGTGAAATCAGAGCGGATCCGAAATTGAAGCGGCAGCCCGTTGTAATTCTCACCACCTCGAAGGAGGATCAGGACATCATCAAAAGCTACGATCTCGGTGCCAACAGCTACATCCGAAAGCCGGTCGATTTTGAACAATTTAGCACGGCGATCAATCAGCTGGGGCTGTACTGGCTCGTTTTGAACGAGCCGCCGCCAGCGAACCCAGGCGGTGCGTCATGAAAAAAAACCTACACGTTATAATCGTCGAGGATTCCGACGACGACGCAAAGCTGTTGATGCGTGAACTCACACGCGGCGGCTACAGCGTCATCTCTGAACGCGTTCAGACCGCCAGCGATTTGAAGCGCGCACTCGAACGAGGCGGGCCGGAATTGATTCTCAGCGACTACGCGATGCCGGGCTTTGATGGAGAGGCGGCACTCCGCATCGTCAAGGAGAGCGCGCGGGATCTTCCTTTCATTTTTGTTTCCGGAACGATGGGTGAAGACATCGCGGTCGGAGCGATGAAAGCCGGGGCACACGACTACGTGATGAAAGGCAATCTGGTGCGCCTCGTTCCCGCGATCGAGCGCGAGTTGCGCGACGCCGCGGAGCGCCGCCAACACCGCGAAGCCGAGAAACAGATGCGGATGTCCGAACACAAATACCGCCATCTCTTCCGGAGCATGAGCGACGCCGCGCTCTTGATTGCCGAGGGCACTGAAAAAATCATCGATGCCAACGAACAGGCCGAAATTTTATTCGGACGGACTCGGGGTGAGATGCTCGGCCTGACGCGTGCTGATCTCTATCCCGCCTCTCAAAACGGGCAGTTGCAGGGACGAAATCACGACAGTGCATCGGGGGTTCCCGCTGGCTGGGAGTCGGTCGTGCAACGACGAAACGGCACCGCCGTCCCCGTCCACGTCTGTGTTTCCCGGATACAGTTGTACGAGCGTCCGTTCCTCCTCACGTTGTTTCGCGATATCAGCGAGCGCAAGCAGGCGGAGGCTGCGCTGCGAAGCGTTCTGCGTCATGCCCGCACCTTCGTAATGCATGGAGTCGTCACCGCGCCTGATGGCTGGCAGCCAGACGCTCCCGGCTGGAGTGCTGCCGATTTTAACTGGCAGTCACGTTTTCAAGACGAAGAAGCCGCGAGAGAAGTTCTGCCGCTCGACGTACCGAACGGGAAAAGCTATGATGATGAGAGCTGGAACGCGGCCAAACACCCCGATGATTTGAAATCAATGGCCGCGGTGGCCACGCGCGCGTTCGCCACCGGCGCCTCAAGCTGGCAGCAACAATTCCGCTGCATCGACCGCCATGGTCGTGTGCACTGGTTTACCCAGGCGGCGTCGATCGAAACCGTCGGCCACGGTCGTTGGCGGGTTACAACGATCAACAAGGACATCACCGATCGGGTGCTCGCAGAGGAGGCGCTGCGGACGAGCGAGGAACGCCTCTCGACGGTCTTTCATCTCAGTCCCACGGCGATCTGCATCGTGCGCGTCGCCGATAATCGCTTTGTCGATGTCAACGAGGCGTTCGTCGACGGTACCGGTTACACGCGAGAGGAGATCATAGGGCACACTCCGACGGAGCTACAGCTTTGGGCAAATCCGGAGGATCGGGCGGCGATTCTGGACGAACTGGAGAAAACCGGTTCGGCGATCGCCTTCAAACTCAGAGGTCGCCGGAAATCCGGTGAGATCAGCGTGGGTTTGGCCTCGATGACCAAAATCACGTTGAACGGCGCGGACCATCTGCTTTCGCTCATTCAAGATTTCACGGAAATCGAACGAGCAGAAGAAGCGCGCCGGGAAAGTGACCAACGCTTCCGCCAGTTGACCGAAAGTATCGACGAGGTTTTTTGGCTCACCGACGTTAGCAAGAAACAGATGATCTACGTCAGTCCGGCGTTTCCTCACGTGTGGGGCCGAAGCTGCGAAAGTATTTACGCTGCGCCCCAATCCTGGCTGGACACCGTTCACACCGACGATCGAACACGCGTTCACGCCGCGCAGGAACTCCAGACGACCGGCAACTACGATCTCGAATATCGTATCGTACGTCCGGACGGCGTCGTGCGTTGGATTCACGAACGTGCGTTTCCCGTCAAAGACGCGAAGGGAGAACTCTACCGGATCGCCGGCGTGGCTTCAGACATCACGGTGCGGCGTGACTTGGAAGAGCAATTTCGCCAGGCCCAAAAAATGGAAGCGGTCGGTCAACTCGCCGGCGGCATCGCGCACGATTTCAATAATCTGCTCACCGTTATTCAAATGCAGTCCTCGCTTCTTCTGGCTGACATGCGAGAGATCCCCGGCGTCGTGACGGGCGTACAGCAGATCATGGACGCGGCGAAACGCGCTTCGACCCTCACCCGCCAGCTCCTCACGTTCAGTCGCCGTCAAGCGCAGGCGGCGCGTCCCCTCGATCTTGCCGATACGATCGGGAACATGGCGAAAATGCTTCGGCGAATTCTCGGCGAAGACATCAGTCTCGAGAGCCGCTTCGCGCCGGGTCTGCCTCACGTGCACGCCGACGCCGGCATGATGGAGCAAGTGCTGATGAATCTCGTCGTCAACGCTCGCGACGCGATGCCACGTGGCGGCCATCTCGTCATCACACTGGATGCAGCAACTTTCAACGCGGAATACGCAGCCGCACATCCGCCCGCCATCGCAGGCCAGTTTGTCTGCTTGAAAGTGAGTGACACCGGCGACGGCATCCCCCCGGAAATCAAAGCCAGAATCTTCGAACCGTTTTTCACCACCAAGGAAGTCGGCAAGGGCACGGGGCTCGGACTGGCCACCGTCTTCGGCATCGTGCAACAACACGAAGGGTGGATTGACGTGGAAAGTGAAGTCGGGGTCGGCACGACGTTTAATGTATTCCTGCCGGCGATCGGAAAATCCGCGCTACCGGTTGCCCCGGCGGATCGCGTGCCAGCGATCCGCGGAGGCAGCGAAACGATCTTGATCGTGGAGGATGATCTCATGGTGCGTGCCATCACCGGCGCCGCGTTGCGCCAACGTGGTTACCATGTAGTCGAGGCCGGAACCGCCGCCGACGCACTGGTACGTTGGGACGAAATTAAGGGCAAAGTGGATTTACTCGTCACCGATCTCATCATCCCCGGTGGCGTATCCGGAAACATACTTGCTGAACAACTGCTCCAGCGCCGGCCCTCACTCCCGGTCATTTATACCACGGGATACAGCACGGAAAGCATCAGCCGCCAGCTGCAACTCGAACCGGGGAAAAATTATCTCGAGAAACCCTCTTCGCTTGCGGATCTAGCGATCATCGTTCGCTACCGCCTCAATCATCGATAACGGCAGCGCCCGTCCGTCAGCCCGCCGATGCGATGGGGAGAGCGAAATAAAACGTCGCGCCCTTTCCTTCTTCTGCTTCCGCCCAAATGCGTCCGCCGTGTCGTTGAATCACGCGACGCACATTCGCGAGACCAACGCCGTTGCCCTCGAACTCGTCGGTCCGGTGCAAGCGTTGAAACATACCGAAGAGTTTTTCGGCGTAGCGCATGTTGAAACCCACACCGTTGTCGCGCACGTAAATCGTAACTTCTCCCGGGTCTCGCGTCGCACGGCCAACCTCCACCTCCGCCGGGTTGCGCCCGCGCGTATATTTAACCGCATTCGAAAACAGATTGATAAAAACCTGCCGCAGCATCGACTCATCCGCCTCGACCGTCGGCAGGTCGGAACAATTCCAGCGAATGACCCGGTCCTTCGCGTCCGGCTCGACCAGCTCGCGCTGTTGTTTTAATTCGTGCCACACTCTCGTCGCCAGCGAGCCCAAATCGACGAGCCGACGCTCCAATTCTTTCCGGGAGAAACGGGAGAAGGCGAGCAGGTCAGCAATCAGGCGCCCCATACTCTCGCTCGAATTACAAATTGTGCGGACGTAATGCAGCGCCGTCGGGTCCAGCTTGGCCCCATATTCCTCGAGCAGCATATGAGCAAAACCCGTCACATGACGCGCGGGGGCCTGAAGATCGTGCGCCACGGAACTCGCGAAGGCATCCAACTCCTCGTTGGCCTGTTCGAGCTGCGCTGTGCGCTGCTGCACGCGAGTCTGCAGCGCGACGTTCTCCAGATGCAACCGACGCATTGCCAGCGCTCGCGATAAAACCGGAAGAATCACACTCACTCTGAACGGCTTCAGGATGTAGTCCACCGCACCGACCTTCATCGCTTCGACCGCTGTCGCAATCGTCCCCTCCCCCGTCATCACGATACCGACCAAATTCGCATCCTGCTCGAGCGCGACTTTGAGCAACGAAATGCCGTCGATCCCGGGCATCATTAAATCCGTGAGCACGAGGTCGAACTTCGACTCACCCAATGCGACCAGAGCCGCCTCCCCGCTTCCAACACCCGCCGTATCATAACCATGGTCACGCAAAGTCTCGCACAGCGCTTTCATTTGAAGCGCTTCGTCATCGACGACGAGGATGCGCGCGGCGGGTACCTGGGCCATGAGATTTTTTTCCACTTGGAAACCTAAACCGTCCGATCTTGAGAGCAAAAAGCCAGCGCTTCCCGCAATTCCCGCAATCGAGGTGGTTTGGATAGAACGCGATCCACGTGCGGCGGTATTTCTCCTTCAGCAACCAGGCGCTGGCCCCAACCGGTGAGCATGATCACTGGCGTAGTCGCCGAAATCTCCTTCACCGCACTGGCCACCTTGCGCCCATCTACATGCGGCATCCCGAGATCCGTAATCACCGCGGCGAACGGTTCGCTGCCGGCATGTGCCGCGCGAAACGCATCGATGCCCGCTTGACCGTCATTCGCTGCGACAACCAAGTGTCCGTCCGCTTCCAGGATATCCCGAAGCGATTTGATCAGGAGTGGATCATCATCCACGAGAAGCAAACGCAGGCGCGCCAGAGGAACGGTTGGTGCAGAACCCCGCGTCGACGCGGCCGGTTCGGCCTCTGACACGGAAAAGATCAAGCTCATCGTCGTGCCCTGGCCCGGAGCGCTTTCGATTCCGATCTCAGCGCCGTGTCGCTGCACCGTGCCGTAAACCATCGCGAGGCCCAGGCCCGTGCCCCGCTCCCCCTTCGTGGTGAAAAACGGCTCCAGACACCGGCGCCTCGTGTCTTCGTTCATGCCCACGCCTGTATCGGCAACCTCGATATGGACACGTCTCAGATTCGCGACCCCCGTGAGGGATGATGCCATTTTGACCACACGCGTCCGCAAGGTCAGCGTTCCGCCTTCCGGCATGGCGTCGACCGCGTTGAAGACGAGATTGATGAGTGCCTCGCGGATTTCGCTTTCCACCCCGAGGATCACCGGCAAGTCCGGCTGCAGCTCGACCGCAAGTTGAACCATGACGCCACGCTGTTGTGGCATGTCGCTCCATCGCGCTCGCGTGAGATCAAGCACCTGTTGAACGAGTCGATTGGGTTCAACCGGAACAAGTGCCAATTGCGGTTCACGTTGCCGATAAAACTCCCGCATCCGCGCAACCGTCTGCGCGACATCTTCCAGTGCGTGCTGAATCGTTCCGAGCTGATCACGGCCGCGCTGGGTGAGATGGGGCTCCTTTTCCAACAACGATTCGGCATAAAGCGCCGCCGGAGAAATCGCGTTATTGATGTCATGCGCGATGCCGCTCGCCATTTGCCCCAACGCGCGAAGCCGCTCCTGCTGCATGATCGTTTGCTGCGTTTGTCGCAAATCTTCGTAAGCCACCTGAAGTGCGCCATAGAGTTTCGCCTGATGCGCCGCGAGGGCGACGTGCTCGCTCAACTGTTTCAGAAATTCGCATTCGCCGCTGCTGAAACTGCGGGGCGCACGCCGGGCCGCGACGAGGACTCCGAAGACCGCACTCTCGACAATCAGCGGCGCCACTACGACTGAACGCAGACCACCGCGCGCCAGCCGTTGTGGAAACGGAAACGATATATCGGCGATATCCGGCTCATAAACCAAATGTCCGCGGACACAGCGCGACAGGCCATTTTCGTCGATCGGAACCACCGCGTTTTCCGACATTGCCAGCTCGAGAGCGAGCGCAACGCTCTTTGCTCCGACAGAGATCACCTTGAGTCCATCGTCAGGTGGTTCGTAAATAAAAACACAGCAGAAATCGAGTGGCAGATCGTCTTCCAGCGTCCGAATCATCGCCTGAAAAATACTTTTCAAATCCTGTCGTTCGGCGGAAGCGCGAGTGATGCGGTGCAGGAGGTTGAGCCGCGCGAGTTGCGCCCGTAATTTCATCTCCGCCTGCTTTCGCTCGGTGATATCCTGCGCCACCACCAAACGAGCGCGTCGTCCGTTCATCACGATATCATGCGCACTCACGATCACCTGGATGAGCGTGCCATCTTTCTTCTGATGTCGCCATTCGCCGGTGCTGGAACGAGTCGCCGTGGCCAGCATCACGTCACGTTGCAACGCCGGCACGTCTTCGGGGGGACGAATATCCCGAATCGTCATCGCGAGAAACTCGTCCGCTGAAAAGCCATAGTGTTTCTGCGCCGCCTCGTTCACCGCGAGGAATCGCAACGTCTCTGGATCGTAAATCCATTTGGGGAGCGGGCTCTGTTCGAAAATCAACCGGTAGTGTCGCTCGCTGACCATGAGCGCCTCTCGTGCACGCTTGCGTTCGGTGATATCGCGCAGAAAACCGGCGAACATCGGCGGACCGCCGCCAGGCATGCGGTTGATACTGAGCTCGAGCTCGATCGCCGAACCGTCGGCCCGCAGCCCTGGAACCTCGATCCGCCGGCCCAACACCGCTGCTTCTGCAGTCGCGAGATAACGAGCCAGCCCTTGGCGGTGCTGCTCGCGCAACTCTGGCGGAATAACGACATCGGCCAACGGTCGTCCGATCACGTTGTCGCGACGGTGACCGAAAATTCGCTCCGCTGCCGGATTGAACTCCGCAATTCGGCCTTCGTGATCCATCGTAATAATTCCATCCAACGCCGTCTCAAGAATCGCCCGCATGCGCTCGTGGCTTTCTCTCACTGTTTCCTCCGCCTGCCGGCGCACCGCGATCTCCGCAGTGAGCGAAGTATTGGCGGACTCAAGCTGTCCCGTGCGCTCTTGAACCCGGCGCCCGAGGTCAACATTCATCTGAGCGAGTCCCCGCTCGGCCTGGATGAGTCCCTGCATGTCCGAGGCCGCCATCTGCATCAACGAAAGCAAAAGGCCTAGATACCCACAGACCTTTCCTAGATGCGCGACCATCGCCTGCGTATCGTGCGGCGCTCGTGAATACAGCATTACGACGTGAGCCAAAAACATCACAGGAGCGACAGACGCAATGGACGGCAGGATGCGGTTTCCGGCGCGGAGTCGCCATGAAACGATTCCAGTGATCAGCCACAGAACGGGCACGAGAACCAAAAATGGACGCGTGATGCCGAGCCACGTCGGTGGCGTATAGCGCGGCAGACCGTAGAAAACCGGGAACAGCGCAATGCCGAAAACAACCAGGAAAAGTGCGAATCGATGGACGCGTTGAATCTCGCGTGAGAGCAACCACAGTATCGTCGCAATACCGACCGGCAGCACGTATGCCGCCAACGGCCATGTCGCCGGTCGGAGAATATCCCGGGACTGGGCGATCGGAGCGAGCACACCGAACCATTCCACGGTCACCAATGCGTGAACGAGTTCCAGCAGCGAGGTGACACCGAAGCTGATCGCGAGCAGTCGCGGGCACGAGCTGCTGAGCCTGCTCCCCATATCCCACAGCAAAAGCGCCAGCACGCCCGAGAAGAGGAACATCCCCGTATCCAGGATCGTATGCAGATCGGGATAATCCTTACGGCCGATTGCGAGCAGGCTGACGCCGATGAGCACGAACGCGATGAACGGCCCCTTCGCGCCTCGGATGGAACTAAAACGCGTCACAGTCTCGTTCATGACGCTTTCAACCCAGCCGTTTCAAAAAATCCGATTCGGGCAAACGCGATCACGGTTGAGAATTCGAGAGGTGCCAGAGACCTGAACCGAACACCCGAGATAAATGGGGGCCAAGCCCGGCCATGACGAAACATATGACTCCGACACGTGGCGGCTAGGCAAGTTTCTTGATCGGTACGATCAATGACGGCCACTCCGCCGAATACAGGCGGACAATCGGTTATGTGATCATCACTCCTCCGACGTGCCGTGATGCTCAAGATCTGGCTACGGGACCTCCGCGGCCGCTCGCGTAGCACTTACTCGACGCACCCGCTCTCGAACCTCCATCAAACAGGAGACGCGGCGCACCGCCGCGTCTCCGCCAAATCTCCGCGTTACGGCGCCGCTTCGTCGAGCAGAGCGTTGGTGTTGAGCGTGAGTCGGTCAGCTGCAACGCGCCCCTCGAGAGTGGCGCTGTCGTTGAGCGTGACCGTGCCGTTTGGCGCGCTCACAACACCCCGGAGTGTGGCCCCTGTATTCAGAGTTACCCCACCAGACGAAACATTGAGCGTGAGCCACTCGGGGTGCGCGGCACTACCCGCGGTGCCGCTGATCGTCGTGCCATTCGCGAGCGTGAGAATCACTGGTCCGACCACCTGCAACGTGCTCGCGCCGTTCAGCGAGAGGCTTTGCAGATTATAGATCGCCGGCTCCACCGCTCCAGCAACGCCGAGGACAAACCCACTGCTGCCGTTGGCAAGAAACGCTCCGTAGGTACCAGAGGGAACAGCCACGCTGCCTGTACCGTCCTTGAGCGTCAGGTTACGCAGCGTTGCAAAGTCGCCAGCGCTTTGAGCGGCGGCATTAAGCGTAACGCTCCGGGTTCCCGTGGGCGCCGGAGGTGTGGCGACCGTGGGCAGGGCAATCGCATCGACGCGACGCACGAGATAGCGAATAACGGCGCCGCCGCCGAGTGCGACCGTATAATTTGTCGGTGACGCACTGCCGGGGCCCTCTTTTGTGCCAGCCAAAGTCGGGTTGCCGTTGAGTTGGATTCCAGGCGTGCCCGGTACCAGCAGATCGCCGGAAAGTGTGGCGCCGCCTTTGAGCGAAAGACTCTCGGGCAACAGCATCTGCACTGAACCGTCGACAATGCTGCTGAGCGTCGGTGCATGGCGCACGAGCGCAGTGATCGTAATCACCAGCGTGCCTTCTGTCGTGCCGGTGTAGTTGAAGTCACTCACCGTCGCGACGACGGCATACGTTCCAGGTAGCGTCGGTGGAGTGCTGCTGCCGTTGTAGGTAAACGTCACGGGCACGCCTGGGGGATTGGTCGTGAACGCGGGAGTTTTCGGCGTGCCATCATAAGCGAGCTGCGCGCGGTTGGTGCCCGATGATCCGATCGCGATGGTGGTCGGTAGTGGCGCAATGGTGACGGCGAGCGCCGCAGTATCGGTGCCGGCGGCGTTGGTGGCAGCAAGCGCCACGGTGTAGGAACCGACCAAAGTCGGCGTGCCGGAAATCACACCGGTGCTGACGTTGAGCGACAGACCCGGAGGCAGACCGGTCGCACTGAAACTCGTCGGCGAGTTGTCCGCCGTGATCGTATAGCTGAAGGCCGTGCCGAACATTCCATCCACAGACGCGGCGCTCGTGATCACAGGCCGGGCGACGATCTGCAGCGTCAACGTGGTGTCGGACAACACGGGCACCGCAACAAAACCGTCCGGCAAACCGGTCGTGACGAAGTCGCTCGCAGTGAAGGTGGTCGAGCCGAACGTTGCGACGACGAAGGTGTCGCCGTGCGCGTAAGGCGCGGTGGGATTCAGCGCGATCGTGTAAGTGCCAGCCGTGCCTTTTGTCAGCGGACCGCTGAGTGCGAGCACATCAGAACTGCCGCTCGCGGCGAGATCCACGCCGAACGTGCCACCATCGTTCCACGTGAGCGAGGTGCCCGTGAGCGTGCCGAGAACGCCCGTACCAGCGGGCGAAACGACACCGCCGGAATTAAGCGTGAGCGGACGGGCGAGCGTGCCTGCGCCCGCGAGCGTGCCGCCAGCGTTAACGACGACTGCGTTCGCCGCCGCTCCGAGCGAACCCGTGAGGCGCAGCGTACCGGCGTTGACGGTCGTCGCGCCGGTGTAGCTGTTGGCGGCCGCGAGGGTGAGCGTGCCCGCGCCCGTTTTGGTGAAACCACCCGCGCCACTCACGACGCCGTTAAGCGCGATGTCGAATGGCTCATCCGCGCCATCGCTCGCGAGGAAGGTGATATTACCGTTCGTCGGCAGGTTGATCGGCAGTGCGGTGGTCCAATTCGCCTTGGCGCCGAGGGTGCCGCCGCTGAAGTTGAGGTTGGTCACCAGCGTCGCGGCGCCATTCTTCACGATACCGCCACTGCCAAGGAAGAGCGTGCCGCCGTTGATCGTGATCGTGGCGGAGCCCGCGGTGACGCTCGCGTCGTAGCCGAGCGTAAACTTTTCGATCGAGCTCACGCCGCCGGTGAAGATCGCCTGCGCAACATTGTTCGTGTTGGTGCCGTTGTTGCGGCACATGAGCACGCCGTACTGCGTGTCCGTGGAGATCAGCGTGCCGCCGATTACGCGCATCGCGCCGCCGCGACCGCCGGTCAGCTGATAGGCCAGCGTGATCGGGCCGGTCGCATTCACCAGGCCGCCTTCGACGGACAGGTTGCCATACGAGTTCAGCGTGCCGAGTCCGATGGTCGTGGTGTTCAACGTGCCGCCCGTGACGATCACGCCCGTACCGTAATCGGGCGAGGTGCCGGCGTTGCGCGTGACGTCGATACCACTGGTGTTCACGGTGCCGTTATTGACGCGGAGCGTGGCGCCAAAACTGCCGGCGGTGCGGTAGCTGCCCATCGAGACGTTGCCGCCGTCGACCACGAAACTGCCGCTGTTGACCGTGACGATGCCAGAGGTCGCAAGCGAACCACCGCTGATCTGGATTCGCGTGCCGGTCGTCACGTTGACGAGATTGTTGCCGAGGCTCAGGGCGCCGCCCACGGGCACTTGGACGTATCCAACATTTACGTTCAACGCGCCGGTGAGAGTGTTGGCGCCGCCGAGAACCAGCGTGCCTGCGCCGTTCTTGATGAGGCCGCCGGTGCCGGCGAGACGCGCGTCGACGCGTGCGATGGTGCCATTGAGGGCATACGCCGTGCCCGTGCCACCGGTCACGCCGTTGACGGTGACCGTGGGAGACGTTCCGGCGAGCGTGAGCGTGTTCGCGATGGAGGCATTGTTGTCGAGCGTCCAATTCGCCGGCGAACTCGTAGCCACGTCGCCGAACACCACGCGGTTGATCGTGCGCGGCGAATCGAGGTGCACGGTATTGTTAGCCGTGAGATCGAGCGTGCTGAAATCGGCGGTGTTGGCCGCACCGTCGGCGATGACCGCGTTGTTCCAGTTCGAGGGATCGCTCCAGAGCCCGCCGCTGATCGGCTGGATCCACGCGCCATTGCCCGTCGACGCAACGACGAGCGTGTAAGTCTGGCCCGCGTTATAACCTGCCTCGGGATTGCCCTGACCATCCACCACACCATTGGCGGCGGCGAGGTTAAGCTGCAGGTTGCCCACGCCGCTGACGTTCACCGTGACGTTGAAGACCGTGCCGTTATTCGCGGAAGCACTGGCGACACTGCCTGCAGCGCTACCCGTGGTCGTGAGCGAAAACGCGGCGGGCGTTACTCCACTGACCGTGTGGTTGAACGTCACGCGGAAATCCACGCTGCCGATACTCGAGGGAATGATCTGCTGCGGCGGGCTCAAGCGCTCGATCGCCACGCGCGGCGCTCCGGCGAGGTTGAGCATAAACTGCGGCGACGACGGACTCATCTGTCCGCCCGCAGAGACGGTGGCGAAGAAAACGTTCGGCCCATCCGGGAGCGTGACGGTGGTGTAATCGAAGGTCCAGTTGCCGCTGCCGTCTGCGACGGTCGTGCCGATCGTGCCAACGCCATAGCGCGTCAACGCGACGGTCGCGCCCGGTGCGGCCGTGCCCGTGAAAAGAAACACGCGGTCCGAAGTCGTTGCGCCGTTCGTGTAGGTGCCAGTGTCGCCGAGCGCGGAGACAATCGTCGGCATCGTGATGCCGATCTGGAACGAATACGCGACGGAGGTCGGACTGTTGTGACCGTAGTTATCGCTCGCCACTGCGGTGAAGCTGTGCGTTCCGTCCGCGAGGGCGTTCGCATAGGTGATGGTCCATTTGCCGTTCGCGCCCGCGACGGTCGTGCCGGCGGGCGTGGAACCATCGAGCGTGAGTGCGATGGCGCGGCCCGCTTCGGCAGCACCGCTGATCACGAGCGGATTGCCGCCGACATAAGTGATGGTCGGCGTCGCGATCGGGCCATCGAGCTCGACCGCATCAAACACATAACTCGCGCTCAAAAACGGTCCGATGTCGGAGGTGCCGCTGACTGGACTGATCGTCAGCGTGTTGGTGCCGGCGACGAGCACGCTCGCCGGAATCGTGTAACTGAAGAGGTTGTTGTTTCCGCGATACGTGCCGACCGTAATCGTGCGCGTGTTCGGCTGCGTGGGAGCAGCGGGAATCGCGGAGTTCCAGGTGTTGTTTACGGCGATCACCGGACGACCGCCCGCGTAGTTGCACGTAATGCCGATTCGGAACGTAAGGTCCGCGACCTGGTTGGCCGAGAGGTTGAACTTGATCGTGGTCGGACTGTTCTTGAGGCGGAACTGCACCGAGGGAAACGCCACCGTCGAATCGACCCCAACCGTGTACGTGATCGGGCCCCACGGGGTCATGCGAATATCTGAAGGATGCATGACGGTGATCTTGTCGGCGTTCATGAATCCCGCAGGCGTGCCGTCCCATTCGCCGATCCGGAAAATGACCGACGGCACCGTCTCCGTCGACGCGATACTCAGGGGCGTGGTGGCGCCGGCGGTCACGACGACGTTCTGCTGCACGGCGACCTCGAGTTCACCCTTGAAGAGCGTCGCCTTGTAGGTGCCGGGGATCATCCCGGAGCAGGTGAAGGAGCCGTTGTTGACCGTGGCCCAGTACTGCGCCGTTCCGTTAGAGAAGCCGACGACTCCTTGAAATTCCGCCGGCACACCGCTCGCCGTGCCGCTAACGGTGCCGCGTGCAGAGGCGGAAACCCAACCGAGCAGGTTGAGCGAGTCCATCCATGACAGGTCAGGCGAAACCGGCGCAGAGCCGTGGTTGAAAACGTAGGTGTAGAGATTGAGGGTTCCGGGACGGAAGATGTCGGGCTGCGCCTCACCGTAGTTGAGCATCGCATACACTTCCTGGTCACCACCGGTCTGCGCGATCAGGCAGCGGTAGAATGGCCCGCCCGACATGCCCTCCTCGTTGCCCTTCACCATCCAGACGCCCACGTTCGGGCCGGTGGCACCGATGTAGCGCCAGTCCATCTGGCGCATGTTGGAGTAATGCTTCGAACGAGTTTCGCCGTTGGCCAGGCCGAAGATGTCGCCCGACTCGATCGCGCCAGTGGTGTTGCGAATGTCCGAGGGGACCGGGCCGTCGGGCAACAGCTCATTCGGAATGCGCATGATGTAGCGCACCAGCCCATGTACGTCAGGTTCCGACGTGAAATACGTGCCCATGTAGATGTTCGTGTCGTTGCGGCGCGCGATGTAGTAATGGGTGAGATTGCCGGCGCTGACGGTTACTTTGACGATGTCATTCCCAATCGTCTCGGCGCTTACGGTCGACGCCGAGGTGTTGCTGTAGAGCCAGTCGAAACCGGAATTCACGTGCGAGCCGCGGATCTGGTTCTGGTATTCCACGCCGTTGTAGACGAGGCTCGCAAGGTCGCCTGGCGATTGCGTGCTCGAGCCGAAGTCAACACGGCGGACTTTGAACACGAGTCCGGCGTCGGTATCCACGGTATAAAACTCCGTGGTGGCGGTGAGGCCAAACGCGGCGAAGAGCGACGCAGGCGCGATCAGGCCGGACACAATCAACAAAACACGGAGCAGCGTCACCTGAATGGCGGCGCGAGTTCTCTGGCTCGAAACAGTGAGGAGGTTCATGGGGTTCTCGGTCGTGGTCGGGAGGAGGGAGCGAAAGTCTATGCAGTCCGAAAACGCGGGCGCAGACGCGGCACACTGGAAAATGCGCGTGCACAACGCCGCCAAAGCGATCGGAATTTACGTATCCATAAAATGGTAACTTTTTAGTTGCGTCATCTTTCGGAAGGAAAAATGACGCCGGGGGCCTCCGTTACTGATGTCACCAAGAACACGCTCAACCGCGCAGTAATTTGACAGTACGGTGCAAAACACTTTCAGGGGAAAGCCTACGCTCTCATGAGAGGCAGGACGTCATCCGAGCAGCAGGGAGCAGCCTTTCTGTCATATGCTCCCTCAGCGTAGGAACGACCCCTGCGTCCTCCGGCGCTCTTGTAGTCTCGAACTCCGATCGTCGAACGCCAAACGTCGAACCCGCAGGCCACGGAGGTCTACCGCGCTACGCGCGGCGATCAGAAATTATTTTCGCCGATTCAAATCATCCCGCGCTCAAGCCAGGTGTGTTCACCGGCGACAATCTCCTGCGCCAGCGCGTAGCCTTGCGCGTCTGAGTTCGTGCTCACATTGCGGAAATTCGTCGCGACGCGCGCGTGTGCTTGGATCGCGAAATCGTCCATCAACGTGAGCACTTTTTCCGCCGGCTCTCCGTCGTTAATTAACTTTTGCGCGTAAACGCAGCTCGCCGCGATCGCGAACAGATCCGCGCCGATATCCGCGATGCGGCCTAACAGGATCTGCCGCTTCTCGAGCCTCGGGCCAAACTTCACCATTTGATGGAAGAGCGTCCGCGCCATCTTGCGGCCCGAAGACGCCACCCGGGAAAAATGCACCGCGAGCCGTGGGTGTAAGTCGCGCGGCATGACGGCGAACGGCAGCCATTGCGCAGGATACCAGCGAAGATAAAATCCCGCTGCCCTCAGCGCGCAACGGAGCCGCTCGCCCCACGGCCGCTCAGAGTTGAGCGCCACACCGGCGATCTTCAAATGAGGATCAAGCGCCTCGCGCATGATAAACAGCCGCATGATTTCAGACGAACCTTCGAAGATCGTCGTCACGCGATTGTCGCGCATGAAACGCTCAACCGGATACGGCTTCTCGCCGCGCGCTGTGAGCGACTGCACATTCTCGTAACCGCGACCGCCTCGGATCTGCATCACATCGTCGAGACACATCCACGCCTTCTCCGTGCCCCAGAGTTTGCACATCGCCGCTTCGAGACGGATATCCGCATTTTTGTCGCGATCCACTATCCGCGACGTGACCAGCAACATCGCCTCCATCGCAAAGGTGTGGGCTGCGATGCGCCGAATTTTTTCTGCCACGGCCGCGTGTTGTCCGATCGGCACGCCCCACTGCACGCGCTCCGCACTCCACTCCCGCGCAATCGCAAGCGCTCGCTTCGCCATGCCGATGCTCGACGCAGGAATTGATAGCCGCCCCGCATTCAACGTGCTCAACGCCACCTTCAATCCGCGCCCTTCCCCTCCGACGATGTTGGCGCGCGGCACGCGGACATTCGTGAAACGAATCACGCCGTTATAGAGCGCGTGCAATCCCATGAACTGACAGCGATGCACGACTTCGATGCCAGGCGATTTCGCCTCCACCACGAAGGTCGTGATTTGCGTGCGTGGTTTTCCGTCCACGATCTTTGCCGGCGTCCGCGCCGCAACGATCAGCAACCCGGCACGCGTGCCGTTAGAGCACCAAAGCTTTTCGCCGTTGATCACGAAGTCGTCGCCATCCGGCTCCGCCGTCGTTTTCAGCCGGGCTGGATCAGAGCCCACACCCGACTCGGTCAACGCGAACCCCGACAACTCGCCGCCCGCGACGCGCGGTAAAAATTTCCTCTTCTGCTCTTCTGTGCCGAACAGCATCAGCGGTTGCGGCACACCCACGGATTGGTGCACCGACACGTGAGCAAACGTGTTCATGCAATGACTCGCGACCAGCATGCACGCGCGACAATAAGTCGTTTGCGAGAAGCCCAATCCGCCGTACTGGCGTGGCACCTTCATGCCATACGTGCCGAGCCGTGCGAGCCCGGTCATCACCGTATCCGGAATCTCACCCGTGCGGTCGATGAGATCGGCGTCAACGTGCTCGCGAAGAAATGAGCCAAGCTCACTGAGAAATTTTTCCGCGCGCGCCTTCTCCTCCGCATCCACATCCGTCAGCGGATAAAGTTTCTCCGGCCGAAAACGCCCCATGAATAAATGCGCAACGAAACTCAGCTCGTCGTGTGAATCGCGCGCAGCCTCCGTCACCTGCAACGCCGCGCGCTGCCCTTCGTTCATCTTCGACATGTCGATGACCGACCGGCCCTCGTCCGTCGCCGCCGTCTCTGTCGGTTTCTGTGCCGTGTCGTTCATGCGCTGTTACCTGGTTCGTCGTAGCTACGAGCGTGAGCGAGTGGTTGCCCCACCCTCCGCCGATTTCTCTTCGAGTGCCTTCAACAACGTCCGGCTGATCACGATTCGCTGCACCTCCGAGGATCCTTCGCCAATTTCGCACAGCCGCGCATCGCGCCAGCAACGCTCCACGTGCGTATCACGCGTGTAGCCCCAGCCGCCGCAAATCTGCAGCGCACGATCACACGCACGCGACGCCGCCTCGCTCGCGTATAATTTCGCGATCGACGATTCGAGCGTGTGCTTAACCCCGCGATCGCTCATCACGCACGCCTGGAGCAGCAGCGCTTCCGCCGCGCGTAATTCCACCTCGCAATCCGCCAGCTTGAACTGCAGTGCCTGAAATTCCGCGAGCCGTTTTCCAAACTGCACGCGCGTCAGCATCCGCTGCGACGCGACCTCAACCGCTGCACGCGCGAGCCCGATGGACATCGCCGCAATTCCGATCCGCCCAACATCCAGACAAGCCAGCGCCGCGCTCTGACCCGTTCCTCGCGCGCCAATTATTTCGCCGCGTACGCGCTCAAGTTTCAGCTCACTCGTGTTGCTCGCACGTACGCCCGAGGTTTTCACTTTGCGGATGGGAATGCAGTCCTTCGTCTCAACCCAGAACGCTGAAAACTCCTTCTTCCCTTTCTCCGTTAGCCCGGTGACCGCCATCACGATCATCCGATCCGAGTGAAGGCCCATCGTAATGTAGAGTTTGTGCCCCGTCAGCTCCCACGCGCCGTCGGGCCTCAGCGTCGCTTTCGTTTCCACGCCGCCCGTATCGCTGCCCGCGTTCGGCTCCGTGAGCGCCCACGCGATCATCCAGTCGCCACTCACCGCGCTCGGAAATATTTTCTTTTTCAACTCCTCGCTGGCAAATCCCAGCGGATGTCCCACGCACAGCGCATTGTGCGCCGCGAGGTTCATCGCAAACGCCCCGCAGTGCCGGGCCACCTCCCCGATCGCGAGCGCATAACAAAGCTTTCCGAATCCGCGCCCACCGACACTCGCTGGCGCCATAATGCCCATCAAACCGGCACGTCCCGCTTTCGTGAACAACTCGCGCGGCAACTCTTCTTTTTCCTCCCACGTCGCTGCATTCGGCGCGATCTCGGCGGCGCAAAACTTGGCGGTCGCTTCAAGAAAAACACGTTCCTCCGGCTTGAGGTGCTCGAGACAAAGCGGATGGACAGAAAGCATGTCGCAAAACGTCGTTCGGGGTTGAGGTAAGTCGGAAGAAAGCAGTTGAGAGCTCCAGACTCTAGACCCTGAAAACTCTGAGCTGCTTTTCTACGGCTAAGAGTGATCCCGCGACACCGTCTCCGCAAGCGGGCGTAACGCGGCACACGGCCTTTAGCCCAAAAGTATTAAACCACCAGCGACCTTCGAAACCGATTTGCCGCCGCGGGTTGCGCGCCTACTTTCCATTCATGCCCGCCGCGCCCACCCTGCGCTCACGCCGCGCGCCACTGCGCATTCTGACCGCCGTGCCGCTGTGCGACGGACACGACAGTGCGATCGTCACCATCAATCTCGAACTCGCGCGGCACGGCGTCGAGGTGATCTACCTCGGTTATCATCAAGCCGCATCGACCATCGCGCGCGCCGCGATTCAGGAAGACGTGCACGCCGTCGGCTTGAGCAGTTACAATGGCGGACACGTCGTATTTTTCCGCGAGGTCATCGCCCAACTTCGCGCCCGCGGTGCCGGCGACATCCCCGTTTTCGGTGGCGGCGGCGGCACGATTACTGCCGCCGACGAACGCGCGATGAAACGGAATGGCGTTGATCGTATCTTTTTCGCGGGGACGCCTCTCACTTAAATCATGCAGTCCATCACGCGCGAGTACGCGTGTGAAAAGAAGCCAAATTCCAAACTCCGTGCCGACCGGGCGCTCGCCCGCGCCATCACACTCGCCGAACAAAAAACGGCGGGAGGGGCTTTACGCCCCGACGGCTCGCGTCCCAAAAACTCAGGTTTTCGCCCGCCGAAAACCTTTGTCTTGGGCGTCGCCGGCCCCGGTGGAGCCGGAAAATCCACGCTCATCGACGAGCTAACCTCGCGCTTCCTGCGCGAGAATCCAGCGGGCCGCCTAGCTATTCTTGCGAACGATCCCTCTCACCCCGACACCGCTGGCGCGATCCTTGGCGATCGCGTATCCGCCATCTACGCGCAAGACGAACGCGTGTTCTTCCGCTCGCTCGCGACGCGCGGCAGCCTCACCGGCCTGTCCTCCACCGCACCAGCAGCGATCGATATTCTTCGCCGCAGCGGAGAGTTCGATCTGATCTTCGTCGAATCTGTCGGCATTGGTCAGGAGAGCGATCCGTTCGGAATCTTTGGCCGTGGCCCACGGCTGGTTGACGCGGTGCTCTTCGTTCTCGCGCCGCACTATGGCGGCCAGATCCAGCTGCAAAAAATCGCGCTCCTCAACGGCGCAGATCTGGTCGCGCTCAACAAATGCGACGACCCGCGCGCCGCCACCGCGAAGTCCGAACTCGCCGCCCGCCTCGCGGCAAACGGCAAGGATCAGCCGCTTCACACGACGATCGCCGCGCAACATAACGACACAGGCATCGATCAACTCTACACCGTGATCGCGGAACTCGCCGGTTTGGAGTCCCCGGGCGGCGAAAGCCCGTGCTTTCTGCGAATCGAATCATGAGCAATTCCTCACCCGAATTTTGAGAACGCTAATCTTCGCTTATCCCAATCAGCGCAGATTAGCGTTCCAAAACAATTCATGTCTTCCCTCGGCAAAATCGTCTCCGTCGTCGACGCCTACAACGCCCACGTTGCGTCTGAAGTGCAGCGCGCACGCACTGACGAAAAGTTCGCCGCTGAGCTGCGCTCTCGCTGGGAGAAAATCCGCGCTGCTGGCGACACCACGCATTCGCCGACTGGCACCGCGCTCCCGCGTCTCGCGTTACCTGATACAGACGAACCCGGCGCGATCGCCGCCTATCTTTTCGGCGAGGGTCTCCCCGGCGAATTTCCGTTCGCCAACGCTGCCTACCGTGAGATGTATCTGGAAAAGGTAGGGCGCGTTATCCCTAACGCGCCGCGCAGCGCGACCGATTCGGCACGGAGGGTTAAGAATAACCCGCCCTACCCCAAGCCGATCTCTTCGGCTCCCGTCCCCACCGTTGAAGAACCCACCCGTCTCTTCGCCGGCCTCGGCCTCGCCGAAGATACCAACGCGCGCTTCCACTACCTCGCGCGCCACCAGTCCAGCACACGCCTCTCCACCGCATTCGACGGCCCCACACTCTACGGTCTCGACAGCGATCACGAAGGCGTACTCGGCAAAGTAGGCGAAGGCGGCGTAGCGATCGACACCGTCGATGATATGGAGCGCCTCTTCGCCGGCTTCGATCTGCTCGCGCCTAACGCCTCCGTCTCAATGACGATGAACGGCCCCGCACCGACGATTCTCGCGATGTTCATCGCCGCCGCGAAGCGCCGTTTCGGTTCCGACTGCGCCGCGCAGCTCCGCGGGACAATCCAGGCCGACATCCTCAAGGAGGTGCAGGCGCAAAACGAAGTGCTATTTCCCGTGGACGCGTCGCTTCGCTTTCTCGGTGACATGATTGCATGGAGCATCGAGCACATGCCGCGTTTTTATCCGATCAGCATCAGCGGCTATCACATCGCGGAGGCCGGCGCCACGCCCGTGCAACAAGCCGCATTCACCCTCAGCAACGGCTTCGCCTACGTCGAATTGCTTCGCGCGCGCGGACTCGACGTCGACGCGTTTGGCCCGCGACTCTCCTTCTTCCTGGATTGCGGACTCGACGTCGAATACCTCGTGCTCGGCCGAGTCTGCCGCCGTCTCTGGGCAATCGCGATGCGCGACGTATTCACCGCGGCCCCACGCGCGCAGGTCCTGAAACTTCACACCCAAACGAGTGGCCGCTCGCTGATCGCCGCTGAATTCAAAAATAATCTCACGCGCACCGCCGTCGAGTTGCTCGTCGCTTATCTTAACTCCACCAACTCCTGCCACAGTAACAGCGCCGACGAACCTTTCACCACGCCCACCGAGGAATATGTGCGCCTTGCCTCGAACGCGCAGTCGATCCTCCTCGAAGAAAGCGGCTTCTTCAAACACACGATGAACCTCCTCGCTGGCTCGCCCGGACTGCTCGCGCTCGAGCGCAATGTCGAGCGCGCGATCCTCGACGTGTTTCGCGAAATCGATTCGCTCGGCGGCGTTCTTCCCGCGATGGAACAGCGCTACCAGCGCAGCAAAATCCAGGAGTCTGCCCACCGCTACGAACAGCAGATCAACTCCGGCGAGCGTTCTGTGATCGGACTCAACCGCTACGCGAGCGCTGCCAAAATGCCCCATGTCTCGCTCGCCCGAACGTCCCCACGCAAGCAACGCCTGCAAGTCGAACGCCTCCGCGCCTGGAAAAAGAAAAACGCGAAACGCGCGCCCGAAGCCTTACAGCGCCTGGAAAACGTCACCCGCGCCAACGGCAACGTTTTCGCCGAATTGCTCAACACCGTCGAAGCCTGCTCCCTCGGTCAAATCACTGCGTGCCTGACAAGCGTCGTCGGGAAGTTTAGACCGATGGTGTGATTCGAGCGCGTTCCCCGTGAAACTCTCTGCTCTAAAACCCCCGTCAGACGCCGCGGTCACGAATGCTTTTGTCGACCATTGCCGCGCTCTCGCCGTCGAAGAAGAAAAACTCCGCGAAGGTGGCGGCAGCGCCGGACGAGAGCGTCAGCACAAGCTCGGTCGGCTCACCGCACGCGAACGCATCACCGCGTTGCTCGATGACCCCGCTGACTTTTTCGAACTCAGCCTCTGGGCCGCAAACGGGATGTATCGCGAGTGGGGCGCGTTTCCCGCCGCGGGCGTTGTCACCGGCATCGGTCACGTCGCCGGGCGCGCGGCGATGATCATCGCGAACGACGCCACGGTGAAAGCCGGTGCATTCGTTCCGATGACGTGCAAGAAAATCCTCCGTGCCCAACGCATCGCCTTCGAGAGCGCGCTGCCTCTGGTTTACCTCGTGGATTCCGCCGGCGTGTTTCTTCCGATGCAGGACGAAATCTTTCCCGACGAAGACGATTTCGGCCGCATTTTCCGCAACAACGCCGTGATTTCCGCTGCCGGGCTTCCGCAATTCGCGGCGATCATGGGAAACTGCGTCGCGGGTGGCGCGTATCTCCCCGTGCTCTGCGACAAAATTCTAATGACCGAAGGCAGCGGCCTGTACCTCGCCGGTCCGTCGCTCGTGAAAGCCGCCATCGGCCAGGACACCGACAGCGAAACCCTCGGCGGCGCCACGATGCATGCCGAGATCAGCGGCACCGTGGATTTTAAAGAAAAGGATGACGAGTCCTGCCTGAAACGCCTGCGTTCGCTGATCGGCCTGCTGCCCGAGGTAGGGCGAGGCGTCCCCGCCGAGCTGTCCGCCTGGCAGTCGCGGCTCACCGAGGACGGTTCGCCCTACCCGTCCGATCTCTCAGCTCTCAACTCTCAGCTCTCAACTCCTCTCCCCAACCCTCAACTCTCCACCGCTCGGCCTTCGTCCGAGCTCTATTCTCTCCTCTCCCTCGACGGCCACAAAGACTACGACGCACGCGATCTGCTCGCGTGCATCGTCGACGCCGGCTCACTCGACGAATACAAAGCCGACTTCGGCAAATCCCTCGTCTGTGCCTACGCGCGCCTCGGCGGCCGCGCCGTGGGCATCGTGGCGAATCAACGCACGCGCGTGCACTCGAAAACCTCTGGTCTCCAAATGCCCGGAGTCATTTACGCCGACAGCGCCGACAAAGCAGCTCGCTTCATTCTGGACTGCAACCAGACGCGCCTGCCGCTGATTTTTTTTCAAGACGTCTCCGGATTTATGGTCGGCAAGGACGCTGAGCAGAGCGGCATTATCCGCGCCGGCGCGAAGCTCGTGAACGCCGTGAGCAACTCCACCGTCCCAAAACTCACCGTCGTTGTTGGCGGCAGTTACGGCGCCGGCAACTATGCGCTCTGTGGCAAAGCCTTTGATCCGCGTTTCATCTTCGCCTGGCCCAACGCAAAATACGCCGTCATGGGAGCCGCGCAGGCGAGCGACGTTGTATTCAACATCCTGACGCGCTCCAACGCCGCGGAGCGTACGGCAGCCGAGCTCGCAGCGCTCCGCGAACAAGTGAAACAAAATTACGTCGAGCAGGCCGACATCCGTTACGGCGCCGCCCGCGGCTGGATCGATGCCATCATCCAGCCACACGACACTCGCGCAGTCCTTCTCGCCGCGCTCGCCTGTGCGACCCGCCCGCCAACGAAAGCCAGCTTCCACACCGGCGTGCTGCAGGTCTGATCCGTCGTGCTCGTGATCGTAATCGTGCTCTCGTTCGCTCCGACACCGATAGTGAGTACGATCATGAGCACGATGGATTCCTAAATGTCTCTTCCGTTAAAAATCGCCAACGCCGGCGCCTTTTGGGGCGACCAGCCCCATGCCGCCGCGCGACTCGTCGCGCAGCAGCCCGGTCTCGATTTTCTCACCCTCGACTATCTCGCTGAAGTCTCGCTTTCGATCATGGCGATTCAGCGAGCCAAAAATCCGATCACCGGATATGCGCGCGATTTTATCGACGTAGTTATCTCGCTTGCTCCCTTCTGGCTCGCCGGTGGAACCACCAAAATCGTGACCAACGCCGGTGGCCTCGATGCCGATGCCTGCGCTCGCGCCTGCCGTGAAGCACTCCGCGCCGCGAAACTGAGTCATCTTCATGTCGCCGTGGTCACCGGCGACGACGTGCTTCCAATTTTAGGAGCATCTCCGTGCCGCGATTCCGAATCATCGGGGTATCAACCGGCTCCTGCATTTCAGAATCTCGAAACCGCCGCCCCACTCTCCTCGATCGCTGATCGTCTCGTCACCGCCAACGCCTACCTCGGCGCCGCAGCCATCGCCGACGCACTACACGCCGGCGCAAACATCGTCATCACTGGCCGCGTGGCCGACCCTTCACTCACCGTCGGCCCCTGCGTCGCGCACTTCGGCTGGAGCGAGACGGACTACGACCGCCTCGCCGGCGCAACGGTCGCGGGCCACCTCATCGAATGCGGCACGCAGGTGTGCGGCGGCTTTTCGACCGACTGGCTGGATGTGCCGCTGCCACAAGACATAGGATTTCCCATTGCAGAGATCTCCGACGACGGCTCCTGCGTGATCACCAAGCCGGCATTCACCGGTGGCACCGTTAGCGTGCAGACCGTCAAGGAACAACTCCTCTACGAAATCGGCGACCCGGGAAATTACCTCTCGCCCGACGCCACCGTTTCGTTCCTCACCTTGCGCGTCGAGCAGCTCGACCTTGATCGCGTGCGCGTCTCCGGCGCCACCGGCCGTCCGCCGCCGCCGAGTTACAAAGTCTCCGCCACGTACCGCGACGGCTTTAAAGCCCATGGCCAGCTCACGATCTTCGGCCACGATGCGGTGAAGAAAGCGCGCCATGCCGGCGACACGCTGTTGCTTCGACTGCGCGATGCCGGCTGCGAATTCAGCGAAACGCTCGTCGAGTGCCTCGGCACCGGCGCGAGCGTACGGGGGATTGTCTCGCGCATGAGCGACACGCATCTCGTCGAGACCGTCCTGCGCGTGAGCGTCGCCGCCGATACGCGGGAATCGGTCGAGCGGTTCACGAAAGAAATCGCGCCGCTCGTTACCTGCGGCCCGCAAGGTGTGACCGGCTACGCAACGGGCCGTCCGAAAGTTCTGCCCGTTTTCGGCTACTGGCCGTGCCTTATCGAGCGAGTGTGGGTGAAGTCCGGGTGGAGGTTCATCTCATGATCCCGCTTCGTGAAATCGCTTTTGCCCGCAGTGGAGACAAAGGAAACTCGGCGAACATCGCCGTCTTCGCGCGCACGCCGGACGCTTATACGTGGCTGAAAAAAAAACTCACCGCGGCACGCGTCGAAGAGTACTTCCGTCCACTCGGCGTTGGAACTGTCGTGCGCTACGACGTGCCGAATCTCGAAGCGCTGAATTTCATTTTACCTCACGTCCTCGGCGGCGGCGGCAGCCGCTCGCTTCGAATCGACGCTCAAGGAAAAACCCTCGGCATGGCGCTGCTGGAGATGCCGGTCGATGCGCCCAAAGATTTTCGCCGAAAATCGAGCTGACCTTTTTCACGACGTGAAAAAATTCCTCCACCTTTCGGTAGAGCTCGAAGATTGCGACTTTCGTTCTCGTTATCGTTATCTTTCTCGTTCTCTTCCTGATCGATTCCTGTCCGGACCGGGGGACTCATCGAGCTCTGCCGAGAACGAGAAAGATAACGAGAACGACGATATCCGCGCGCCCTTCCCGTGTGGTTGCGACCAAACCAGGTCGAAACTTCTTTAAAGTCTCTGACCACCGCGAATGACCTCCGCTTCACCTCTCGTTCTCGTCACTGCCGACGGCGCCGTCACCACCGTCACGCTCAACCGTCCGGAGAAGCGTAACGCACTCAACGTCGCGTTGCTCGAACAACTCTGCGCCGCGATCGCGACCGCTGAGTCTGATCCCACGCAACGCATTCTCGTTCTCCGCGGCGCAGGTTCCGTCTTCTGTTCGGGGCTCGATCTCAGCGAAGCGAGTAATCCCGACGTTGCGCATCGCTCTGGCGAACTCGTCGGCGCCGCGTTGCGCGCTCTTGCAATGACACGGCTCATCACCATCGCGCGCGTGCACGGCGCGGCAATAGCGGGCGGCGCGGGGTTGATGAGCGCGTGCGATTTCGCCGTGGCGACCACCGAAACAAAATTTGGCTACCCTGAAGTTCGCCGCGGACTCGTGCCCGCGCTCATCATGACCTTTCTCCGTCGCCAACTCCGCGAGCGTGACGCGCGCGAGTTGCTCCTCCTCGGCCGACTCTTCGACGCAACGCACGCGCACACGATCGGCCTCATCAACCGCGTCGTCGCCGATGAAGTCGCGCTCGATACCGAGGTCGACGCAGTCGTCAGTTCGCTCCTCCAAGGCGCACCCGAAGCACTGGCCGCGACGAAAAAACTCCTCCGTGAACTCTGGCCCACGCCACTGACCGAAGATCTCGATCGCGCCCACGCGTTGCACCTCGCCGCTCGGAATTCCGCCGAAGC
>CBRAFL010000007.1:0-34888 GCA_967755055.1 uncultured bacterium
GTGGGCCGGGCGGATTTACCGGGCCGTCCGATTCAATATGGCACGACGGATAACTTTTTGGAGTTTGTCGGAGTGAAGTCGCTCAACGAACTTCCGGCGTCGGATGTCTTGTCGTCGCGGCAGATCGACGAGTGGCTGAAGACCGCCATGAATCCAACGACGTTAAGCGACACCGATATGGGTCTGGCGAACGAGCAACTCCCGTTGGAGCCGGCGAATGCTGAAGCCAGTTCGTCGTCGGCCGATTCCGAGGCCCCGACCGAGCCTTCTACAGACAGTTCAAATCCAACCTGATATGGATCTCCATTCGATCAGGGAGCAAATCGACCGCCTGGACGGTCAGCTGGTCCAAGTCTTGAACGAGCGGCTCACGCTCGCGGCCGAAATTGGAAAATTAAAACGCAGTCAGGGCGGCCAAATCTACGTGGCTGAGCGCGAAGACGCGGTGTTGCGCAAGGTGACTTCGCAAAACCAGGGGCCGATCAAGCATGAAGCGTTGAAGGCGATTTACCGCGAGATTATGTCTGCGGCGATCGCGTTGGAAAAGCCGTTGATGATCGCGTATCTCGGGCCCGAGGCGAGCAACACGCACGCGGCGGCGTTGAAGAAATTCGGGGCGAGCGTCGACTATCACGGGATGGCGACGGTGAGCGATATTTTCACTGCGGTGGAAAAGGGCGAAACCGATTACGCGGTGATCCCGATCGAAAATTCCACGGAAGGTTCGGTGCGTGAAGCGCTCGATAGTTTTATCGAGAGTGATTTGAAAATTGTCGCGCAGATCTATCTCGAGATCAGTCATGCGTTGATCTCCAACTCGCAATTGGAAGAAATCGAACGCGTGTACTCGAAAGATCAGGCGCTCGCGCAATGTCGCCACTGGTTGCAGCGGCATTTACCGCATGCGCAACTCGTCGATGCCCCGAGTACCTCACGGGCGGTCCAACTCGCGAAACAGGAGCCCGGCACAGCGGCGATCGCCGGCGAACTCGCGGCAGAGCATTATGGCGTGCCGATCGTCGAACGAAATATTCAGGACAAGGCGGACAACACCACGCGGTTCTTCGTCATCGGCCGGAAACCTTCGGGTGCGGTTGGCGGTGGCAAAGACATCACCAGCTTCGCGATTTCACTCGGTGATCAAGCCTCGGCGAATCCGGGCTCGTTGTTGAAAATGCTGATGCCGATGGCCGAGCGAGGTATCAATCTTTCGAAGATTGAATCGCGCCCGAGCAAGAAACGGCCGTGGGATTATTATTTCTTCATCGACGTCACCGGTCACTACGATGACCCGCCGATGAAAGAGGCCCTCGCGGAACTGCAGAAGTTTTGCCCGCTCGTGAAATGGCTCGGGAGTTATCCCGCGGCGAGCTGAGGGTAGGGTGCGCCGCAAGCGGCGCGGAGATCGAAGATCGCAGTTCGGAGATCGGTCCCGAACTCCGATCTCCGAGATTCGATCTCCGCTCGGTGCTAACCGAGTAGCACTTGCCACTGATTTTCGCGCGCGGCGCGGGCGGCTTTGAGCGCACCCATCGCGACGTAGCGTTTGTAGTCCTGACCGGCGACGCGGACTTTCGGGTGTTCGTAACCTTCGTCGGTGAGCTTTTTTTGCAGAAGGGTATCGATGCCTTTGATCTGCGAGCCGCCACCGGTGATGATAATATTTTGGAGCAGCGTCACGACCGAGTCCGAAGACGCGCGTTGAATCAACGACGTGATCGCGGGATAAATTTTATCGATCAAGGCATTGCCGGACCGGGCAAGCACATCGCCCAATTCCAAGGTGTGCGATTTGCCGCCGATCACGACTTTAACGTCGAGCGGTTTGCGGCTGGGCCCGACGTAGCCGTGCGATTCTTTGATCTCGCGGACTTTCATCTGCGAGAGACCGTTGTTCGGATAGATCCGATTAAGATCATCGCGCAGGATTTCGTCGATCGCATCACCAGCGAACGCGATGCTGATTTGATCGTCAGGGCCTGGGAAATAGCCTTGGACGAGACAGATGTCGCTCGTGCCGCCACCGATGTCGACGAACAGCGAGTTCACGACGGGATCGATGTAGTTGGGCTGACCGAGGCGCGAGTCGTCGCGATAGCCGAGCGCGGCGAGGAACGGTTCTGGAATAAGAAGAATGCGATCGAAAATTCCGTAGGCGCAGCGGCGAATATCTTCGCGCGCCTGCTCCGTGGCGTTGGCGGGAATGCCCACGACAGCGCGAATTTCGGCATTGCCGGATGGATCAGCGAGCGAGCGAATGTGTTTTAAGAAATCGCGAGCCGAATCCGGCTGTGCGATCACGCCATGCGTCAACGGCGCCACGAGTCGTACGTGCAACATGTTTTGCAACGCGTCATCGCCGAAGAGAATCGAGCGATTGCCGGCGACGATTCCGTCAACGATGCCATCCTTCACGTAACCGACGACTGTAGGGACGACTTTGCTAATCCCAATATCCGTGCTCCCCGCGGAGCCGGCGAGGACGCAGGATTTATTGGTCCCAAAGTCGAAACCGACGAGTACGGTCTTCGTTTTTGCAGACGTGCCGGTGGACCGCGAAATGGTCACGTTGGGGGCGTTGCTGGGGATGGCCGCAGATGGCACAGGTTTTTCGACAGAGGCAGGAATCATAGCGGGTATTGGACGATGGTTGGATTAATCGCTGAACGAGGACGTCGAAGCTGGACCTGGAAATTTAAATTAGCGGCGAGCCGGACTCGCGGGAAAAGACATCTGTTGTGAGAGCATGCCATCGATGAGATCGGCGATGCTCGGAACATTTTCTGCGGGAGGCCGCGCAGTCCCGGGGGATTTCTCCGGCACGGATTGTGTGACTGGCACCTGCGGTGCGACGGCAAAAGAGTGTGCGTCGGCTCGAAGTTTTTCGGCTAGGAGTGGAGCGAGAAGTTCCGCCAAAACGCATGCACTGGAAACACGTTCGGCCTCCTCCGCGAGTACCGTAGCCTCCGTGTCGCCGTTATCCGCAGCCTCACGCGCGACCGACAGCGCGTGAGCGAATTCCCCGTTCTCCAAGCGCTCCGCTTCTTCTTTTTTTCCTGTCGCGCGCAACACGCACACACGGCGATAGGTTCGACGCACATCGTCCCACTGTGTCGTTTCGGGTGAAAAATGAATGGATTCGGGCAGCTCTACGCTGTTCAAGGTAAGCGCTAGACCCGCCTCATGCCCGATGGTTTCGAATAAAAAGAAATGAACCCGAAATTAGCGTGAGAGATTTCGGATTTGAAGACGCGCGCTTTATGGCTGGCCTTCGAAATAAGATCCGAACCCAGAGGGGAATCGCTAATAGATTTTCCCAATGGGGAAATCTTTCTCCATTGGCTGCGTATCGCCTGCGCCTTGAGGTGATTGGAGCCCGCTGATCGCGGTCTGCGATCAGCAGACCCCATTATTTTTTCGGGGCGCTTGGGGAAACGGGATCGCTGGTCGTGCGATTTTCACCCGAGACGAATATCAGCGGGCGATCACTGTAACGCCAAACGTAGATCGCGCTCAATGCAGCGATCATAAGGAGAAACACGACTGCGACAGCGATGAAGCATCCGCGACGCGTTTCAGCGACGGCTGAAATCGGATCCGGAGTGTACGCTTCGATTTCGGCTAAAGCTACCGGGCCGGCGAGCGGGCCGCTCGGAACGGCGACTGGCGACGCGGCTACCGCTCCCTCTTTGGCGATCTCGCGGTCAAGCCAGGCGAGTTGTTCGCATACGAGAGCACGCTGGTGACGAAGTTCGGCGAGTCGCGCTGGATTCACTCCGGTCACGCTCGTGCAAGTGTCTGCCCGCTGGCAAACAAAGAAAAAGCGCCGGTCTGCGGTGAAGCAGAGCGGCGCTTGAAAGGAGCGAAATGCTCGCGAGCGTTAGCTGGTAACAACAGCGACGCGGCGATGCGGCTTGTCGTACTTGACGACGCCGTCCTTGAGCGCGAAGAGCGTCCAATCGCGGCCAACGCCAACGTTTTTGCCCGGGTGCAGCTTGGTGCCGCGCTGACGGACGATGATGGTGCCGGCGAGGACAGCCTGACCGCCGAAACGTTTTACACCGAGCCGCTTTGACTGACTCTCGCGGCCGTTGCTGGTTGAACTCTGACCTGTTTTATGAGCCATGACGGGTAATTTTTAGACGGTGATCGTTTCGATCTTGATGACGGAAAGCTCCTGGCGATGGCCGCGTTTGCGCTCCATGCCCTTGCGCTTTTTCTTTTTGAAAACGATGACCTTGTCACCGCGTTTGTTCTCGAGAATTTTTGCCGAGACCGAAGCGCCCGCCAAAGTCGGGGTGCCAACTCGGAAATCCGCGCCTTCGCCAGAAGCAAGGACGTCGTTAATTTGAACTGTGGCACCGGCTTCCGTGTTTGGATAACGGTTGACGATAAGAATGTCGCCCTCAGTGACGGTGAACTGCCGCCCTTGGGTTTTGATCGTTGCTTTCATAAAATAAAACCGCGGATAAAGCGGTTTCACCATAGTGAACGCAAGGATAATTTGTCCCGAGCGCCGCAGTTTACCAAAGCAGATTAGATCTGATCGTTGTAGGTTGCGCGCTCGTCGCGCCACGGAGCCACGATCCGTTGCGCGGCGAGCGCGCAACCTACCTGCGGCCGCACTTCAACGTGGTTGGGAGGCGCGGTAACGGGCGGCGCGTTCTTGGGCGAGCTTCTCTAGCTCGATCTGATGTTGCAGCGCGGCAGCGTGTGCGGTTTCACGACTGGCAAGTTGCGCTTTTTCGGACTCAATCGTGTGGAGCTTTTCCATCGCCGCATTTTCCGCCGCCGCAATAGCCGCGAGTTCGGCCTGTCGTTTTTCGGCGCTTGTCTGGCCCATCATGATCGCTGCTTCTCGCTGCTGCCTCAGTTCTTCGAACCCCCGGTTCAGGCGTGTAATTTCGGCTTCGGCTGCGGCGCGTTGTTGTTCGGCGGCCACTTCTTCTTGCCTCATCTCAGCGAGTTTGCGCGCTTCCTCCGCCGCCGCCTGCTCGGCCTGCAATGCGGCAAGGCGTTGCGCTTCCTGCTTCGCCGCGGCACGTTGGCGCGCTTCGTTCTCGCGTTCGTCCAGCATCGCGCGTCTCGCAGCGAGCTCGGTAGCGACCTTGTTTTTGTAAGCGCGATAGCTGAACGCCACCACACTCACGCCGATAAGAACCAGAACGATGATCGCTATTTTTTTCATGCCGATCTCAAGCCAAGACAGCGGCTAGTCCATGTAGTTCGAACACTTCCGCGACATTAATCGTGCAGGTCGGCGGGTTCAGGAAACTCTGCCACACCCGGATGAGCGGCATTGGCGGCTGCGAGCGGAAGCGCACGGGCGAGCGCGGTCTTCAATGGGAAGTGTTTCACGAAGAGCGAATGAAGCAGGCAGGCGAAAAGCACGTCGCCAGAGCCGGTGGCGGAAATTTCGCGTACGCGCGGCGGCATGACCGTTTCGATCGTAGCGTTTGGTCCGTCGCGAAACGTCACGAGTCCCGGTCCGTCGCTGATCACCCAGCGCGCCACCGGCCAAAGCGGAGGAACCGCGACCAAGGCGTTTGCGGCTGAAATTGTTTCTCCGGCCAGCGCGCGAAACTCGGTCGTGTTGATTTTCGCGAGCGCGATCGGACGTTGTGCGAGCCAGGCCAACGGCGGACCGTAAGTGTCAACCGCAAGAACTCCTCGGCGCAACCATCGTTCGAGAGTGGAACGAAGCGGATCGAATTCCGCGCCCGACCAACCGGGAAAACTTCCGCAGAGCGCGAGAACCTGGCCATCGCTTTGAGCGTCGAGGAATTTTGCGCAGGCCTCTGCGGCTGCGGCCGACGGCGCGATGTCAGGACCGAGAAACGTCGTCTCCGGATGATTTTCGCTGCGAACAACGGTACCGACGCGAGTGCCGCGATCCGTTTGAAACGAGCGAAAAGAAAATCCGCGCGCTTGCAGCCACGCTTCGCTTTCCGCGCCCGACGCGCCGCCGGTGAAACAGAGGGCGGTATTCGCCGCGCCGAGCCGGTTGAGCATTTTTGAAACGTTGATGCCCTTGCCGCCGACTTGAAAGGTCTCCTGCGTGGCGCGCTGGGTTTTTCCGGGCGACCAGGAAACATAATCAAAGGTGCGCTCCGCCAAAAGATTTCCGGTCAGCGTGAAAATGTGAGGCGTGGAACTCATCGCTTGGCTGGGCGGTAGAACGTGTAATTCACGAGGAAGTCCAGGCCGAGTACGCCGCTGAGTGTGCGGATATTCCGCATCGCGCCGAACACCATCGTGAGCGGGCTCGCCTGCGGTTCATGGACGCGCAGCAGCAACATGCATCCGAGCAACGCCAGCACCGGTTGCACCAGAAAACACCAATGATAAACGGTGAGCGCATTGTCGGTGTGCGAGAGCGCACGCGTGAGAACCCAACCGCCGATAATTGGCGCGATCGCGGCGACCATCGACGTGGCTGCAAGGTTGATCCCGATCGCAAGGCTCTTCGCCTGCGCGGGAATCAGCCGAAGTAAAATGGTGAACTGGCCAAGGACGAATCCCGCGCTCGTCATGCCAGCCCACGTCCACATCGCATAGAGCCAGACATTATTTTGCGGTGTGATGAAACACCAAACCAGATACTGCGCCTGCCAAAGGATCAGAGAAAATGTCATCACTGATTTGTTGCCGAACCAATCGAGCAACCGTCCCCACGCGGGAAGTGAAAGCGCGCCTCCGAGTTGGGACAGCGTCAAAAAAATGCCGACATCGAACGCGGTGAAATCCAGCTGTTCGAACATGAAGACGTGGTAGAACGGACCAAAACAATTTGCAGCAAATGACCACACGGCGCCGAACCCGATGAAAACAAGTAGCGAGCGGGCGCGCAGTACGACGCGCAACTGTTCGCGAATGGGAAGTTGAGGCACGACCGCGTGTCGCAGCGGTCGAGTGGGGCTCTGCCATTGCCAGCGCAACGAAAAGACGCGCATGAAAACAGCGCCGGCTACGATCACTTGAAACGCCAGGATCGAGTAATTCCAGCGCGCGAGAACCCAACCCGCGACGAGCATGAACGTGAGCGTTGAAATCTGGAGCGTTCCATTTCGCCGGCCGAAAAATTTTCCGCGCAAACGATCGGGCACCCATTCTTGAATCCAGGCATTCCACGAAACGCCCGCGACCGCGGCGAAGCAGCTCGAGAGCAGAAACCACGCAATGAAGAGGCGAGCCGCCAGCGGGAGATTATCCCGCGGTACGAGCGGAAGGAGCACACCGAAAGCGACCCACGAGACGAGATGGCATGAGGCGGCGACGACGGTGAGCGTTTTGGGCGGTTTCCATTTGACGAGCAATGGAGCCACAAAGATCTGTAGAAAATTTCCGAAAAACGGCATGGCGCTGATCAGTCCAATCATCACTTTTGGCATCGGGAATGCCTTCGCGACGAGCGCCGTCATGAAGACATTTACCGGCAGTGACATCGTGACCAGCGGCATCGCCATCATTCCTTCGGCGGTGCAAAGGCGGAGCGACCGAAGGAGGTCGGCTTTTCGTTGGGCGGGAGTGGGCGCGGCGGTTGCGTTCACGAGATGGTTGCGAGAAGCAATGGGCGATGCGCCGAATAATTAAAGCGAAAGAACTTCGCACCGTGCGAACCGTGGCCTGCGCCCGGTGGCTGCTGGGAAAATATCTGGTGCGCGAACTGGCGGGCTCCCCGGTCGAGGCGCGAATGATCACGGAGGTCGAAGCGTACGATGGTGAACAGGACCTTGCGTGCCACGCGAGAGCAGGACGCACCGCGCGCACAGCTCCGCTTTATGAAGGCGGCGGAATTTGGTACGTTTATTTGTGCTACGGCATTCACGAGATGCTCAACCTCGTCGTCGGGCCGCAAGACTGGCCGGCGGCCGTTCTCATTCGTGGCGTCGAGGGAATTCATGGCCCCGGGCGTGTGACGAAGAAACTGGAAATCAATCGGAGTCTCAATGGCGCGTTGGCGGAACCGGCAAATGGTTTGTGGCTGGAGGACCGTGGCGTGCGCGTACCAAGAAAATGCGTACAGACTACGCCGAGAATTGGCGTTGAATACTCAGGAATGATTTGGGCAAAGAAACTTTGGCGCTTCGTGATCACGGATGTGGACGGGTGTCTGCGCGCGGGCGAACGCGAGAAAGAGCCGGCTAACACACCCCGCCCTTCGGGCACCCCTCTCAAGAGGGGACTTCGGCTGCCACTGCGTCAGGATTCCCCTCTTGAGAGGGGTGGCGCGTAGCGACGGGGTGTGTGATCCGAGTTTCCGCTCGCTCACGCTCGCAGCTACGTGAGCGGAAAGGCATTCGCAGCCACATTAGAGGCGAATGCGACGTCACTTCGACGGCTTCGAATCTTTCGCGTCCTGCGGCGGTGTCGTTTTGCCCGGCGTCGTCGGCTCATCGTAGTTGAGCAACGTCGCGACGCCCGCGCCGAATTTGAACTCAACTTCGAATCGCACAGGAAGTTTTTGTTCGTCTTGCGAGATCCACACGTGCACCGCCGAACCGCGTTTGAACATGCCTTTCGGTGGCGTTTTTTCCATGCGCGGCTCGTAGACCAGCGTATTAAACGTCCCTAATCCCGTCTTTAGTTTTTCGTAACGCACCGCGTAAATGGTGAGCTCGTAGATTTCTTTTTCGAATAGCACGTTGAGATCGCGCTTCTCGCCGGGCTTCAAATTCCACGTGCGCGTTTGCACGAGGCTGCCGATCAGATCGTTGGGGTTGCCAGGCGGCAACGGGAGCGTGCGATTGTTCGCCGAGTTCATGAAGTCGGTGAACAATATCTCAGACTTCGGATAATTGAATTCGAGAGAGATGTTGGTCTTCTTCTTGTTGCTCGCGCTGTTTTCGGTGTGAACCGTCATCTTCCCGGTCCGCAGGTCGAAAATAGATTCCGACTGTGCTTCGAACGGATAAACCCGGGCCAAGACGCTGCGGGTCGACGTGGTCGTGGTGATCGCGAGAAAAGGAGCGCCATCGTTGGTCTCCGCCGCACCGCGGATTTTGATTTCACCGGCATTTCCGAAAATACCCCAGGCCACACGGAAGGTGAGTTGCTCTCCATCGCGGAGAGGTAACTCACTTTCACTTGCCATCGCGGCGGTCGCGAGGGCGGGGAGGAGGCAGAGAATCCGGACGAACTTCATTTCAATCAGGGTTCTTTGTGGTCGGTAGCATGTGCCACTGTAAAGATTCGTTTCGTGCCAATTGCGTAGACGGTTTCACCGGGCGAACCCAAACTCCATGCGACTCCGCCGGCCCAAGGCGAGAACGCCGAAAGCACGAGGCGTTGTGAACTGGCAATCAATGCGGGGAGTTTCAGACGCGTGCCTGCTCCGTCATGCCAGGAAATAGCGGAATGATAATGCCCGATAATCTCGATCGAGCCGGCGGGAACTTGCCGTAATTAATTGTGAGGAGCAGAGAGTGGCCGGCGACGATTTCGGGAACGGCGTGACGTTGCGCAGGCGCGAAATGCGTGAAGCGTTTCCGGAACCAGGCCGCGAGCTTCGGGTGCAGGTGCACGAACAGCTGCGCTTCGGTGAGCGCCGGTGCGGTGACGCGCGTGAACATCGTAGTCTATCGTAGCCGCATGCGTTAGCGTGCGGACGACGTCGTCCGCGCCGTAACCGGCGCGGCTACGGAGGAGGAAGCGGTGCTGGCGAACGTCGCTTCGGCGAGTCGCCGGCAGGTTTCGAGCGTGTCGATTTCCGCTGGCGTTTTATCCGGACGCAGCCGGGCGATGCGGGGGAAACGCAGCGCGTAACCGCTTTGATGCCGGCTGCTCGGCTGGATCGTGTCGAATGCGATCTCGATCACCGTGTCCGGAACCACGGTACGATAACGGCCACGCCTCTCGACGGTGTGAGCAAGGAAGTGCTGCGTCAGCGTCGCGATTTCGACGTCGGTGAGTCCTGAATACGCCTTGCCGACTGTGAGCAGCCGGTTGTTGTTTTCTTCGTCGCGAATTGCGAAGGTGTAATCACTCAGCACATCTCGTCGTTTGCCGTGGCCGTATTCAACGGCGACGACGACCACATCGAGTGTGGCGTACGCTTTCTTGAGTTTCAGCCACGCGAGTCCACGACGTCCCGGCGTGTAAAAGCTTCGCGGGTTTTTTGCCATCAGCCCCTCGTTCCCGCGGGCGCGAGCGGCCAGAAAGGCCGCCTCAATCTCGACCGCGGTCGTGACCTGCTGCACTGGTGCGAGATAGAATTTGTTCAACAGATGGGTGCCAAGCGTCAGGAGTAAATTTGTCAGCAGGACGCGTCGCGTCGCGAGCGGTTCCTTCAGCAGACCGCGACCATTCAGCCAGAGGAGATCATAAAACGAAATTGAAACGGGGATTTCGGTTCCGAGAAAAAAATCGTCGCCGCCTTTTCGGCCGAGACGTTTTTGCAACTCCGCGAAAGGCAGCGCACGGCCCTCACGCCACGCCAGCAGCTCTCCATCGGCGATGAAGTCGCCCGGAATATCAGCGGCAGCGCGCACGAGATCCGGAAATTGTTCGGTAATCCGATTGAGATCACGCGAGTAAAGTTCGACGCGTTCGCCCGCCTTGTGCAGCTGGCAGCGAATGCCATCATATTTCTCCTCGAGCCAGATCGTGGCGGGAGGACTTGCGCTCGAAAGTGGAGGGACGACCTCCGTGTCGTCCGTTTCCGATCCGGTCCACACGGAGGTGGACCCTCCGCTTGAGACCGCGACGCGCGACGAGAGCGTTGCAGCTCCAGGAGAGGCAGTCGGCAGCATGCGTTCGATAATCGCCTCTGCGGTGGGCTCAGGGCTCGCGAGCATGAACTGCAGCGGATTAAACACGGTGAGCTCGATTGACGAGAGGCGCCCGGCGCGCGCGGCGCGAGTGACAGTCGCGATATCACCGCACAGCATGTTCGCTTCCCGGACTGCTTCCAACGGCTCGCCGGTCGCGGCCGCTACCGCCTCTTCAAGCAGTCCTTCTTTGAGACCAATGCGAAGGTCGCCGGTAATAATCTTTACGAGGTAACGTGCTTCATCTGCTGAGAGTCGGCGAAGACACTCGCGCAACAAATCAAGTTTCGACGCCGGCCCGCGCGTCGCCGCTGTTCGCTCGAAAAATTCCGCGAGGTCCTTGAGCAACGAAGACGGTAAGGCGGCGGAGCCACTATTATTGATGTCTGGTTCTTTTCCGAGCACCGCGCCGGTCGCATCGCCCGCGTCGGCGAACCGGTGGTACGCTGCGCGGTAATCGGCCTCCGTAACGCCGGCAATTTCGAGGACGGCGCGCTTGATCACCGCCCAGCCAAGATTGAGATTTCGCGGGTCACGCTGGGGAAACGCGCGCCCGGTGAAAAACGTCGCCGCAATCGCGGCATTGTCGGACGACAGCGCGGCAAGGTAGACGCGGAGCAGTTCGATCTTCTCCAGTTTTTTTGGTGTGGCCTTCACCGCATCTGCGACAACGACGAAACGCGCAAAACTGTTCGCGGCATGGTCTGACGTAGCACGGGCTCCGAGAGTAGGGCGGGGCTCTGAGCCGCCCTCGCTCGAAACGGGATCGGCAGGTGGAAGGCCCGCCCTGCTGTTGATCTGCAACTCCAGCTGATTGTCCTCGCCGATCGCCCAGGCCTCGATCCCGCGCTCGCGAAGCGTCTGCGCGAATTCCTGCGCAAAACCGTGCAGCGTAAGCACGCGCTTCGGTTGTACAGCGTCGACGAAACGCATCAGGTCAGGAAAGTCCGCGTGATCTGAAAGCGGAAACGCGGCGTCGCATTGATAACGGTAAATGGCACCCGGATCCGTTGCCCAACCGGTGATCACAGCAGTGCGGGCCCGAGGAATCTTTCGCACGAACGTGGAGTCGCGGGATTGCGGTGGACAGATCACGACGTGACCGGCGATCTCGTCGTAGGAGAATTCGCGATACGGCGGAAAGCGAATGCCGAACTCCTCGTAAATACGCGTGAGCTTGAACGTCTGCGGGTGCAGCATCACCGGCAGCTGGGCCGCAGCGAGTCCGCTGAGCAGCTCCTGGCTTTTGCCAAGGCTATAACCAAACAGCACCGGTGTGCCGCCGTCGGCGAGCGTTTCATGGCAGAAGTGCGCGATGTCGTTGAGCACTTTGGCCGTCGGAGGAAAAACATAATGCGGACGGCCGAAGGTTGTTTCCATGATGAGGATGTCGGCCTGAGGCGTTGCGCAGGGCTCGGCGGAAAGTCCGCGGCGTAATTTGAAATCGCCCGTGTAGAGGAGACGACCGTGCTCCTGGTGATTGAGGAGCGATTGCGCAGATCCGAAAATATGGCCGGCGGGATGCAGCGTGACGGTGCAATCGGCGGTAAGTTGTTCGGTTTGATCGAAAGGCAAAACGTGCTCGATGCGCTCGCCCGGCAGGCGTGCCCGCATCAGGCGAGCGGTGCCGGCGGAGCAAAGAATTTCGCGATGGGTGGCGGTGTGATCCGAATGCGCGTGCGAAACGAAGGAGCGCGCAACGGGGAAGTGCGCGTCGAGCCACCAATCGATTTGGGGAAGGTAAACGCCCTGGTTAAACTGAACGTTCCAAGCCATGCTTCATGCGAAGCCGCAAAGGACGCAAAGGTGCAGGGGAACGCAAGCGGGGGGGACCGCGGCGAAGGCGAGGGACGGTTCGTCGCCCGGAAATTATCTCCTACCCGTTCTCCCAATCGTTCTCCCAATCATTCTCGTTCTCTTTCTCGGTCTCCGCGCGATGAAACGGAGGTCAAGAAAGAGCACCAGAATGATTGGGAGAACGATGACAGCGCCGGACGACACGGAGGTCGTCCCTTCGCTGCGGAACGGCAGGCACGGAGGCACTGCCGCTACGTCAACCGCCGCAGGACGATCACCGGCTCCCCCTCATTCTTTCTACTTCAAGGCAGCAGCAGTAATTTGCCCGTAGTCGTGCGACTTTCGAGCGCGCGATGGGCGTCGGCCGCAGCAGTGAGCGGGAACGTTGCGCCGATACGCACCTTCAATTCTCCAGCGAGCACCCAGCGAAAAAGATCATCGGCGCGTTTCTGTAGTTCTTCCCGGGTAGTCGTGTAGTGCGGCAAGGTCGGACGCGTGAAATAGAGCGAACCTTTTTGAGAAAGTATGAGTGGGGAAAATGGTGGCACCGGACCGCTGGCGTTACCGTAGGAAACTAACATTCCGCGCGGTCGGAGGCTTGCGAGCGATCCTTCAAACGTAGTTTTTCCGACCGCGTCGTAAACCACGTCAACGCCACGCCCTGCAGTGAAACGACGCGCCGCATCGGCGAAATCATCACGCGTGGTGACGACCACGTCGTCCGCGCCGGCTTCGCGCGCGAGCGATACCTTGGCGTCGGAACCGACCGCCGCGAGCACGCGGGCGCCGCGACGCTTCGCGATTTGAACGAGAAGCAAACCCACGCCGCCCGCTGCGGCATGGACGAGTGCAGTATCACCTGGCTCGAGCGGATAGGTATCACACGCGAGGTAATGGGCGGTGCAGCCTTGCAACATCAAAGCCGCCGCTTGCTCCGTCGAGATGCCGGCCGGCAGGCCCACGGCTTGTTTCGCGGACACGAGTGCGCTGTCGGCATAAGCGCCGTTCACCCGCGCAGACGCGACGCTATCGCCGATGTTAAATTCGGTTACGTCAGGGCCGACTTCAGTGACGATTCCCGCAGCTTCGCCACCCACGGTAAACGGCAATGGCTGGGGATAGAGGCCGGTCCGATGATATATATCGATAAAGTTCACCCCGGCGGCGTTGACCTTGAGGCGAATTTCACCCGGACCAGGCGCCGGCATTGGAATGTCGTCGAGCTGCAATTTTTCCGGACCACCGTTTTCGTGAACACGAATCGCGCGCATAATGGAAACAACAGATACAGGTCGATCGTGGCAGCAAGCGCGGAGGCTATGCCGGCGCCGTGAGTTTCGGTCCAGCGCGTTGCTCCTGCGCCGGAGAGTCCGCGCGAAAACTCGGCGCTCGGTTTGTGGCTTAACGATATAATCAAGGGAGTTATTCCGTTCGTTGATTAATCAAAACACGGTGCCGGCGGTCACGATAGGTTTCCCCCAACCCCCTTCATCGCCATGAACCGATTAGTTTTAGCCCGCGGGCTAACGTTCGAGAATTTATTTTGTTCGTTCGCCACACACTTCCGCGGCTCGTCTGTCAGCCACTCCCTCGCTCGGTTTGGATTTATGTTGGTCGCCGTGTTCGCGCCGTTGTCCGGGCGGGCGCAGTCGACCGAAACCGGCATGATTGTCGGCCGTGTCCAAAATGCGGTTACAGGTGACTTTCTCAACAACGCACAGGTGTCCGTCAAAGGATCGAACCTCGTCGCGTTCACCGACTCCAGCGGTTACTACCGTTTGGCGTCCGTTCCCGCAGGCGAAGTCACCGTTCGGGTGTTCTTTACCGGGTTGGATGAAAAGCTGTTCAATGTCACAGTGACTCCCGGACAGACCACCACTACTGACGTGAAGCTGACGAGCGTGGCGCGTTACGGTGCCGCATCAGACACGGTGGTCCTCAACGAATTTGTGGTGCAATCGACGCGGGAGACCAACGCCCAGGCGATCGCGGTCAATGAACAGCGCATGGCTCTTGGCCAGAAGAGCGTCGTTTCGGCCGATCAGTTTGGGACGATTCCGGACCGCAATCCCGGCGAACTGATGAAATGGTTGCCGGGTGTTAGCGTCGAATATTTCGCCAACAACATTGTGGGCGTCAGCGTGCGCGGACTCGACGCCGCCAACACCGCGATCAGTTTCGACGGCCTGCCAGTCGCGTCGGCCTCGACGGCCACTGCTTCAACGCCCGGAAGAGGCCGCGGCTTTGAAATGATGGGTGCCTCCTCGGCGGACATCGCGCGCGTCGAAATCCGCAAGCTTCGGACCCCTGAGGATAGCGCCAATGCGCTCGGTGGCTCGATCAATCTCATCCGCCGCTCGGCGTTCGAGTACTCCAAAAGCCGTCTGACCTACAACGCACTTTTCACCACCGACGCAGAATCGGCCTCGTTCAGCAACCGCGCTGGTATCCGGGATACCAAGACGCAGGGCTGGCGGCCTAATTTCCTGCTGAGTTGGACCGACCCGGTGTCCAAGACGTTTGGCTACGCCATCACGCTTTCGCACAACGACGTGCTGGCCCGTGTGCATTGGTCGTCTCCTTCAGTGAATTTTGGCACCGAGGCGCAAGCGATCGCAGCCAAGGCCCGCCTCGCGGCCGGTCAGCCTCTCACCACGGCGAGTGTCTATAATCCGGTCGTCACGCAGGATCTGCTGCATGACAATCCCAAGCAGGACATCACCGACTCCGCCTCGGTCAAATTCGACTGGCGGCCCACCGCCGATCTCAAGTTTTCCTACACCCTCGCGGCGAGTCGTTATCAGGAACGAACAGGTGACGAACTTCGTTTCACCTGGAACGCCGGTGCGCAAACCACCACCAATTTGGACGCGCCGTTGGGCACGCCGGGAACCAACGGCGAACACGCGACCTATGGCAATCTCGGGGCTGGTGCGATTCGCTACGACATGCGCGAGGCGTGGCGCAACGGTACCAAACCGGTCATCACGAACGTGCTCGAGTCGGAGTGGCGGCATGGTGACTGGACAGCCAGTGCGCGTGGAACGATTTCTCAGTCGAAGCACACGTTTAAGGACACGGACGACGGTTTCTTCCAGAGCACGACGTTCAACGGCAGCGGGCTGCCTTTGACCGGGCTTGGGACGGGCACGGCGAATCCACGTCGAATCACGGTCAACCTGCTCGACCGGAATTTTAAGTTTTCTCAGAACATCAAGTCCTACGCGTTTAATACCGGCGACACGGCGCTTGGTCCCGAGGTCAACTGGCAGGATTTGAATAATATGTACATTGGTGGTGCGGTTTCGCGTCCGGCGAAGACGCTTGAAACGGTCGGCGCCGCGCGGCTCTGGTTGAAACGCGATTTCGCACTGGCCAATCCGCTCTCGGTTCGCGTGGGCTTCGACTACGATGAAATCTACCGCAACGTCCAAAGCTACGACGCGAAGATGTGGACGTTCGTCGGGGCCGATCATATTGCGAGCACGGCGGATGATTCCGCCGCGCAGATCATTGCCGTCAACGTGCAGCCGGAGAAGGACAGTTATTACAACTCGCCCGCGGTGCCTCGTATCAGTCTTTCCCGCCTCTATGATCTCTACAAAGCGCATCCTGACTGGTTCCAGTATCGCGACGCGGAGTCCCATCGTTTCTCCACGGTCGATCCCTACGAGGTAGACGAAAAAACGGTCTCGGTTTATCTGCAATTCTCCGGCGCGTTCTTCCGCAATCGGCTCACCTATATTGGAGGCGTCCGCTTTGAGAAGACGAAGGACTGGGGTATCGCCAATCTCGATCGTGGCTCTGCCTATGTGGCGTCGATCACTGACCCATTACTGGCGGCGAGGGCTCGCTACGTCCGCAAGGGCACGACCGGCCACGGATCGAACAGCGGGTACTTCCCCAGCTTCGAGGCCAACTACAACTTTACCGAAAGCCTCATCCTCCGGGCCGGATATTCGAAGACCCAGGCGGCGAATCGATTCGAACGGTCGGTGATCCCGAGCTCGACGTTCAACTTCGCGCCGGTGACGACCGGGCCCTATTCAGGCATCGCGATCGGTACGGTCAACCGCCCGAACCTCCTCCTCAAACCGTGGACCGCCGACAATTACGAAACCCACCTCGAATACTATACGGCCCAGGGCGGTGTCTTCAGCATCGGCGGTTTCCTCAAGGACATTCAAAACGTACAGGTGCAAAATACGGTTCTGCTCAATACGCCGGAATTGCTGGCACAGCTCGATCTGGAACCGTCGTTCCTCAATTTCCAGGCCACCACGTGGGTGAATCAGGGCCCGGGTAGAATCACGGGCGCCGAGTTTGAAATGCGGCAGCCGCTGGACGTTTGGCTCCCCGGAGTCTTGCACGGGTTTCAGTTTATCGGGAGCTACAACTACAATCACCTTTCGAAGTTTTACTACCTGTCGTCTGGCACGGGCAATCCCGGCACGGATTTCCAGAATTTCTACGAGACGCAGATCAAAGGCTCGCTCGGTTATCATCGCGGCAAGCTCGGCATCACCGCCGGTGTAATTCGAAATGGCCGGGTCTTTCGTCAGAAGGAAGGCATCGTTCGCACGGATGGCACGGTCGCGATCAACGGCGATCGCTTTTATCCGGCGTATACGACGGTGGACTTCAGTATCGAGTATGCCGTTACGCGTTGGGCGAAGCTTTTTGTTTCCGGCCGAAATATCACCAACGCCCAGAAGATTCGTTACCGTGTGGTCGATGGCGCGCCCGCATGGAGCAATTTCCAAATCGCGAACAATCTTGGCGTGACTTACACCGCCGGCATCACCGGCAGTTTCTAAGGCCGAATTGTTTCTCCGGCCTTACGGCAGGATTTCATACGCTTCGACAAGAGCGACGCCCTGGGCGCCATTCACTCCTTCGACGACCATCGTATAAAGTCCCGGCTCTAAAGTCACGAGCGCGGCCGCGTCGCGGCTGTTTGAGGCGAGGGCGAAGGCACCGGCTTGGGCGGTTGCCGTTGTCAGCGCAGTGGCATTGGCGGCCTCGCTCCAGTTATCATTGGTGGCAATGATCCGGTGACTCGTGTCGATCAAGGTGAGCTTGGGATCGTTGATGATATCCGAAACGCCCTGCACAGCGAGACCGGGACCCACCGCGCGGATCAGGACGTGTTTCAGCTCAGGGCCATCGATCACCAGCCCAACGATCATTACATTGTCTCCGGTTCCCACGCGACCGCGCGTGGAGAGATTGATAAACGGCGAGCGCGAACCGTAGCCTTTGTTCGCGACGGTTGAGGGCGTCGGAGCCAGCGGCGCAAATGCGAACCGCAACCCGCGATGAAAGCCCTCAGCCTTCGTGCCCGAATGTCGTTCGCCATCGATCTCGCGCACCGCGATGGCGAGTCCGGAGTAGTTGGAGTGGCGGAGTTGTTGCCCGAGCGATTTGGTGGAGTCCCGAATCGCCGACGTTTCGTCGCCGGCGTAGGTGAGAAAAATTCGCGTATTAAACGCAGTATGAGTCAGCGCGTAATCGCTCTCGCGACTTGCGATGTAACGGCTGCGCCACCAGAGCGACGGGCTGACGGCGATGTAGGCATTGAAAAGTCCGAGCCGTTCAAAGAGCGCGTACATCGTAAAAAGTCCACCGTACGAGCTGCCAGCGAGCACACGATAACTTGAATCGGCGCGATAATTTTGTTCGACGAAAGGAATGAACTGGTTGGCGACGACATCGAGGAATTCCTGGGCGTGACCGCTGTTTGTCCCCGCGTAAGCATCGTAGCCCGGAGTCAGATCCCACTGCCGCAGCGAGCTGACGTCGGGGTTGACGCCCGAATAGCCGATGCCGACAACAATGCATTCGGGGATGAGGCCGTCGACGACCAAGTTGCCGGCTTCCCACACCAACAGATGAAAATCCCAGTAGCCGTCGGAGGCGTAGAGCACGGGATAACGGCGAGACGGCGATGTTGCGTAAGAAGCGGGCAACCCAATGTAGAGGGTGTAATCGCGGCCGTTGCTGGAACGCGGTAGCGCGCGCACCTCAGTGCCGTTGAGCACAAATGACTCCGCCGAAAGTGTGAGAGCGGAGAGGGCAAACAATGCGACAAACACGAGCGATCGCACGCCACGGTCCAAGCCCTGGGTTGAGCGGTGAATGCGCGAAGAACGAAAGTAGGGCGACGACATGTAGGGTAGGTGTCACAAGTCCAACCCCGCGCGTCTCGTGAGCCCTTCATTGGACCGAGCCACGATTCGCAACCCCGCGAGATCGCGATGCAGCGCGGCGAACTTTTCCGCTCAACTATCTCACAGGCTCTTTGCCGCCTCTGTCTCTGAATGCGCACTTTTGTTTTCGCGCGGCTGATTCAAGGTCGCCAGATAAACCTGCAGCGCCTGCACGAATCTTCGATCCAGAATTACCCGCGCAAAGTCTTTTCTTGGGCGACCGGTTTCCCACGACGACGCGGTGACGTCTTTTGATTGAGCGACGCGGACCGCGCTAGCTTTGAGCTCACCGAGTGGTGCTGGCGCCGGAAGACTTTCGAGTACGCGTCCAGCCTGATCCAATACGCGCCATAACTTGGGCAGGTCGGCCACCTTGTCGAAATCCGGCGACGCATGCCGACTGGCGGGATCGAGCTCCACGAGTTTCAACAGCAGGTCGTCGCGTTGCGTCGCGCTGAATTTCAACTTGCGATCGAGTCCTGCCAGCCGATCCCAAGCGTTCAGATAAAGAGGATCAAGTTCGACTGCGTGCCGATAAAACTCCGCCGCTTCAGTGAGACGTTCCTGCTCCTCGCGCAAATAACCAGACAGATAGTGAAGCTGGGGTTTGTCAGGTCGTGCCTTGAGCAAATGCGCGAAAACTTCCTCCGCTACGCCTTGGGATTTTTTTCCCTCGAAAACATGTTCGCACCCGAAGCAATGGCTTTCCACACGACCAAAGCTGTCGGGCATCAATTCGAACGCGCGGCGATAATGTTCGGCCGCTTCGTCCATTTTACCTGCGTCAGCCAGACGGATCGCGAGTCGCGACTGAATGCAATACGCGTCCTGAAAAAAGCCGAGCGCCTCGCGATAGAGATCGATCGCTTGCGCGTAGGCGCCGATTTCATACCAGCGATCAGCCGTCTCCGAAACACGAATGGCCTTCACCACGTTCGCGAAAAACGTGGCCTTCTCCACATCACCTTTGGCTGCCATCGCGACCGACATAAATGCATAGACGCGCATCCGGTCGCCGCGGCCTTCTTCTCCATCTGACGGATCAATGCTGATCGCCTGCTGCAGCGTGACAATGGCCGCGTCCCATTGTTTCGCATCCATCTGGAGTCGCGCTTTCCAAATCAGCGGGCGCTCTTCGTAGTGATCGGCGGCCGCGAGTTTCTCGAGCAAGGGCAGCGCTTCCTCGCGGGCGACGGCGAGGTAGCTTTCATAAATCGAGTCCGCCGACGGAGTCATCGTGAGCTGGGCTTCAAGTATTCGCCGAGTGACTACGACATCACCTTCGGTCTGAGAAACGCGTGCCGCATAATATCCCAGTGGTTTGCCTTTATCCGAAAGCCGTCGATCCAGCAGGCCGCCAATATCGCTCGCATTCCACCACGGACTTTCCTGCAACAGCGCGCGCGCTTCCTTCCAGTGGCCGAGTTCCACTTCAGCCCTCAATTGTTCAGCGAGCAAATCTTTGAACACGTCATCAGATCCATTTGACTCGAATTCGTTGGGTTCTTTTTGGGCCGCCGCCGCTGCTTCGATTTGCGGGATGGCGTCCAGTACCGAGCGGCCGATGCGTGAGCTCTCAGCATAATGACCGAGATCGCCGAGCGCCTGCGCGAGATCGCTTGCGGCCGAAAGCCCGTCGCGAATTCCTTCCTTTTTATCCAACTCCACCACTGCTTCAGCAGCCGCCAACGTGGACGCGAATCCGGCTTGGTCGCTCTGCAGATCGGCGAGTTTGAGCAGTTGCCACGCAATCGTTCTCTGCTCGGACCGCTCTTTAGCGTTCCCTGCCGGCGATTGGATCAGAGCCCGCAGCCGCTGGGCTGCCGCTGCGATTTGTCCGGTCGCCATCTCCGCGTCCGCTTGCATCCGCTGAACCGCCAGCCGGTCCATCCGGTTGAAGCCGCCCGTCTCTGCGAGTTCTTTGATCAGCGCTTTCAATTCTTCTCGGCGATCCAGCTGCACCGAGAGTCGATTGAAACGATCCCATTCTCTGGCTCCGGGATCTACGGCCAGCCAACCATGCAAGAATTTCCAAAGTTCTTCCGCGTGGGTCTGCTCCAGTTTCGCCGTCACGTCGTAGGGCAGGCTCATCTTCGACTCGTCATCTTCCCCGCCGACGCGCAACGCCGTGACAAACTTCACCGCGTCTGCGGATCGCCCGTCGTGGATCAAGCTAGCCAGATAATACCCACAGGCGTTTCGATATTGATAATCTTTCGTATCCGTTGGTGGAAATGTTTTGAAGTACGCTTCGAACAACTCGGCCGATCGGTCGTCTTGGATGAGTCCCCACGATGCAACTTTCACCGTGTTAATTTCCGCCATCGCCAGTTCACGGACCAGCTGACGGGTAGGTTCGGCCAGCTCTCTCTCAATCATCAGATTGGCGGAGGCTCGCAGCGCGCGGCGCACCAACACGGCCGCACGCTCGCGACCAACGACCGCCACCAGGTCCGGCACTTGCAGCTGGTGGGTTTCGTGGTCTGGGGCGACCGCGTCGTCGTTCTGGGACATGCTGCTGACGTAGTGAATGACCAGCGGGTTATTCCGATATGGGGTGAGAGCCTGGATCGCGGCGCCGTTCTTATCCGAGTATTCTTTTTGCAGCGCTTCCATTTTGGCGCGGGCCGAGATCTCGTCCTTGGTCTTTTGATACTCCGCATAGATTTCGATATAGCGGCCCTGCATTTCACGGCTGACCAGAGTCAGTTGTTTCAACCGTGCGAAATTTTCCTCGCCTCCGACTGCAGCTTTCACGGCAGCCTCATCAACGGGCTCGAGCATCACCAACTGCGCCTCAAACGCCTGAAGTTGTTTTTCCAGAGACACGACCGATTCATCGCGCTCCGCCAAACTCTCCTTCAACCGGCGCACGGCAAACGCGGACGGATTGGACTCATTCGCTCCCGCCGCGGTGGCCACCGCGGTCAACTCAGTCTCCAGAGCGGCGCGATCTCCCACGAGGTAAGCCAGCAACCACGCGCCTGCCTGTAGGCGCTGCTTTTCCAAAGCCTGTTCAGCCGGCACATGCGAGGTCGCCTCGGAGAGCGTTCGCCGCAACTGCGGCCAATCTTGCGGCGGCGGCAACGCCCGCAGTACTCCGCTCAATGCGATCGCGTTCGCGCCGGGAGTTCTGGGCGCATAACGATATTCAGGCTCGATCTGCTTTTGCGCAGCATAGCGCTGAAACTGAGCGATCCAGGCGTCACTATGTGCATTGGCAGGCGAGGGGGCCTCTCCTGCGATTCCGACACTGGCCATTGCGACTGCGACCATGGCTAGAGCGATTGATCTCATCGGCGCGACAGTGGCTATTTGCCGATTAGGCACCAGTTAAACTTTATACAGGGGATACAAAGTGGGAGTTGCTGATCAGAGGCAGCTGCCGGCAGTGGATACTCGCGAGCAAGTATCCAGGAATATAGCGAGCTTGCCCTTGCCATCTGAACGACCAGCTGGCTAACGTGCTCAATCGTCATCCGCCAATACCCCTGGCTTTTGGCCTTCCGTTGGTGGCTGATTTTATCCCCGCAAAATCCGGCTGCCTGCGCGCACGGACGGTTCAGCCGCCTGAGTTCGCTTCAGCCTACAACTGACAACTCACATGAATGTAAGAATGAGACTCATCGTATTGCCCGTCATCCTCGCGATGGCGGTTGGATCAATGTTCGCCGAAACCGCCCCTGCGCTGGTCGTACAGGTCGTGAGCACCGACGATGTCGACGCGTACAACGCGATGATCACAAAAATCAACGCGGTCATCAAAGCCCGCACGGGTATTGATCGCTTGCGCCATGTATGGATCGGCGATCTCGCCGGTGATAATTCACATGGGGTGTTTGTCGTCAGCCATTTCGACTCAGCGGCCGCTGTTTACCAGATCGACGCCAAGCTAAAAGATGACCCGGAGGTGAAAGCGCTGTTGGACCAGCTAAAAGGAATGCGCCATCTCGGTCCAAGTTTTCTCTACAAAGCTGTTCGCACTGAGGAAGGCTACGACGGCGGCGCGGTGTTCAATACATCGATCACCTGCAGTGACGAGGACGCCTACGTGAAAGCGCTCGACGGTTTGAAAGCGATTTTCGTGGCGAACGGCTTCAAAGACGCACGGGTCAATCTTTGGCGCGTTGTCTCGGGACGCACGACCGCGACCCATCTGGTGGTCATTGAACTGCCTTCACAAATTCGCGTAGGTGAACTCATCGATACGCTTTGGGACAAAGCATTGCTGAAAGATTGGAACGTCGGAGCAGCCAAAATTCGCACGATGGTCTCCAACGGCAATTATCACGAGATCACGAAATAACCCGGCTTATTTTTTTCTCAGGTTTACGAACTCCAGCCATCACGGCCGGAGTTTTTTCTTGCGCGAGGCGCTTCCAAACTTGCCCGGACGTGTTAACCGCAAAGAACGCAGAGAGCACAATGAATGTGATGTTTCGATCTCTGATCTTTGCGTTCTTTGCGGTTCAACTGCCGAATTCAGCGATGGCTCTTTTCTGCGGCTCTTTGTCGCGCCCCGCGAAGCGCTCGAGTTGCGATGATGGGACGCGAGATAGGTCGGCTGCCCACTCAAATCATCCTCCTCGATCAGGAGGATGCGGGCCATATAGGTTCAGTGTGCGCAGTTAGCTTCTGATATCTCGTCAGCGAAAAAACTATTCTCCGGGCAGGCGGTTAGCCAGCGGGGGCGGAGGCTCGTTGACGAGGGCCCAGAAGATGCCGAGCCGGGCGACGGCGGAGACGAATTCGCCGAAGTCGACAGGCTTGACGACGTAGGCGTTGGCGCCGAGTTGGTAACCTTTGACGACGTCGGTCTCCTCCCGGGACGAGGTGAGGATGACGGCAGGAAGCGAGCGAAGGCCGGGGTCGGCGCGGATCTGACGGAGAACTTCGAGGCCACCGACGCGCGGCATCTTCAGATCAAGCAACACGACCGCCGGCTGGGCGGTGGTACGGCCCGCGAACGTGCCGCGGCGGTAAAGGTAGTCGAGCGCCTCAGCACCGTCGTACACGACGGTGATGTCGTTGGCGAGATGCTGGCTTTTCAATGCCGAGAGGGTGAGCTCGACGTCGTTGGGATTGTCTTCGGCGAGGAGGATCGGCCGCAGACTGATGGACTTGGCGCTCATGATAGAGGGGGTTTGACGGGGAGGGAAAAATAAAAGATCGCGCCTTCGCCCACACGGCCCTCGCCCCAGGTGCGGCCGCCGTGCCGCGCGACGATGCGGCGGACATTGGCGAGACCGATGCCGGTGCCTTCGAATTCAGCCGGGCCGTGAAGACGCTGAAAGACGCCGAATAGTTTGTCGGCATAGGCCATGTCGAAACCGACGCCGTTATCGCGCACGAAGAACACCCACTCGTCCGATGCGCCATCGGCGGGCTGGCAGCCGACGGTGACGCGCGGCTTGGGATTCTTGCCAGAGTATTTCACGGCGTTTTCGAGAAGATTGACCCATACCTGCCGCAGCATGGCAGAGTCAGCGTTGACGGTGGGTAATGGAGCGATGTCCCACGCAATGGCGCGGCCCTTTTGATCGTAACCGCCCTCGCGCACGATGGAGGTGACGAGCGCGTTTTGGTCGACGTCGGTACGGGAAACGGCCGTGCGGCTCATGCGTGAGAAGCCGAGTAGATCGTCGATGAGCCGGCCCATCTGTTTGGCGGCGGCGGCGATCGTGGCGAGGTAGCGGCGGGCTTCATCGTCGTGGACGGCGGCGCCGTGCTTGCTGAGCAGCCCGGCGAAACCGTCGATGTGGCGGAGCGGTGCGCGCAGGTCGTGCGAGATGGAGTAGGAGAAAGCCTCGAGTTCCTTGTTAGCGGCTTCCAGTTGGGCGGCCCGCTGCATGAGGTCAGTGTTTAGCTGGCGGATCTGATCCTCGCCGTGTTTGCGTTCGGTGATATTGCTGAAAAGAACAGCGACCTGCCGGTTCTCGGGATCACCGTAACGAAAAGCGTAGACATCAAACCAGCGGTGCAACTGTTCGGCGTAGTTCTGAAAGCGCGCCGGCTCGCCGGTCTGAGCGATCCGACCGTAGGTTTCGAACCAGTGCGTTTCGTGCGCCGGGGCCAGTTCGCGCATCCGCCGGCCCTGCGCGCCGCTGAGTCCGGTTTGCTTTTCGAATGCGGGATTGATGACTAAAAAACGGTAGTCCACCGGTTGATCCCGCTCGTCGAAAAGCATCTCGATGATGCAGTACCCCTCGTCGATGGACTCGAAAAGGCTCTTGAGCTCAGCCCGACTGCGGAGCAGTTCGGCGTTGGTGGTTTCGAGCTGGGCTGTGCGCTCAGTGACGCGCTGCTCGAGGGTCTGGTTGAGCTGGTGAACCTCCTCTTCCGCGCGTTTGCGCTCGGAGATTTCTTTTTCGGCCTTGCTGTAGAGCCGGGCATTATCAATCGCAATGGCTGCCTGGGCGGCGATGCCGACCACGATCCGTTCGGCGCTCTCGGTGAAGATGCTGGTCTCGGGATGGCCAAAGAACAGCCCGCCCAAAACTTCGCCCGACCGGGAGATGACGGGCACAGCCAGATAACTGCGCACCGGCAGATGCCCTTGAGGCATGCCGTGGTGCGGGGGATTTTTTCCGTAACGCGGATCGCTGCGCACGTCGTCAATACGGACGACGCCCTGGCCGAGAAACGTCGGTCCGAACAGCGGCGTGGCGCGAGGGATGCCGAACTTCTCGAACGCTTCGCGCGGCGCGCCGGAAAGAGTATAGAGGAGGTAGGATTCACCCTGTTCATTGAGGGTGTTGTAGAAAAACGCGCCGAACTTCGCCCCGGTCGCCCCGGTCGCGGCATCGGTGACCTGCTGCACGAGCTTCTGCAAATCGAGTTCTGCGGCGAGCGTGCGGGAGAATGCGTTGAGCGTTTCGGCTTCACTCCGCGCTTCGCGTTCACGGATCAACAAGCGGGCGCGCTCATCTTCCGCCTGTTTGCGCGCCGTGATGTCGGTGATGAAACCGCAAAACGTCACCGCGTCGCCGGTTTTCATCGGGCTGATGGACAGTTCCACCGGAAATTCATCACCGTGGCGGCGCAGGGCGCTCAACTCGATGACCTGGTTCAAGGCCGGCCCCTCGCCGGTCGCCAGAAAATGTTTCATGCCGCGTTCGTGCGCGTCCCGATAACGCAGCGGTATGATGATTTCGGCCAGTTTTTTTCCGAGCACTTCCTGGCGGGTCCGGTCGAACAGATGTTCGGCCCGCGCATTCCAATCAATGATCTCGCCCGCGGAATTAATCACCACCACGGCACTCATCGCTGAATTGAGGACGGCGCGCACGCGGGCCTCGCTTTCACTCAAATCGAGGTTTTGCTCGTGGATGCGTGTGAGCATCTGGTTGAAGGCGTCGGTGAGGAGGCCCACTTCGTCCGCGCCTTGCTTGGTGGCGCGCACGGAATAGTCGTGGCGTTCGGCGACCGCGCGTGCCGTGTCGGTGAGCGCGAGGATGGGGCGAGAAATCTGGTGCTGCAGCACGCGTGACAGTGAAAACGTCACGAGCAGGATCACGACGATCACGGCCAGCGCTATGCCGAGGGAGAGGCGCAGCCATTCCCAAATCACCGTGCCCGTTTCGAATTTAAGATAGAGCGTGCCGAGACGTTTGCCGCGCTGCATCACGGGTTGGAATCCGGCGAGGTGCGAGGGTTCGAACCGGTAGCCATCCGCGCCGGGCGCCGCGGGCAGCGTCGCGATGGGCAGATTCGCGGGATAAGCCGCAAAGAGTTTTCCGTCCTGGCTGTAGAGCGCGGCGGCCACAATATAGCGCTCGGCCGTGAGCGCGGTGAGGATTTCCCGCGCGTCGTCCTGGTTTTGGAAGGCGAGTGCGGCGGTGCTGTTGTTCGCGATGACTTCGCCGAGTGTGGAGAGCTGCCGCACCGTGGCTTTTCGGAAGGTCACGAATTCGTAGGTGAAAAACGTGGCGCGCATCAGCAGCATCGCGACGACGCTGGTCAGGAAAATGAGCAACATCAGCTTGCGTTGGATCGGGACGTCTTTGAAGCGCTGTAGCATTGGCTAGTCCTTTCCGGGTGCGACGATCTCGGCCGGCCGGAGCAGTTTGGAGCTGAGTGTGAGGTGCGCGGCTTTGGCGGCCTCGACGTTGATGCGCAGGCGGGTCTTGTTGTTCTCGGTGACGAAGCGGATCATGCCGCCAGCGCGCGCGAAGCCCTCGACGTCACCCACGGTGAGGATGCTCCGGCCATTCAGGATGGCGAAGACGGCTTTCAGGCGGCTGGTCTCCGAGCGGCTGATGAAGAGGATGTGGCAGTGTCTGATCTCCTCGATCCGCCGATAGCGTTGGACCACGAGGATTCGGTCGCCGATTTTTTCGCCGTGCACGGTTTCGTCGAGGAATACTCCCAAGGGATCCTCGCCAAGCACACCGATGACGAGTGGCGACTGCGCGTCGGCAAACGCGGTCGCGGGCCAGTTCACAAATTGAGCGAAGTTGAAAAGGAAGACAGCCTTGAGCTGATAGTCGCGCGCCGGTGGCACCTGCGCGCGCACAGCCGCTCCAGTCGCGAAGAGGAGCACGGCCGCAATCAGCCCTGTGCCACACCGGCCTGCCGGGCTGCCGCCCGCCCTTGTGTGTCTGGCGACATTTAAAAGCGCCATGTGACCTTTCCGTAAACGCTGCGTTCGATATACTGGCGGGTGGCGGCGGTGTTGAATTCCGCGTGGCGGTCGCGCAGCAAGTTCTGGCCGACGACGGAAAGTTCGAGCTGGGTTGTCGGCTGCCAGCCCAGGCGCAGGTCGAGTTCATCGTAGGCGGGGAGGTGCTGGCTGGGGATTCGCGCCACGAAGCGATAGTTGGCGTCGAATTCAAAACGGCCGGGCAGGTCCAGCGAAGAGCGCAGCGAGAATTGGTGCTCCGGATCGGTGTCAGTCGGGGCTGGGGAGGTACTGCCGGGTTTGTTGCGGAGATCCAAATGTAGTTCCGTGTAGCCTGCGCGCAGCCGCCATTTGTCTGTCGCGCGGTAGTCAGCCGTCAGCTCCACACCGGTGGATGTGCCCTCCTGGCCGTTGGCGAGATAAAGGGGAAATGGTACCGCTGGATTGACGCGTTCCGTGGTGCGGAGCTTGTCGTAATCGTGGTAGAAAGCAGCCATCGCGAGGGAGAGATTCGGCTGGGGCTGCACGCGCCAGCCGAGTTCGTAGGCGAGCAGCTCTTCGGACGCGAAATTCGGGTTGCCCTGCAGGAGCGTATACGGCGGATCGCGGGGAGAGTAGAATTCGCCGTCGATGCGTGAGGGCGTGCGCACCGCGCGGGAGACTGCGGCCCACACGGTCTGCTCCTTGCTCGCGAGCCACGTGAGGCGGGCGCTGGGCTGGGACTCGAAGCCGGTATAGAAGTTGTGTTCGAGCTTCGTGCCGAGCGTCAGGTGCAGGTGGTCTTTCACCAGCGAGATTTCGTCCTGCACAAACACGCTGAACGATTCGCGCCTGACGTGCGCCGGGAGAAAGGCGAGCACCGGATAATCGTTGAGCTGTTGGTCGTCAATCAGTCGGTAGCTGGCGCCCCAGACGACGTCGTGTCGGTCGCCGAGTGCGAGGCGATGTTGAAAATCGATGTCGTAGGTATCGAGGTCCTCGGCAAACGTACCGGGGATGCGCCGATGCGTGCGGTCCCAATACCATTGCAGCGAGACGTTGGATTTTTCGGACAGCGCGCGCGACCAGCGGCCGAGCACGTTGCCGCCGCTCACGCGGATGTCCCCCGCAGCCGGCTGACCGGTGCGGCCGTTGTAACCGTCACCTTGCAACGTGAGGAGGTCGGTGGCGGTGGTGTCCCAATCCATGCGAAAGCCGCCCTGACTCATGTCCCAATTGTTGGCGCCGTCGCGACCGCTGGCAAACGTGGTGCGGTCGCGGTCAAAATATTTGCCGTAGATTCGATAGTGCACACCGGGCGCGACGGTGCCGCCGTAACGTACGCCGCCGAAACCGCTCAGCGTCGAGCCGCCGCCGCCTTCGACGATCAGGCCCTGCGTGTCCTTCGCGCTCTTCGTGGTGATGTTGATGACGCCGTTGACGGCGTTGGCACCCCACTGTGCGGCGCCGGGCCCGCTGATGACCTCGATGCGGTCGATGTCCTCGAGCAGCGTGTCCTGCACATCCCAAAACACAGCGGCATGCAGCGGTGAGTAGAGCGTACGCCCGTCCATCAACACGAGGAGCTTGTTGGCGGACGCATTGTTGAAACCGCGCGCGCTGATGGCCCATTGGCGCGAATCGATCTGCGCCACTTCGAGATTCGATGCGAGCCGGAGCGCCTCGGCCAGGTTGGTTGCGCCAGAACGGCGGATATCGCCGTCGGTGATAACCTGGATCGCCGACGCGGTTTCAGAAAGTTTTTCGGGGCGCCGCGAAACCGAGGTCACTTCGACATTCATCAACTCCTCAACGCTCAGTTTTTTCAGTTCGCTGAGGGCGGGAGCGGCGGGCGCAGTTTGAGCGCAAATCTGCTGTGCGAAAACGAAGGCTATGAAAACTGCTGCCATCAGCCGCGCGCTCTGACGGCTTCGGGGTGGTGTTAGTGTTGCCATGGGACCTTTTGGAGTCGTCGAAAGCGTCGACCTGAGGGCCGCGTCTCAGGCCTCAAGTGCAATAGTTTGGCGGGTCGCCAAACGCGAGGCCAATATCGGCGCTGGAATATTCCCGTGTGCACCCGCGAGTTGCAGTGAGACTAGCGCAGTCATCTCGCCTGCATCCTGCAAAAAAAGGTGCAGGCAAGATGCTGCAAGATGCCTGCGCTACGCTGGCCGACCGCCAATTTGGGCTGCCCGGCTGGTTTCAACCCCGTGATATTTTGAAACGGATCAAAAAATCCTCACCTTCCCCTCGCGCAGCGGCGACGGTTGCGCGCGGTCAATTCGAGGTTATCCTGATCATGTGCTTGGAGCATATATAGCCCAATAACAAGAACGAGGAGTTCAGAAAACAAAGGCCCGCGTGCGCCATGAATTGCCCGCTCAGGAAAAATCCATTCTCCGGTTACTGATGTCCGATCGTCGTCGCGCGAATCCAGTCTCGCATGGACACACTATATACACTTTGCCGTGCAGCGGACAACCGTCATGCGCTTCCGCTCCAGGCCGCGGAGGTGACCGAAATCATCGCTCATAAGAGCGCCTGTTTTGCTGCCGAGGCGGAACGGAATCCTTTGGTCCACGAAATTCTCGCCGGAGGCCGGATCAGTTACGAGGGAATCGCGGCTGACGACCGACGGGCATTTCTGAACGGACCGGCGACATTCTTTCGCACCCATGAGATCCTGCGAAAAACCCGGTCCGACAACACGCCACTTAATGTCGGTGAGAAAGAATATAGTCACAATGAAGTCGTGGCTATGTTTACCTGCTGCATCCCGAACGTAACCTTGCAGCATATTCCGTGGTGTTCGATGAGTCGTTACTTGATGTCGCTCGGTATTGCCTGGAGCACGACGCTGGTGGTGGCGCACGCCGTGGCCCGTGGAAGCGAGAGCACGTCTCCGCTGGACGGCGCCGTGCTGTTTTACATGGGGACAGTGACGACCATCGCGGCTTTGATTCACACTGCTCTGAAACGAAATCGCGATGTTCGTCATGCCGCGCCGTGGAATTCCGCCCTCTATCTCGACTTGAACGCCGATCTATTACGGCGCGGTTCCCCGGCATTGGCCGTGGCGCGCAAAGAACTCATCCCGCAGAAAAGGCCCTTTAAGACGCATGGTTTCTACTATGCAATCGCGCGCGGGATCGAGTCGCACGCATTCGATGTCGAGCTGTCGCACCATCTGCCGGGGGCGTCGGAGAAGTTGCAGCAAAGCAGAGTCGCATAGAATGATGGCTTCACAAGGCGAGCGATCGGGAACAGGCCGGAGCTTTATGCACCGGCTGTCTCCGTGACGAAGCGCCCGCTTCCGCCGGAAGTGTTACCCCGAAGCGTTCGAACTAATTTCGCCGGGTCGTCGCTCAGAATTCCGTCAACCCCGTAAGCGCGAAGGCGTCGCATCGTGCGCGGGTCGTTAACCGTCCAGCACCACAAGAGTGCGCCGTGGCGGTGAACCATTTCGACGAAGAGCGGTGATCTTATCACCCGGTGGCACACACTGATTCCGCTTCCACCAACGGAGGTCATCGTGTGCAGCAGACTCAGCGCAACCGCCGTCGGCGCGCGAATCCCTGCTGGCGCATCAGCGATTAACATGCGCGGCAGATGCGGCGCGAGCGCGGCGGCTTCGCTCAAAATGGAAATCTCAAACGAAGCCAGAATGATCTGCCCGGTTGAAGGAGTCCGCCGAATCGCTTCCAGTACGGGAGCGACCGGCACGTCTTTCTTGATTTCGATTTGCAGCACGGCGCATTCCCGAGTTGCCGCCAGAGCGTCTGCGAGCGTTGGAATGGGTTCGCCCTGTATCCGAAACTCCATGATTTCCGACAACGTGAAGTCAGCAATGCGGCCCTGTGCTCCCGTGAGTCGTGTGAGCGTGGAATCGTGGAAAACCACCGCCACTCCGTCGCGGGTAACCTGCACGTCCAGCTCAATCCCTTCCGCTCCGACCGCGAGTGCGCGCTCAAAGGCACGGAGAGTATTTTCGGGCGCCTCCGCTGACGCGCCCCGGTGGGCAATGCAACAAGGTGTCATCGGAGAAAAGTCCATGTTCTGCTCGCGCCGCTCAAATGTGGCGATTCCAACCCTGAGATCAACGCCGGTGCCCGACAATGCCGTCGTCCAAATACGCGTGTTCTCCTGCGAGCAGTGATTGGGTGAGCGCGTAATTACCTGCGTCGTTGTTGTGCGCGAGTGCGGCGAAACTCGTCGCGATCCGGTTGCGCGCATCGGCAACGAAACAGTGCACGAGTTGTTCGAGTTCGGACTGGGGATGCTCTGCATCGTGGCGTTTCACGAGCGCGTCGGCGTAGAGAACGGTGGCCGTGATCGCAAAAAGTTCGGTGCCGATATCCACGATCCGGCCGAGCAGGAGTTGCCGTTGCTCGAGTTTGGCCCCGTGCTTTGCCATTGCGTGAAACAACGTGCGCGCGAGCCGCCGACTCGTGCGTGCAACATAGGCCAGCGAGGGGCGAAATGCCGGCGTTAAATCTCGCGGCGTTCCACCGCGTGGCAGCAACAATCCTGGATACCAGTGTGCATAAAATCCCAGCGCCTTCGCCGCCGCGCCGAGTCGCTTGCCCGCAGGTAAACGCGAATCGAGCGCACCGCCCGCAACTTTCAAATGCGGATCGAGCGCCTCGCGGGCGAGGAAGAGGCGCATAATTTCCGAGGAGCCTTCGAAGATGAGATTGATCCGCGCGTCCCGCATCATCCGCTCAATCGGCACTGCTTGCTCGCCGCGGTTTTTCAACGATTGCGCGGTTTCGTAGCCGCGACCACCGCGGATTTGCATTGTCTCGTCCACCGCGCGCCACGCCGCTTCCGAGCCAAACATTTTGCACATCGCCGCTTCAATGCGGATATCAGCATTGTCGCGATCGACCAACGCCGCTGTGAGCATCACCATCGCTTCCGTCGCGAACGCGTTCGCCGCGATCCGAGCGATCTTGTCGGCGATCGCCGCGTGCCGACCGATCTGCGCGCCCCATTGCACGCGTTCAGTGGACCACTCGCGCGCGTATCCAAGGCAGCGTTTCATCAAGCCGACGCACGCGGCGGGAATCGTGAGTCGTCCGGCGTTGAGGGTCGTCAACGCGACTTTGAGTCCACGTCCTTCGCCGCCGAGGATATTTTCGCGCGGCACTCTTACGTTGGTGAAACGAATCACCCCGTTGTAGAGCGCGCGCAGTCCCATGAAATGGCAGCGCGCGATCACCTCCACACCCGGCGTGTTCATTTCGACGATGAAGGCGGTGATCTGGTTTTTTGCGCGGCCGTTGACGATTTTTTCCGGCGTGCGCGCCATCACCACGATCACTCCGGCCTTCACGCCATTCGTGCACCAGAGTTTCTTTCCGTTAATGACAAAGTGTTTCCCGTCGGCAGTGGGCTCGGCGCGCGTCGTCATGGTCGCGGGGTCAGAACCGGCACCCGTTTCGGTGAGGGCAAATGCGGAAATTTCTCCGCGCGCGACCCGCGGCAGATATTTTTTCTTCTGTGCCTCGGTGCCAAATAACTTCACGGGCTGCGGGACGCCGATCGATTGGTGCGCGGAGAGGAGCGCGGTGAGATTCGCGTCGACACTTCCGAGCAGCATCGCGGCGCGACAATAGTTGAGCTGTGAGAGCCCGAGCCCACCGTACTCGCGCGGTACCTTGATCCCGAACGCGCCGATCTGCGCGAGCCGTTTGATCACGGCGTCGGGTATTTCACCTTCCTCGTCGATGCGGTCAGGATCGACCTCGTGCTGCAAGATGCGCGCGAGCTGCGCCAGGAATGGTTTGCCCTCGCTTACATCGAGCGGCGGTTGCAACGGAAACGGATAAACGCGCTCGGTCGAACAACGTCCCATGAACAATTCGCCCGCGAAACTCCGATAACTGTTGGCACCACGCGCCGCCTCGGTGAGTTCGAGCGCGTCGCGCTGGCCGCGATTCATCTTGGAGGTGTCGATCACGGACTCGGATTCGCGGGCGGATTCGGACGCGGGCGATTTCGGAACGCTGGAACGTTCGAGAAGATCGGAGGTTTTCATGGTGGACGTTGATGGCTCATGAAACGGGTATGAACGTCATGAGCCTCGTTGGAGGGGGCTTTGATGGTGGGACGCGATCGGGAGCGACTTTCGCCTCGATCCCGCCGTAAAATGTTCGGCCCTGGCGGGCCATCGCGCGCAAACGCTCCGACGGTTCGAAGTACGCCGCGACGTCGCGGACGAGGGTCTCGAGGCGTCCCACGACCTGCGCGACGCCGAGCGCATCGGCATAACGAAGCGGACCACCGCGGAATGGAGCCCAGCCGGTGCCCATGATCATGGCGAAGTCGACGTCTTCGGGCGCGTCGACGACGCGTTCATCGAGCGCACGCGCGGCCTCGTTGATCATGATCAGGACCATGCGATCGAGTTGAGCGGCGGCGGTTGGAGTGCGGAGCAATCGATCCAGTTGGAGCGGCTTTGCTTCCACGTTCGGTGTTTCGCGTTTGCCTCGCGCTTCATAGTTATAAAAACCGCGTCCGGATTTTTTTCCAAGCCAGCCGCTCGCCACCATTTTTGCGAGCGTATGGCTGAGTCGAATCGGGCGGGGCAACCGGCGCTCGAGATCTTTCGCAACGTGGAGCGCGACATCGAGGCCTACTTCATCACAGAGCCGCAGAGGCCCCATCGGCATTCCGAAATCAAGCATCAGCCCATCGATCGTTCGCACCGGCACGCCTTCGCTGAAAAGCCAGACCGCCTCGACGAGATACGGCATCAGGATCCGGTTTACAAGGAAACCGGGACTGTCGTTCACCATCACCGGCAGCTTGCCGATGGCCTTGACGAATCGAAGGGCGATATCGAGTGCCTGTGGAGACGTGTGGGAGCCGCGAACGATTTCGACCAGTTGCATCCGGTGCACGGGATTGAAGAAGTGGATACCCACCACGCGCTCCGGCCGGGTGAGCACGGACGCAATTTTGTCGATCGACAGAGCGGACGTGTTGGTCGCGAGCACGGTATCGGGCCCGACGCGTGACTCGAGATTCCGAAAGATCTGTTGCTTCAACTCGAGCTTCTCCACCGCGGCCTCGATCACGAGGTCGACATCGACGAGCGAAACAGCGGTGTGCACAGGCGTGATCCGATCGAGACCGGCGGTGGCTTCGGCGCGCGTGAACACATGGCGTTTCACCGCGTCGGAATAGACCTTCTCAATCGAGTGCAGCCCTCGCGCGAGTGCCTCGGGGCTGACGTCGTTCAACTGCACCGGATATCCGCGCGCGCTGATCCATTGCGCGATGCCGGCGCCCATCGTGCCGGCGCCGATGACAGCGGTGCGGCGGACGCGCGGTGAGGGGACTACGCGAGTCTTGTCGGACGCAGGGAGAGACGGCTGTGCCATTCTTCCTAACACAGGCAGGGACGCCTGTGCGACCTCGAGTTTTTGGGCGCGCTCTTGAAGGAAGAAAACGCTCATTAAATTTTGGCACTCGGGCGTGTGCACGAGTTGAAGAAACGCCGCTCTCTC
>CBRAFL010000008.1:0-33638 GCA_967755055.1 uncultured bacterium
TCGGAACCGCCCGGTACGGACCCGTACGCCGGGTGGTGTGGGGGCCGGGAGCTAACTACTCCCGGCTACCCGATTCGGCTCTTTCTTGGGAACGACAACGGTTGGGCCCGAGTTGCTCTTTTCAGAGACGGTCACCTCGCATTCTATGCATGCGGGGACGGCCCGAGCGCCCTTCATCGGCGCCGAGAAAGACCATTGCTTCGAAGCATCTTCAACGAACTTAACGAACCGACTGTCGCTCGCGAACAATACCTGAATCATCGACACGCCTCCATCTGCGCGCAAAATCGCAAATACCCGCGCTTGTCCAATGATCCCCGAGCCAATGAGCGCGGGCGGATAGGCAACCGGGAACTTCGCTGTCACTACCGGCGGAACGTCGAGTTCGACGACATCTACCGCGCCTTGAGGTACGTAATAGAAAACATTCGCGTTGTAGAGTGACACGACACTTCCAGTAGGCCGACTTTGGCTATGTCGCGCACTAACTGAGAAGCAAAAACATGCGACCGCGACCAATGCTGCTCCAGCCACGACGATCACTTGGAATCTTTTCATTTTTGCCGAACAGCGTGATTAGCCTCAACCCAGTTGAGCTTTAGACAGGTGAGAACTGAGCGGCATAAGGCGGAAGGTGAGTGGATTTGTAGGGCCAAGCAATTCTAGATAAAAGCCTAGCTGCGTTGACCTATGTAGACGACGCGGTCGCGATCGTCCCGGCTAAAGCTCACTGCGAGTATGGCTTTGGCCGGTGAGAAGATTTGGCTCGATTCGGAGGCGGTGTCGTTTCCCTGGTTGGAAGATGACAACGACGTCAGCCGGAATGGTTGATTCGAGCTTTGCCGGACACTTCGGCAACGGTTCCTGCCTGTTCGCGGGCTTATCCATCGGACGTTCGGCCGCCCGTTTGCCGCTGGGTACGCGGTGGTGGTCGTGCTCTTATTTTCTCCGCGGAGTATGCGCTGAGTGACGGCTGGATGACCTGCGCGAATCGCTTGATCACGCCCTCATGCTGGAAAACGCGCGCACTTCATTGGCCCGGAGTCGGCCTTGAGTTTGGTTCGCGGATGGTGCGTACTTACTGGCAGAGGCCGCGACCCCCATGTTTGGTATAACCGCCCCGCTGCTCTGTGCGATTGCCGGTGTCTGCGCGTTAACCGCTACGCAGTATTTTCTGCTGGCGTGGCGCCGGTGGCGTCCCGCCGCCCATCTGAGTTTTGCGTGTTTGGCGCTGAGCGTCGCAGGTTTTGAACTCGCCACGCTCGTCAGTTATCGGGCCGCCTCCGTCGCGTCCTACGTTGAAGCGACTCGCTGGCTCGCGAATTTCGGCTGTCTGTGCGGCATCTCCGTCACGTGGTTCGCCGCCTTTTATTCCGGCGGGAAAATCGGACGCACGGTGTGGGGACTGACGGCGCTGTTCGGTCTGCTCCTTCTCGCGAATCAATTCTCCACCACCGGGCTCATCCTGCGCTCGGGTGCGGAACTGAGTGTCTTCTCGTTGCCGTGGGGCGAAACGATTATGCGGATACGTGGCGCGTTCAATCCCTGGGGGTACGCGTACTACGGGGTGTTCACCGTGGTGGCGATTTACTGCCTGACAGCAGGAAAACGGGTGATGCGGACCGGCCGACGGCGTCGGGGCCTGGCGCTGAGTGTCGGTGCCGCCATCATGGCGATCGCTCTCGCGAGCGACGTTTTGATGGAGAACGGGACGCTGGAGCTGCTGTATTTTTCCGATTACGCTTTTCTGCCGTTAGTCTTCATCATGAATGGCGCTCTCGTTGCCGAACTCGTGGCCTCGACCGAGCGGCTTCGTCGGCTCACCACGGCTTCGTTCGAGGGAATTTTCTTCACGCAGGACCGGCTGATTGTGGATGTGAATGAACAGCTGCTGCGGATGTTTGGATTTTCCCGGGAGCAACTGATCGGAACCACCGCGATCAACCTCATGGCTCCCGAGACGCACGCGTCCGTGAAGGAATGGGTCATGTCAAACAGCGGCAGGAGTCTGGAGACCGTCGGCTTGCGCCGTGACGGTTCGAGATTCCCGATCGAATTTCGCACGGGTCCGCACCGGCTGGACGGTCGACCGGCGTTTGTGACGGCGGTCCGCGACATGAGCGAGTGGAAAGCCGCGATGGCTGCGCTGAAAGCTTCCGAGGAAAAATACGCCAAGGTTTTTAGAAATTCGCCTGACGCCATTCTCGTTACACGCGTCGACACCGGAGAGATCATCGAAACAAACGAGCGCTTTACCACCGTGTTTGGCTATCCTCACAACGAGGTGATCGGGCGCACGACGAGCGAGCTCAGACTTTGGGCCCGAGCCGAGGATCGCACGGATTTGGTGAAGGAGTTAAAGTCGCAGGGTTTCGTGCGTGAAAGGGAGTTCGGCTTTCGTCGCCGCGATGGCGAAGTGCGCACGGCCTTGTTGTCCGTCGAGCTGATCGAGATTCAAGGCGAGTCGTGCATGGTCGCGATCGTTCGAGATATCACCGCGCGAAAACAATCCGAGCTCGCGTTGCGGGCCAGCGAAGAACGCTTCGCCCTGGCGGTGCGCGGCTCCAACGACGGAATTTGGGATTGGGATATTAAAACCAACGTCGTTTATTACGCTCCGCGTTACCGTGAACTGCTCGGTGGGTACTCGTTGGAGGAGTTTCCTGATGTGCTGGGCTCGATCAGCTCGAGGCTTCATCCCGAGGATAACGCGCGCGTGTGGTCCGCAGTCACCGCCCATCTCGAAAACCACGTGCCCTACGATATCGAAGTTCGGCTGCAGTGCCGCAACGGCGCTTACCGCTGGTTTCGGACACGGGGACAGGCGATTTGGGACAATGCGGGGCAAGCCGTGCGCATGGCTGGCTCCCTCTCGGATATTCACGAACACCGCGAGGCCGCGGAAGCGTTGCAGCAAAGCGAAGCCGAGTTCCGCGCGATCTTCGAAGGTGCAGCCATCGGCATCGCGCTGATCGGCTCCGACTATCGGCTGCTCGCGTGCAATCCCGCCCTCTGCAAGCTCCTTGGCTATAGCAGCGCCGAACTTACTGGCCGACCCTATGGTGAAAAAACGCTTCCGGAAGATCTGCAACGCGACCTCGCGCTTTATCGCGATCTGCTTTCGGCCAAGCGCGATTCGTATCAGGACGAGAAACGCTATATTCGAAAGGACGGAGGCATCGTATGGTGCCGGCGAACTCTCTCGGTCGTGTACAACGAAGGAGAGCCCCGTTGCGTAGTCGGCATGGTCGAGGATATTTCGAAGCGAAAACAGGCGGAGGAATCACTCCGGCTGGCCCACCAACGCGAATCGCAAGCTCACGTTGAGTTCACCCGCCGGCTCCTCGCCGCGCAGGAAAAAGAGCGCAAGCGCCTCGCGACGGAACTGCACGACAGCCTCGGCCAGTATCTGTCTATGATTAAAAATCGCACCACGCTCGCCCTTGAACAATCAGACGTTCCGCTGGCGGCAAGAAACCATCTCGACAACATCGCTCAAATGGTCGTCCAGGCGATCGGCGAGGTCCGCAATCTCGCGCATCATCTTCGCCCGGTGCACATCGAGCAGTTTGGGTTAACCAACTCGCTCGATAGTTTGATCGACCAGGTCGCGGAATCGACGTCGATCGCGATCGAGCGCCGACTGGAAAATGTGGACGACGTGCTCAACGGGGACGACGCCACGAATATCTATCGGATCGTCCAGGAAGCGTTGAACAATTTGATCAAGCACTCACATGCGACCCGCGCGAGCGTCTCCCTGGAACGCGATCTCCGTTGCGTGCGCCTTAGTGTCGAGGACAACGGCTGCGGCTTCGATGTCGCTCTGCAAGCGCAACGCTCCGGGGAGAAAAGCATGGTTGGCCTTGGACTCACCAGTATGCGGGAGCGCGTCGGCATGATGGATGGCACGGTCGAATTTCAGAGCTCCGCGATGGCGGGCACACGGATTCGGATCGAATTGCCCATCAGCGAACCCGTGACGCTCTGATGTCAGATGCCCGCTGGCTGTCCCGCGAAATCCGACTCGTCCCCGAACATTGATTGGCTCAGACTCGGCCGATGTCCTCGAAGACCACCATCAAGGTTCTAATCGTGGATGACCATCCGCTTTACCGGCAGGGACTGCGTCAGGTGATCGAGTCGGATGAGCGACTCGAATTCTGCGGAGAGGCCGAGGAGGGGCCGACGGCGTTGCGCTTGATTCAGCAATTGAAACCCGATGTTGCCGTCCTCGATATTAATCTGCCGGCGATGAGCGGACTGGAGATCGCGGCGGCCCTGCAGTCGCACAAATCGCTGACGCAGGTTGTCATCCTCACGATGTTCAAGGACGAGCAGGCGTTTAACCAGGCGATGAATCTCGGCGTGCAAGGGTATGTGTTGAAGGAAAACGCCGCCGCCGAAATTCTACGCTGCATCCGCACCGTGGCAGAGGGCGAGCCTTACGTCAGCCCCGTGCTCACGGCTTATCTGATGCGGCGGCGGGATCGCGGGATCTCGCTCGCGACGCGGCAGCCGGGTCTGGACGATTTGACGACCGCCGAGCGCCGGATTCTGCGCGCGGTGGCGCAGAAAAAAAGCACGAAGGAAATCGCCGCTGAATTGAGCGTGAGTCCGCGCACCGTGGAGTCGCACCGGGCAAATATCTGCAGCAAGCTGAACTTGCAGGGAAGTAACATTCTCCTGCAATACGCCATCGAGCACCGCGATGAGCTGAGCCAGCTCACGTAGCCCGCATTTTTCACAGTCAAAGTGCCCGCTGCGGGTACCGCTTCTCGCAAGCGACTTGGTTCGATTGAACCTCCATCGAAAATGCGGGCTAGCGGGCACCTCGCGATCTCACGCGCTGCTGCCACGCGCGCCTGGACAGGCGCCCACTTGGGCGTCATCGAAAACCGGATATGCTTCGAGGCGGCCGGAAGTGACGCGGCGAACCGCGGTGTGTCGCCGATCTCCGTAGCGCTACGGATAAAATCCGTGGTGCTGCGGATGCGATTATGGGTGACGACCGTGAGGCGGTTGATCGTGCGTTTGTGGGATACTGCCGGTCCGCATGAAACTTTTGATCGTCGACGACCACGCTCCGACTCGCGCCTTGATTCGCGAATTCGTTCAGCCATTCGCCACGGACATTTTCGAATGCGAGGACGGACTCGAGGCCGTCGACGCCTGCGCAACGCTGCAGCCGGATTTTGTGATCATGGACATCATGATGCCGCGGTTGAACGGTTTCGCCGCGACAAAGCAGATTCGACGAAATAACTCCGCGACCGCGGTAATTCTCATCTCGCAAGCAACGCCGCGCCACGCATCCGAAAGCGCGCGGCTCGCCGGGGCCTGCGGTTACTACTCGAAGGACGATCTCGCGGGCCTCCGTCAGTTTCTCGCGTCGGCCGCGCTCAAGCGGACGGCTCAGGAGTAACTCGTTTCAGGTATTTTCCCATGTGTCACTGTTCCGCTCATTCACCGCCCGATCCGTCCGCCGCGTTTCTTCCGCCGCTCAATTCAAAAGACGCCGCACCTCCGCGATCGTTCGCGTCGGGTTTCGCCGATTCCGGCGGCCTCAATGCGGGGCTCGCTCATGGCGAGCGGTTGAAAAGTCTTGGGCTCGTCGCGTGCGGTGTGGCGCATGAACTGAAGAATCTTTTGACGCCACTCGTGATCGGCATCGAGCTGACGGCGACGGAAATCGCGCCCGATCACCCGGCGCAAAACTCCCTCGCCATCATTCTCGGCGCGGCGCGGCGCGCCGGCCGGCTCGCGCAACGGTTTTCGGACTACGGCACGATTCGGAAAATGAACGTGGAGCTGGTTGCACTCGATGAAGTCGTTGACGAAGCGCTCGCGCTCCTCCGTCCCACTCTTCAGGAGGGAGTTGAGATCCGGATACACATGTCACCCAATCTTCCGCTGGTTTTCGCGGACAATATTCAGGTGCATCAGGTGGTGAGCAATCTGATCATCAACGCGTGGCAGGCGCTGGTGTCCGGTCGCGGCGTGATTGAAATCGCGCTCGCCGCCGAGGAGATCGTGACCGGACCACGCGTTCAGCCGATGAGTCCGACCCCCGGGCAGTATGTACGATTCACGGTAACGGACAACGGCGGGGGAATGGACGATGCAACCCGGGCCCGGATCTTCGATGAATTTTTCACGACCAAGGCCGAAGCGCATGGGACCGGGCTCGGGCTCGCAATCGTTCGCGCGATCGTCCTCGACTGCGGCGGCGGGATCACCGTCGAAAGCGCTCCTGATCGCGGTTCAATCTTTAATGTCTACTGGCCCACCGCCGCGGGTGCCGCCACTTCGCGATCCGGCCGACCGTCGTAAGATCGTTAGCCGAATTTACCTGCCGGCTCGAGCTGGTGCGCCAGCTCGCTCGATTGAATTCAGGCTGGACCCGTTTCACCGGCGAGGAGCGAATCCGTCGGTGAGAAAGAATTGGAGGGCTGCGCTCCGTCGCAGCTGGGCCGGCGCGAACAGCGCTGACGAAGCAGCGCCCTCCAGCGGAGCCTCACAGGCAAATATTCGAAGACACGCCCTACCCAAAGCCGAGCGCGCTCGCGAGCGAGCTGCCTACACGTAGAGCCGCGTTCGTTCGGACTCGGAGAATGCATTGATCCGCTGCTTGCTTGTAGTGGACCGAACAATCTCGTTAGGGTCCGCCGATGGAACCACCCGAATGGGCCGATCTGGGCGACGAGCTGTTGCTCGAGAAGAAGATCTCCCAGCTCGGTCTGACGCTCTCGGACACCCCGCTCCAAGCACAGGTACAACAGCTCCATGATGAGCTCTCTGCGAAGGGGCTGACGTTCCGGCCGCCTTGTCACGTCGGTGACGAATGGTTCGTGCCCGTCGGAATTCCGGCCATCTTCGTGCCGTTTTTTTTAGTGCATGAACGGCTGCGCAAACTCGAGGCGAAGATGATGCTCGAGGTCGAAGGCGAGAGTCCGGAATGGTTCATGCGCCTGATGCGGCATGAAGCGGCTCACGCCTACGCTTACGCGTATCAGCTTTTTAGAAAGCGGAAGTGGCAACGCGTGTTTGGCCGTACCTCCGCTGAGGCGACGCCGGAATTCTACCGGCCGCGACCGTACAGCCACTCTTACGTCGTGCATCTCGACGATTGGTATGCGCAGAGCCACCCGGATGAGGATTTCGCCGAAACGTGTGCGGTCTGGCTCACGCCGGGGCTCGACTGGCGCGCGCGCTTCCACGGCTGGAAGGCGCTGCAGAAACTCGAATACGTGGACGAGTTGATGCGCTCACTCGCCGGCCAGCCGCCGCCGCATCAGCCCCTGTATCGGGAACGCGATTACAATTTCCTCAACATCAAACTCAAAACCTACTACGCGCGGAAGCGAAAGTTGTATGAGGATTCCTATCCCGACTTTTATGACCGTGATCTTCGGCAACTCTTCGCCGGTACTACCGAAGCCGGGCCGGCTCTCAAAGCTTCGCTCTATCTTCGGCAGCGGCGGCGTGGGTTGATGGATGCGGTGTGCGAGCCGACCAACGAAAAAAAGTATCGCGTGAACAAACTACTCTCCCGCTTGATTGAGCGGTGTGACCAACTTGACCTGTATCTGAAACCCGGCGACGCGCTGCCGGATTTGCAGGTGGCGGCCTACATCACTACACTGGTGATGAATTATCTTTTCACGGGAAAATTCAAACGCAGAAAGTAGTCATGGGAAGAAAGCTCAAAGTGCTCGCTCTATTCGATGCCGTGCGGCCGACGACGCTCGACCAGGATCTAAGTCCGGAACTGAAAACGGAGAACTGGAAGACGGAGGCTGGCGTGCTCGCCGCGTTGAATGAACTCGGCTATCCGAACGAGCATCTGGCGATTTTTGATGATCTCGATCTCCTGCGTCAGAAGCTCCAGACGTTCAGTCCGGATGTGATTTTCAATCTGGCTGATCAGTTCCGGAATAATCGCGCTTTCGACCAGCACATCGTTTCGTTTCTCGCGATGTACGGCATTCCCTTCACGGGTTGCGGCTCGACGGGACTGACGCTGTGCAAACACAAAGGCATTTCCAAAAAGATCCTTAGCTATCATCGAATTCACACGCCGGATTTTGTGATCATCCCGCGCGGCAAACGCATCGCACGTCCGAAACGTCTGAAGTTTCCCATCCTCATCAAGCCGCTCAAGGAGGAGGCGTCGTATGGGATTTCGCAGGCGTCGTTTGTGGAGACCGATGAGCAGTTTCAGGAGCGGGTTGCATTCATCCACGAGAAAACGGACAACGACGTTATTGCTGAGGAGTACATCGCAGGGCGGGAACTCTATGTCAGCATTATCGGCAACCATCGACTGCAGGTATTTCCGATCCGCGAATTAATTTTCCGCGAGGTGCCGCCGGACGAGCCGAAGATCGCGACGTATAAGGCAAAATGGGACGAAGCCTATCGACAGCGCTGGGGCCTGGAAAACCGGTTCGCCGAGGGCTTGGAGCCGACGCTGGTGCGACACATCGAGTCGGTGTGTAAACGCATTTACCGTCTGCTGACCATCGATGGCTACGCTCGGCTGGATTTACGGTTGAACGCGAAGAATGAACTCTGGTTCATCGAAGCGAACCCGAATCCGATTTTGGCGCCGGATGAGGACTTTGCGCAGTCAGCCGTGAAGTCGGGATTATCGTACCCGCAGTTGATCGACCGCATCGCGCGACTCGGGTTGAAGACGGTGCGGGATTGAAAGGGGCGGGAAGTTAAGGGTTGAGAGCTGAGAGTTGAGAGTGGGGGAGCGGTTCGGTAGTTCGTTCTCGTTCTCTTTATCGTTCTCGTTCTCCCGATGATTGATCGGGGAGGGAAGGGGCGCTGTCGTTGTGAATGGTAAAAACGAGAAAGAGAACGAGAATGAGAAAGAGAACGATGCTGAGGGCGGGTCGGAGACCACGCCCTACTGTGTTGGCCTGACTTCTGCGTGATTTCCCTCAGTTCGTAGGCGGTCCCGCCGATCACTAGGGTATGAACGTGGTGCAATACTCCGTTGAACCCCTCTTGCGCGTGGCTCAGGCCTTTGCGGCGACACCGCGGGTGATGGCGGAACTTAGCTTACTATTGCGGGATCCGAACGCGGATCTCCGCGAAATCACCATTCATCTCAAGCGAGACACCGCCCTCGCGGCCCGGCTCTTGCGCATCGCCAACAGCGCTGCTTTTGCACAGAGCGGGGGCGTCGCTTCGATCGAAGATGCTGCCGCGCTGATCGGCTATGAGAAAATCCATCGACTGGTGGGAGCTGTCGCGGTGGATCAGTTTTCCCTCTGCAACTTTCCGCTTTACGTCATGGCTGGACGGCGAGTGCGCGAAAATGCCCTTTTCGTCGCTCTTCTGATGGAAGAGTTTGCCGATCCTGCGCAAGAATCGCCACAGGCTGCTTACACCATCGGTTTGTTTCGTTCGCTCGGAAAACTGGCGTTGGAAAAACTCGCGTCGGAAGGTCCGCCAAGTCCGAGCTTCCGACCCGACCACGATCCGGATCTCGTTCAATGGGAGAAACACGTTTTCGGCATCTCCGCGAACGAGGCGACAGCGATCATTCTTCGGCACTGGCATTTTCCGCGCGGGATTTGCGAAGCGATCGCCGAGCATTTCGTATCTGCGGGTCGCACCCACAAGCTGACGCACCTCCTCAATCTTGCGGCCGGCATCGCCGATCAACTTGGCTACAGTTTACCCGGTGAGAAACGCTACTGGATCGAGACCGAGCAAAGTTATCATAGCTGCGGCATCGATCCGGCGACCGGGCAAAGCTACATCGACCGCGCAACGCTCGCATTCGAAAAGCTCAGTCGCGCGGTGGGATAGGTCGGTTGGAGAGCTGAGAGTTCCCGGAGGATTCAAAGATCAGCGAGTTCGTTCTCATTATCGTTCTCAGTCTCTCAATGTTTTGTTCGGAGAGGGACGGAGCACACTGGGATTAAGCCGGGAGGGGCATGAGGGCGGCGGTCATGATGGCCGGGTCGGGATTAACAATGACGACATTTCCGACCGGGATAACATCGTCGAGTGGGAGGTCGGCTCGACGAGCGTGCTCCCGAAGCGCATCGGCATCGCTGGCCTGATAGACGCAAACCGTGCCAACGCGGCCACCCGGTTCGCGGATGACATAGGATCGCAGCCAGCGGACGCGATCCGGCATTTCTTGAAGACCGACTTGAGTGCTGCGCGCGGCGGCTTTATCGAGTTCTTGTGTAGAGGCCCAGCCGTTTCGACGCAGGATAACGTATGTATTCACGATGTTTTTTTTGAGATATATAAGAGGCGGGTACGGAGATGTCGGGCGCGCCTTCGAACGCCGGCGACGTTCTCACTTTGCCAGAGCCCGCTGGGCAAGTCCTTTCCGAGCCCTGATCAATTCCTGATCCCTTTTCACAACGCGCGTTTTATACGCGGAGGTGGCAGAGTGCGGGCAGCGCATGCGAGATGCGATCTCTGCCATCGCTGACTCGGCGATTATTGCTCGCGGAATTGGCCTCGCTCTAGATTCTTCGAGCTTCGCGAGTGATGCTGACCCACTTCGGACCTTTCCAGCTCAACGAGCAAACCCGGGAACTCCTCCTGCGGGGAGAGGCTGTTTCATTGCAGCCGCGAGTTTTTGACGTACTCGCGTACCTCATTCGCCATCGAGATCGTGTGGTCGGCAAAGAGGAACTGCTCAACACGCTGTGGCCAGATGTGATCGTCACTGACGCATCCCTTCAGCGCGCGATCAGTCTTATCCGCACCACGCTGCGGATGGGTGGATGCGACGACGCGATCCAGACCCGTGCCCGGATGGGCTATCGATTTTCCATGGAGGAAGAGCCCGCGGCGAAAAATCTGACGGCGGCCGTGGCACCCGAACCTTTCGGCGCGGAGACCGGCACGGCACTACTGGAACGCGGGTCCTTTTTAAAGGAACTCGGGGCGAGATTTCTACGGGCGCAGGGAGGCGAGGGAGAGGCTGTTTTTATCGTTGGCGAGGCAGGTATCGGAAAAAGTTCATTGCTGGCCGCCTTTCTCGCGGGAGCAGCGAAGGAAGCTGTTGTCCTGCGAGGCTACTGCGACGCACTGTTCACGCCCCGCGCTTTTGGAGCGATCATGGACGTCGCCGCGCAATTTCCAGAGGACAAGGAAGGTGCGATCGTTCGTCCCGACATCGCGCGCGAGCAGATTTTCGCGCAATTGTATCGCCGTCTTCAAGCGCTGCACCACGGCGCCGTCGTGGTGCTGGAAGATTTGCACTGGGCGGATGAGGCGACGCTGGATTTTGTGCGATTCTTTTGTCGCCGAATTTCGCATACGCGCTGTTTGCTGCTCGCAACCTATCGTGATGAAGAAGTCGGAGCGAGCCGTCTGCTGAATCGTGCCTTGGGAGATCTGGCTGGTCCTCACGTGAGTCGGCAGCGGTTATTGCCCTTGAGTACTGCGGCAGTGGTGCAGCTCGCGAGCGAGGCAGGCCAGGACGGTGATCGCCTTTTCACGCTGACGGGCGGCAATCCTTTCCTGGTTCGGGAGCTGTTGTCGTCTCCGGCAGACGATGTGCCCGGGACGGTGCGCGATTCAATGGTCGCCCGGCTGGCGCGTTGCTCGACCGTTGCGCGAAAAGTATGTGAGGTCGTTGCGCTTTTGCCCGGTCGCGCTGAAATCGAACTCGTCACGCAGGTGCTCGGTGACGTGGGAGAAGCGGTCGATGAGACGATCGCTCGCGGGGTGATTCTGCACGAGCACGGTACGCTTTCCTATCGTCACGAGCTGGCGCGCCGCGCCGTGGAAAATGTTCTTCCGCCGGGGCAGTCGCGTGCGTTGCACGCCCAGATTTTGGGGCGATTGCGTGAGTGTCACGCGGATATCGCGCGACTGGTGCATCACGCGCGTTGTGCGGGCGATCGGCCCGCTGTACTGGCGCTGGCGCCGCAAGCGGCAAAGCGGGCGATCGCAGTGGGCGCTCATCGCGAAGCGGCGGCGCAGTATGCCGCTGCCCTGGCATTCGCGGACGAACTGCCGGCGATACAGCGAGGGGAACTGCTGGAGCAGTACGCGTACGAGTGTTACCTGACGAGTCGGATTAAGGACGCGATTGAGTCGGCCACGGCCGGATTGACACTCTGGCGAGAGCAGGGGGATCTGGCCGCGCAAGGGCGACTGCTACGTTTCCTTTCCCGACAGTATTGGTTTCTCGGAGACCGCGAGAAAGCGGAGCGGTTCGCCTCTGACGCGATCGAAATTCTCAGTGCCCTGCCTCCGAGTCACGATCTCGCAATGGCGTATAGTAATCGTTCGCAGCTCGGAATGTTGAAAGGAGAAGTGTCGATCGCAGTCGAATACGGTGAAAAGGCGATCGCATTGGCGCGCGTGTTGAGTGACGTGGAGGTGGAAAGCCATGCGTTGAATAATGTCGGCGCTGCGAGGCTCACGGAGGGGGATTTAAAAGGGGTGGCCGAGCTCGAGCGCAGTCTACAGCTTGCGCTCGCGAAGAACCTGCATGAACACGCCGCCCGGGCCTACGTCAATCTCTCGGTCGGCGCGATGCGGCTGCAAGATGTTGAGCCGGCGCGCCGATATTTGGCGGAAGGGCTGGCGTACTGTGAGGAGCGGGAAATCGACTCCTGGACCACGTACTTTCGCGTGTATCAAGCTCGCTTTGATCTGGAGCGTGGCGCATGGGACCGCGCCGAGGCGACGGCTACGCGGCTGCTGAAGGATAGCACGATCACGGCGATCACCCGGATTCCGGCGTTGGTTATTCTCGCGCAGATTCATTTGCGCCGCGGTTTACCCGGTGTGGACGCGTGGTTGGAGGAAGCTCTGGCGCTGGCGTTGCCAACGGGGGAGGTGCAGCGGATTGGCCCAGTCGCCGCCGCGCGTGCGGAGGCGGCATGGTTTCGACAGGACCGGCCCGCCGTCATACGGGAGGCGGACCAAGGTCTCACTTGGGCAATGGCGACCAAGGAGGCGTGGACCGCAGGCGAACTTCTTTTTTGGAAATCACGAGTGGCCCCGATTGCGGAAATTCCCGCCTGGTTGCCGGCAGCGTATCGATTTGCCATCGCTGGCGACTGGAAAGCCGCGGCGAAAAGTTTTGCATACCACGAATTGCCCTATGAGCGGGCACTGCTGTTGGCGCAAGGCGATCGGGACGCCGTCGCGCTCTCGCATCAACTGCTCACGCAACTCGGAGCCCGGGCGGCGATCGTCGCGCTGTCGCACGCGAGACAGACGGCCTGAGTACTGATTGTCTTCACGAGAAGCGGAGCGACTTGGATTGCCGCGGGCGGCTGAGCTTTTCTGCTAATGAACAACTCACCAAGATTGTCATTGCGAAGGAGGGTTGCCGACTGCGGCAATCCACGGAGAACTCTAGATGGATCACCACGTCGCTTCGCTCATGTGATGACAATCAGGAGGCCCTTGGATCTCGTCTACTCCCCGATACTAAATTGAATCTGTGCTCGCGCCCGGGACGAAATTCGGGCGGGTTTCATTTACTGAAATTCGTAAAGCATTTCGGAACCACGCTGAGTCGCGAACGTCTTTCTGCTCTGCCCCCTCTGCTCCATGTCACACTACACTACCCTGAATCGTCGTGATTTCGTTAAACTCTCGACCATGGCTGCGGCCATGCTGGGACTTTCCAGCTGCGTCAGCTTGCAGCACGGTCCGCGCAAGCCGCGCCCCATCAGTGCCGGCGCGAAGATCCGCATCGCCCAGATCGGCTGCGGCGGCAAGGGGTTCAGCGATATCATGGCTCACCTCGACGAGGAGGTCGTTGCGTTGTGCGACATCGACTGGGAGGGAAAACCTAGCGAGTGGGATAACAAACCGGGCGAGACCCCGATATCGAACGTGAAGAAGCTGATGGCGCAGTTTCCCAACGCGAAGCGCTATACGGATTTTCGAAAAATGCTGCGCGAGATGGACGACCAGATCGACGCCGTGGGAATCGCGACGCCCGATCACATGCATTTCCTGCCCGCCTACATGGCGATCATGATGGGCAAACACGTTTACGTTCAGAAGCCTCTCACGCAGACCGTGGGCGAAGCGCGCGAATTGCTCCGGCTCGCGCGGCTCAATGGGGTGTGCACGCAAATGGGCAATCAGGGGCACGCGGGCGAGGGCATCCGGCTCGTCAAAGAGTGGTACACCGCGGGCGTGATCGGCGACGTGAGCGAGGTCAACATCTGGACCAATCGTCCGGTCTGGCCCCAAGGTATGACCGAGTGGCCAACACCCGATCCAATTCCGGCTGGGCTTGATTTTGAATCGTTCCTCGGTCGCGCGCCGCAGCGCCCCTTCAGCAAGGAAATCCATCCGTTCAACTGGCGCGGATATCACGATTATGGATGCGGCGCGCTCGGCGATATGGCGTGTCACCTCATGGATGCGTCGTTCTGGGTGCTCGAACTTGGCGCACCGACGAGCATCGAGCTGAAGCGCATCGATGGCCCGAGTAACATTGCCTTTCCGAAGTCTGCAATCGTGGAATACCAATTCCCTGCGCGCGGCAACAAGCCGCCGGTGAAACTCACGTGGCACGAAGGCGGATTGAAACCCGTCAAGCCGCCACAAATGGAAGCGAAGCGCGAACTCGCACAGGGCGGCCAGCTGATCGTGGGCAGCAAGGCCGTCGTGTATGACGGAAACGACTACTGCAACAGCCCGCGGATTGTCCCCGAGGAATTACATAGGAAGCTGGCGCCGACGTTCCCGCCAAAGACCATTCCACGCGTACCGGACGGAAACCCGCACAAGGAATGGACCGCCGCGATTCGCGCGAATAACCCGCACGGGGCGGGTTCGAATTTCGAATACGCCGTGCCATTTACCGAGATGGTATGCCTCGGTACGCTCGCGATCCTCGTCGGCAAGAAGCTCACGTGGGACCCGGTGGCGATGAAGACGAATCTGCCGGAAGCGGACGAACTGCTGTATCCGACCTATCGTCACGGCTGGAACCCAAGTGACATAGCCTGAGCGTTCGAGCGCTGCGCGGTGTAGGTAGCTCGCTTGCCGAGCTACGTTGGTAGTCTGTAGCGCGGCGAGCGCGCTACCTACAATTCGATCCTCAACTCATTGTGAGCGAGTGGACATCGACCGACAACCACTCGCTCACGCTCGCAGCTACCAGAATAATGTCCGGCCTCAGTTTTTTGATCCTCACTCGCTCCGCAACGCGATGATCGGGTTGATCCGTGCGACCCGACGCGCCGGAAGATAACTCGCGAGCACGGTGACAGCTAGCAAGAGAAGCGTCACGACACTGTAAGCCAGTGGGTCTGTCGGCTTCACGTTGAGCAGTAGCGTTGTCATGAATCGGCTGAGCACCAACGCGCCCACGAGACCGACAACCAGTCCGATGCCGGTCTTCCAAAGGCCCTGTCGCAGGATCAATGATACGACCTGTTCACGCGTCGCCCCGATCGCGCCGCGGATGCCAATTTCCCGCGTGCGCTGCGAGACGTCATACGCGAGCACACCGTAGATTCCGATGGCCGATAACAACAGTGCTATTCCGGCAAAGCTGCCGAGCAGCAGCATGATCGCCCGGCGATTGTTCAATCGCGTGCTGATGACGCTATCCATCGTCCGGCCTGAAACACCGGCAGCGCGATGGCTGGGACGGTGCGTATGGCACCCACTGGTGGGTGAGCCGTCAGGAACGGCTCGTGGCGGTCTTCATGATCCAAGTCCAAAATCAGGATCTCGTTGACCTCCTCCATCGTGATTTCGAAAACGCAGTCATGCAGGCGATCGTAGAGTAGTATCGGAGGCTGCCCAACTAGGGGAGCGGGTTTTGATATTTATACTGCACGCGAGGCAACTCCTCACCTCGGAACCGGAGCTTGCAGACGGGTGGTTGTAGCCGGTGCTCGGCGCGAAGGCGTAGAACATCCTTTGCGTGTTGCGACGCGGCACGCGCTAATCAACTCGGCCTTGTTTATTTCCAAATGCGAAAATTCAAGCGAACCTTCTTGCTCTCAAGTAGCATCCGCCAATCGAGGAAGAGAAAGGCGGCGACGACGACCAGACTGACCGCGATGGACGTGACTCCTCTCCAGGAAAACGTGCCGGATACCAGATCAACTGAGTTGTGGACGGCGTAACGGCCGGTGAAGAGCATGAGCGCATCGCTCACGAATTTGCCGACAAAGAAAGGTGGAAGAATCTGGAGCGGCTTGATCCGGGCGAGGCCCGCGGCTGAGAACAGAGCGGTCGTGGAGAGCGGTGTCAGCGAATAGACGAGCACGAAGGACCAACTTCGCCAGAGACCGCCATTCAGCTTCCGGCCGGCGAACTTCATCTCGTTGCTCTTGGTCTGGGTAATGACTTTCCCAAAGAGCTTCGGGAAATAGAGGCTGAGTCCGTAACGGCCCAGTACCGAGCCGGGCACGCCCGCCGCGAGGACCAACCACGGGTTCAGATCAAATTTCACCAGCATGAACACCATGACGGTCCACACGGGAGGTCCGATCACTGGAATAAGGTCAGTGGTCAGGGCCGCCAAAAACATTGCCAAGTACGGCCACATACAGGTTTGGAAAGTAGGAACTCGGAAATGAGATCGAGGCTGGGAAGGAGTCAGACTGGTCCGTTGATGTTCGCTCGTTTCAGAAAAAAAACGAGCGATGTCTGTCGACGCAGCGGACCACTTCTCCGACATGCCTTCGGAAGGCATTCTTGAAAACGCCGGTGGGGTGAAGACCCAATGAGGCAGTTTGCGGAAACCGCGGACTATCTTCCTTGCATGATCATTCCTCCCGGGTTTCCCGTTCGCATCGAAAGCAAAGAACTCGGTTTCGCACCGAACGCGCGCGAGGCGTTGCAGGTTTTGCGAGGAGGCGTCCCGGCGAATCTGCACCGTCTCATCGACGGTATCGACTTAAGGCATACCGGTGCGGCCATTTTCTGGACGCCAGTTGCGGAGGATGAATTTTGGGCGTTGCTGCCGGAATCGCCCGCATGACCGGCCGTGCTGTCCAAAGACTCTCACAAGACCCAAGCCGCAAGGTCTGACGCTTTTTCCCGGGCGCTGGTATCGAGGCGGGGAGGCCGGCTGCTGGGTTATACCCCATACCGCGGCCAGATTTTCTACGTATCATGACCCTATGTCTTGCCGAAGCGTGCGTTGGTTGATTCTTGTCGGAGGTCTCGCGACCACCTGGCTCGTTCTGCCAGCGAGTTGGGCCGCAGAGGTCGATCCGGCGATGGCACCGGCACCGCGGAAACAGGTTTTGGATTGGGATACCGGGGCCAACAAAAGCCGGGCCATCCCGGCCTTCGAGATCACGGGATTTCTCACTGCGCTGAATCTCTACGACCGTAGCGTATACGGCAGCGCAATCTATGGCACGACTGCCCGCAGTGCCTGGGACCACCTTCGGAAGGAGCCATGGGCGTACGACGATGACCCGTTCAACGTGAATCAATTTTCGCACCCCTACCAAGGGGCCACGATGTATGGGTTGGCGCGATCGGCGGGCCTTAATTTCTGGGAGTCACTTTACTATAGCAACGTGGGCAGCGTTACGTGGGAGATGGCGGGGGAGAAGGGCGCCCCCAGTATCAATGATCTGATTACGACCGGCCAGGCGGGCAGTTTGCTCGGCGAGTCGCTCTTCCGAATGGCGAGCCTCGTACTGGAAAATGGCGGCACCAATCCAGGTTTCTGGCGCGAATTGGGTGCGGCCGGGCTGATGCCTTCCCTGGGCTTCAATCGTCTCGCCCTCGGCGACCGGTTTAAGACTGTCTTCCCCAGCCACAATCCGCCGACCTTCTGGCAACTGCGACTAGGTGCGAGCGCGGACGCCCAGGTGAGCGACAACAGCGCGGTGAGCACCGTGAAACGCCAGGAGGTGATCCTGAATTTCTCGATGGCCTACGGCCTTCCCGGACAGCCGGGATACACGTACGATCGTCCTTTTGATTACTTCTTATTCGAATTTGCCGCTCTGAGCAGTGCGCATACCCACAACTGGCTGGAGAATATTCTCTGCCGCGGTCTCTTATGGGGAAAAGAGTATGAGGCGGGCGACAATTATGCTGGCGTGTTGGGTGCCTATGGGAGCTACGATTTCATCTCGCCGCAGATCTTTCGCGTATCGAGCACCGCCGTCTCCCTGGGTACGACCGCCCAGTGGTGGGTTGCACAAAAAGTGGCGCTGCAGGGTTCGATCTTGGGCGGGGTTGGTTTCGGGGGAGCCGGCACCCGTCAATTCAAGGGGGAGCGCGACTACCACTACGGCGTGACTCCGCAAGGGCTGCTCGCCCTTCGTCTCATCTTCGGCAAGAGAGCCATGCTCGATCTGACAGCGCGCGATTACTATATTAGCGGCACCGGCTCCGACGACAAGCTGGGCACCGAGCAGATTTTCCGCGGGGACTCGGGGATCACCTTGCGCGTTTATGGCCGCCACGCCTTTGGGATCCATTATGTCGCGTCGCACCGGGATGCCCACTATTTCGCTCTTCCCAGCAGGCACCAGACGGTGGGGACATTCAGCCTCGTCTACACTTATTTAAGCGATACGCGGTTCGGCGCGATTGGGTCGCACGAATAAATGACGGCGGTGGATCGACGCCGCTGAACTCTCAATGAAAACGCGCCCCTGCCTGTGGTTAATTCCGCTTTGCTGGCTCGTGGTGACGCTGGACGTGCAGGGCGCCGATTTCGTGCAGGCGCGAATCGATGGGTTCACCAACACGGGTGATGTAATGGCCTATGTTTTGCCCGCGGCTGCGTTAGGTTTCACTGCGTATTTCAAGGATGGAGACGGCGCTTGGGAGTTCGGTGAGTCCGCGACGATCACGATGGCCGTCACTTTCGGACTCAAATATTCGATTCATAGCCGACGGCCGACTGGCGAAGCCCACTCCTTTCCGTCGGGACACGCGGCGATCACTTTTTCCAGCGCTGAATTCATGCGCAAACGCTATGGATGGAAGTTCGGGGTTCCGGCGTACATTTTCGCGTCGTTGGTGGGCTACAGTCGCGTCCGTGCCCACGAGCATTATTTTCGGGACGTGGCCGCCGGGGCGGCGGTCGGCATTGCCACGACCTATATGGTAAGCAAGCCGTACCAAGGTTGGAATATTCAGCCTGAGCTCAATGCACGGCACCGCGGGTTAAGCGTGTACCGGAATTTCTAGAACCTCCTCGCGAGTCACCACGACTGTCCCAACCGATCTGCGGCTTCGCCGGTTTTCAAAGGGCGAAGTGACAGAGGTGGGCGATCGCCGCTAAACGTAGCGTCATTTCCAAATCCGAAAATTGAAGGCGATTTTTTTCTTTTCGATCAACACGCGCCAGTCGAGGAAGAGCAGCAGGCCGATGATCAGCAGGCTGAGCACGGCAGTGATGATGCTTTTAAGCGAAAACGTGCCGCTCGCCAGATCGCTTGCGTTCACTGCGGCATAGCGGCCGGTAAATAACATCACCGCATCGCTGGTTAGTTTACCGACGAAAAACGGTGGGATGATTTGAATTGGTGAGATCTTTGCGATTCCCGCAGCCGAGAACAGCGCCGTCGTCGAGAGCGGGAGGACTGAGTACAAGAAAACGAAGCTCCAGCTTCGCCAGAGTTTCTGACCGAGTTTTTTTCCGACGAATTGCAGTTCCTCGTTTTTTCGCGGCTTGATCAGTTTGTTGGAGACTTTTGGAATATAGAGACTCAATACATAACGCCCAAGCGTTGATCCGGGGACTCCCGCTGCGAGTACCAGCCATGGGTTCAGATCGTATTTCATCAGGAGAAAAACCATCACCGTCCACGCCGGCGGCCCGATGAGCGGAATCAAATCCACCGCGAACGACGCGAAAAAAACCACGACATACAACCACGTGTGGTTCATCGGCGGAAGGCGCGCCGGAGCGCCGAGAAGCGGAACGTTGCACCCGTGCGGAGTATCACGCTCGTGATAGACCGCGTCGACGCGGTTACGCTCCCACAGCGCTGCCGGATCGTTGCAGCCTCACCAGGCGAGTGGATCCAGGCCGGAAGGATGCAATCGGATTTCGATGTGGGTAGCTCGCTCGCAAGCGCCGTCGAGTCTGCAAGCGGACTGCCTGCGAAATCAGCTGATTGGCTCCAACCGCACGACGGAACTTCTCTTGAGACTGAACGTTTCCCGTTATGATCACGGCTTCTGACCGCTCAAAAGCGCGGTGGTTACCACGCTCCCCACGCGATACGCGGCTTCGAGCGCGGGGAGATAGGCGACGCCGCTGGATTCGGAGAGGGTTTCGCCGAAAAGTCCGTCCGCGGGCGTTACTCCTGGCGGGGGTGTCACAAAATTGCAGGCGGTGCGAAGGATCAGCAGGCGGTTGAAATCAACTTTCCCCATTTGTTGCAGCCGTTGCAGCGCGATGCAGATGCCTTGATCCTCGCAGTCGGACATCACCAGCGAGCCGGTACCGCGCGTGTAAAGCCGGACCCAATCTTGCGCCCAGCGCGTCATCAATGGACCGTGCCAGAAGCGGTCGCCGCCGAGGCTTTCTCCGACGAGGACAAACGGAGGACGTTGGGCGTTGGGAAAATCTTTAAATTTTGCCCGCGCGGTCATCATCGCTTTGTCATCGGGGATGGGGACGTCCTTGGTCAACTGATACGCCCATTGGACCAGCGCTGGATTAAGTTTAAACGCGACGGTGCCGACGCCACCCACGCCGTCTTCAGAAGCACCGGCGGCAGGCACTGAATCGACGTTGAGCGAACCCTTGGCTGGTTCTTTGGCGCCGAATGCGACCAACCCGTAAGGCCACGTCGCGGGAATTTCGCGGCTGTCGATTTCAAATGCGGGGTTGCCATCGACGACCTGGCGAATCCACGCGGCGCTCGCGAGAGAAACGGTCGCGGGATCTCCGCCGCTGATGCCACTCACGAGAAAATAGGTGTGGCGAAGATCGAAGCGCTGATCGGCCGCGAGAGCCATGATCTGCACTGCGCAGCGGGAGGTCGTGCCGCTGATGATCGCGTAGAGACCTTTGCCGTTGGTCAGCATGGGATGATCGAGGCCGGGCACGGTGATGGATTCGTCGAGGTTCTCGCGTTCGACCCAGTATTGAAGTTCGCCCGGAACGTCTCCGCGATCCTTGCCGGTCTCGTACGTCGTGATGACGAGCACGGGGATCGGGGTTGGCTCGCTGCGACCGACTGCTGCCGACAGAAGTAGGCACCCGATCAGGAAAGGTAGTTTCAAAAAATATGCAGGAGTCGCGAATGGCATGGGTGGCTGGGGTTCAGGTTGATTTATGATCAATAGGATTCAGCACGCGCAATGCCGGCTTCGATGGTGGTGACCGGCAAAAAACTGACGGGCAGTTGACTTAAAATCAATTGACGAGCGATGGCGTCGATCACGCACTCTCCTCCGGAACCGCTTTCCATTTTCTATTTTTGCATGAAGCACGGACTGCCTTCTCTCACTGCATTGCGAGCCTTCGAAGCCGTTTGTCGCTGCGGTAGTGTGACACATGCTGCCGCCGAACTCAGTGTCACTCCGGGCGCGGTGAGCCGACAGCTGAAATATTTATCAGAGGAATTGGAGATCGAGCTTTTCCGCCGGAAAGGAAACCGACTTTTCATCACCACGAATGGAGCGAAAGTGCGCGATGCGGTGACGGAGGGCTTCGGAACGATTCAACGAAACCTCGAGTCGTTGAAAATCCAGCGCGCGAGCAAACCGATCGCGCTCGGTTGCAGCCCGACGTTTGCGATGCACTGGCTGTTGCCCCGGATGAGTCGCTTGAACGCGAGTTATCCAGGACTCACGCTTCACGTCGTGCCATTGCCGAACGGTCCTGACGCGGCGATGCCCGGCAGTATCGATGCGTGGATCGATCAGGGTCGATGGCCAGCGGATGAAAAAATCCTGACTGCTCCGTTCCGTCTCAGCGTCAGTGTACTCGCGATGTCGGCCGATTACGCTCGGCGGCATGGACCGTTCCGCAAGCTCGACGATTTACGCAAGCTGACATTATTGACCAACCATCACCGTCCGGAATCGCTGGAGGATTGGTCTAAGGAAGATGAATACAGGACCAGGGAGGACAAGGTGGTCCATGCATTCGATGATTTTTTTCTCACGCTGCAATCGGTGCGGATCGGACTCGGCTACGCCTTTGCGCCCGAAGCTTATTTTGAGGATGAGTTGGCCGACGGGAGAATTGTCGCCCCCTTCGGAGCTAAACGTCGTGCAGTGCCGTTCTATCTCGCCTGGTCGCGGAAGGCTGATGGGGAACGGCTCGCGCCGTTGATTCGCTGGTTGCGGCATGAAGGCAAATGGCCGGCGGATGCAGATGACCGGGTGTAGCGGCAGGCCTCCGTGCCTGCTGAGTTCGGAAACGGACGACACGGAGGTCGTCCATCCGTTGGCGGGACAGCAGGCGCGGAGGCACTGCTGCTACGTGCGGAGAATCGACGGGCCGCCGGCTACCAGTCGCGCACGTGCATCGCGCCGAGGCAGTTTCCTGGTGGAGCGTTCTCGCCTTGCGATTCAGCGTTGCCGAAGAATCCCGGGACAGTCGCTCCTTTGGTTCCAACCGGGTGAGTAAGATTGTAACCCGTGGCGGCCGGTGACCGGCAAAAAGTTTTGCCGACAGGTTGCAGGCCGACCGCGCAAAAACGATACGGTCCGCCAAGGCGCCCGACTGCGGCCCACGAGTAGAGATTCGTGTACGTCATGATACAGTTCGCATCCCCGCTGGCCTCGTTTCCGGGGCGCCCGATGCGGCCTTCCAGCACGATGGGGTTTTCAGCGGGCGGCGTTAAAAAAAAGCCGTCCGCACCCACCACGCGCCATTCGCGCATTGCAACCGTCACGACGCGCTTGTCGAAAAACTCGGTTTCTTTGCCGTGGTGGGGGGCGCCGACTCCGTGCGCCACCTCGTGCGCGATCGTATTACTCAGCTCTTCCTCCAAAGTATACGGCATCGTGACACCGCTCGCTTTCGCGTTGGCACTCTGTTTCCCATAAAACGCAGTCGAGCCGTCGATATCGATCACCACCTCCAACGATTTCTTTGGGGTCTTGCCGTGAACGTCGGCGGGCCGGTTCTCCCCCGAGCCATCATTCACCGGGCCCTTGTGCATATTGAGGCCGTACTGCTCGCCGCCCGAAGCCGTGTGACGATTCACATTCACGAGGCGAGTCGTGGGTAGCGCGGTGGGCAACAGTTCAATCACATGGATGCCAGACGCATGATCGAAGAGCGCGAGTCCTGAATGTCCCATCGCGCCGAGATCGTGAGCGACGACGAGATCTTTTTTCATTGGGTCGAGTGCGTCGGACAAACGCGTGTGTTTTCCGTCAACAATCATTCCGCGGTACTCTTCGTAAGCGGTCAGTCCATCGCCCGTGGAAACAGCATACCGCAGAAGCCGGCGTTTGTAATTAGCAGAAGGCGTCAATTAACTTGCGGAAGACGTCATTCGTCGCGGCGGAGCTTAGCTTAAAGCTATGAGGAGCGCTCAGCTCTCAGCTTTTGCTCCACTCACTTTCGGCTTTCAGCTTAAAGCTATAAGCTTTGAAACCAAATCAGTTCGTTTCGCCGATAATTTTGATCTCGCCGAGTTCCACTTTGCCTTTGCGCAGCTTCGGCGGACCCGTGGCGACTCTGTCCGTCCTGCTCGAAACCGACTCTTATGTCGGCCTCACTCGTTACGTTCGTGTAGCGATCTGCGATGGTTTGGTCGGAGCCCGTCACCAAAACAGTTTCGTTGTTGGCAATGTCGCTAACCGTATGGGTCGGCATACGGTACTTGGGTCGAGCTGAGGCGGTGTATGGGAAGGCCAGCTTCCTGCCCGTCTATTTGAGCAATGACCGAATTATCAAATTCGGTTCTGACCCCCGTTCGCCGTCCCTCGATTAGTTTTCCCCAGACGTGCCCCAGATTTCCTGTTCCGCCTGTGTCCAATGCTCGATATTTTTGTCGCTCCCCGCGCCAAGCGCGTGCGCCAATTGATCGGCTCGGCGAGCGATGCGAAGTTCCATCTCTGCTAACGGATCGTCGCACGCTGCATTTTCAGAAAGTGCGGGAGCACTTTGACTCAGCTCGCTCATCGTAGGCAAAGTTGTGTGCCCATCAAAGTTCAATTGCGACCGACCAGAGGTGCGGGCGGAAGAATCGAGCCCGAGGATTATTGTCTGGCGAAAACCGTGAACCGTGGGCTGTGGGGCGACAATCATTGGATCAATTCTTCCCGCGAAATCCGCCCATGAAATAGATGACCAGGCAGATTAGGAGAACCAAGCCAAGGCCCCCGCCTCCGAAAGCGGGACCGCCGATGTAAAATCCGCCGCCGCCGAACAGAAGAAGAAGAACAACCACCAAGACAATAAGGTTCATGGCGGCAAAGTAACACGCCCTTTCCGCCGTGTCTGTGGGGCCTTAACCTCCCAGTGAAGAGTCCAGCACTGCTGCGGCCACTGAGAAAGTTGCCCGCTCGCGAGCTTTCAGCTATAAGCGATCAGTTTTTCAGCCACGCAGCGCCGGATTCGAGCCTGCAACTGTACGGAAGCTTTCAGCTTACCGCTTTACGCACTCTGCCTCGGTGCTGTGAAGCACGTTTCCGCGCGCGCGCAATCCGCGCGATCTCTTGAGCAATACCCTCGGGCGAAAGAACCAGATCAACGCACCCGCTTGCGATCGCGCTTTCAGGCATGTCCGGCTGCCCGGCGGTGTCTAATTTCTGCGCGAGGGTAATGCCTCCCGCCTTTTTGATGCCGCACAGCGCTGCCGCTCCATCACCGTCATAGCCAGAAACAATGACCGCGATTAGCTTACCATCCCAGTGGCGAGTGAGGGATTTTAGAAAAACCGTGATGACATCGGGCCACCCTCGGGGCTTGGAGATCGGTTTCAGACGGAATTCGCCATTGAGCACGTGCAAATCCCGATTCGCCGGAATGATGAACACACGGTTGGGCTGGATAGTCAGTTTTTCGGTGATCAGTTCGACCGGCATCGCGGTGACTTGCGGAAGAATTTCGTGAAGTTGAGTAGCGACGATTCTCAGGTGATTGACGATGACCACAGCAACGCCCAAGTCCGCCGGCAGATTCCCCAGTAAGCGGGTGTATGCGTCAAGGCCGCCAGCCGAACCGCCGACACAAACGATGGGGAAATTTCCTGCGTCCTTCTTGGTTTTCATAACGAACGAACAACCATGCTGGATGCCGCCTCGTTGTAGCGCCCGACGTCATCCTCCAGACGCTCGCGTACGTCGGTAATTAAATACTTTTGTGCGGCAAACTCGTCAGCCGTGAGCGCGGCAACAAAACTGATGAACGGACGGGAGGGGTATTTCGGCACAGGTGGGCCTTCAGTGTTAGTGTCAATTGAACGATTAGCAAAGCCTCGTGACGTGGATCGAGATTTCCCTCTTCGATGAGCGAGCTCAGCGTGCCGAGAAACGATTGAACGCGTAGACTTGGCGTATCGGAGTAACGGTTTCACCTGCCGACTCCTGACCTGCACTTGCGACCGGATAAATTCGCATCAGCTTGCGCGACCATGCCGACTCTTCCTCCTGCCGTTTCACTGGACCATCGCTATCGCTTCGAGACGGGAGGTTGCCCCATCGAGGCGGCGATTGACGTAATCGGCGGCCGATGGAAGGGACTCATCCTTTATTGGATCTGCGTCCGACCGCATCGCTTTCACGAATTGCGCAAGCAGCTCCCGCACGTCTCGCAGCGAATGCTCGTGCGTCAGCTGCGAGAACTGGAGCACAACGGACTCATCCTTCGCTCAGTGACCGTAGGCGTTCCGGCGAAGGTGGAGTATTCGCCGACCGAGGCCGCCCGCGCGCTCAGGCCGCTGTTGGTCGGTTTGCGCGATTGGGGAGCGCGGCATTTGCTCGGCATGTCGGAAGAAATGCTCAACGCGCGATCACAATCTTCCCAAAATGCCTCCCGGCTTCCAAGTGCTCATAAGCAGCCGGCGTATCGTTAAAGGCGAATACGCGATCGACGACCGGTCGCAGTTTATGAACGGCGATGGCCCGATTCATCGCGTCGAACATCACGCGCGATCCGACCAGAATGCCTTTGATGCGCACGGTCCGCAGCAGGAATTGCAGGGTCGACACCGGTGCCTCGAGCCCGCCCAGCACTCCGATCACCGCGACTGTTCCACCGACGCGAACGCTTTCCACGGATTGATTGAGCGCTGCGCCGGCAACGGTGTCCACCACCAGGTCAACTCCTCCGTTCGCGGTCAAAGCCAGAACTTCTTTCGCCCAAGCAGGGCGTTCCCGGTAATTGATGGTGTGATCGGCGCCAAGTTTGCGGGCACGTTCGAGTTTCGCCTCGTCGCTTGAGGTGATGATCACACGCGCGCCGGCGAGTTTTGCAAATTGTAGGGCGAACAGTGATACGCCTCCGGTGCCGAGTAACAATACCGTCTCGCCGGGGGCGAGCGCGTAGCTCACGAAGAGTGCGTTCCACGCCGTCACCCCCGCGCAGGAGAGTGCCGCTGCCTCGATGTCAGTGAGGTGCGCCGGAACGGCGACGGCAGCGGCCTCGCGCAAGGTGAAATAGTCGGCGAGCACTCCATCGAGCGAACCGCCGCCGAGGGAATCCGTTACTTTCTGCGGCGTGATCTCACCTTCGATCCAAGCCGGGTAATAAGCGCCTGTCACGCGATCGCCCAGGTGAAAGCGTGTCACGCCTTCGCCAATTTCAACCACCTCACCGACTCCATCGGCGACGGGAACAATCGGGACGCGCTCGCCCATGTATTGTCCCCGAATCACCATCAGATCGCGGTAATTGAGCGAAGCCGCTTTTAGCCGGACGATGATTTCGCCCGCCCGCGGCGTGGGTCGAGGGCGCTCCACGAGTTTGAGGTCCTGGCGGGCCTGTTGCGATACTTGCCATGCTGTCATGAGTGTTTTCACACCCGAAGATAGCACGCTTCGTTACGTGCGAGACGGATCTCAGTCCTGTGACTTGAAGACAAAAATGTGACCAGCTCTGCGCGGGAATCGCGTGCTTAGGCGTAACGATGCAATTGAGGGCCCACCCAGAGGGTGAATCCAAATTGAACGGTGATCGATAGGTAGGGCGAACCCTCCGGGTGAGCCGCGCTCGAACACGGCTCGGCGGGGACGCCTCGCCATACCTTTCAACTGAATCGTTACGGCTCAGGCCGAACATAATCGCGATCGCAGGGCTGCCCGAAGCAGGGCAACTATGAAGCAACTCGTTGGAGAGATCGACGCGCCTGAGCCTGAAGGTGCGATAGCTTTCCAAATTCCTGCCGATAACGTGCTGGGGTGGTTCGAGCGATACGACGAAAGTGCCGGCGGAAAGACTCCTCGGAACCAAAACCGGCGCTTTCGGACACTTTCCACAATGGCGCATTGGTTGTCTCCAATGCCTCTTTGGCCAGTGCCACTCGCTCCCGCAGCAGCCAACTGTTGGGAGAGAGACCCACGGCGTCGCGGAAATGCCGTTGGAGCGTTCGGGGGCTCATCGCCGCCCGCCGCGCCAAAGCCGTGAGCGAATGCGTTTCTCGTGGATGCGCGCGAATCCAGTCCATCAGCGGTGCGATCGGGCTTGCTTCGTTTCGCGGTAATGGACGCGGCAGATATTGAGCCTGACCTCCTTCACGGTGAGGGGGGATCACCAGACGCTGGGCCACGAGGTTGGCCACGCGAGCGCCGTAATCGCGGCGCACGAGATGGAGCATCATGTCGAGTCCGGCGGCCGAGCCGGCCGCGGTGATGAGCTGACCGGCGTCAACATAGAGGGCATTGGGACGAACTTCGATTTTTGGGAAACGCTGTCTCAGCTTTTCGGCATAGCGCCAGTGCGTCGTCGCCGCCCGGCCATCCAACAGGCCCGTTGCGGCCAGGACGAACACGCCGGAGCAAATCGAACAGAGCCGCGCGCCTCGCGCGTGGGCGGCACGCAGCTTGCGGATCAGTGCCGGCGGCGGTGCTTCGTCGGCATCCCGCCATCCGGGGATCACGATCGTATCGGCGCGATCCAGGAGCTTCAACGTGTGGGGAGCGGTGACGTGCACGCCTCCGGCGGCGCGCAAAGGACCGGATTCCAGAGCACACACGCCGAAGCGGTACCAAGCGACTTCGAGTTCCGGCCGATCCAACGAGAAGAGTTCGACGACGCAGCCAAATTCAAACGTGCAAAGTCCGTCGTACGCGACAGCGGCAACCAGGTGGGACCCTTTTGGCGCATTCTTACTGCTCATTGTCGTATGCGACACTACTCAGCCGGTTCAAGGCAAGGTACATTAACGCCGTAACTTTTACTTCCACCATGAATACGACAATCAAGCCCTCCACTGTAACTGAAATTCCACCCGCTGAGTCGGCCGCCGCGAATGCTCATTTCTCGGCCTGCCTCCATTTTGAAACTGACTGCTGGGATGTGCATCATGCGATGACGACCGGTCAGCCCGATTTCGTCTTGGTCGATGCACGAAGCCCGGAGGCGTATGCTGCCGGTCACATTGCCGGTGCCATCAACATTCCACATCGGAAAATCGTTTCCGGGTACATGACCAAGTGGGCGCCCTCCACCGTGTTCGTCGTGTATTGCGCCGGACCACATTGCAACGGAGCGCACCGGGCAGCAGTACGGCTCTCGGGACTGGGGCGGCCGGTCAAGCTCATGATCGGCGGCGTCACCGGTTGGATCGACGAAGGTTTTACCCTCGAAGCCGCTGCCCTTGCTGTTGGATGAAGTGCGCCTATCAGATTCGTGCGGCGGAGCGGTCGGATGTTTATTCATTGCTGGAGCTGATGAAGGAACTCGCGGCGTTCGAACGGTACTTGGATAAATTTTCCATCGACGCAGACGCGCTGCTGCGATGCGGTTTTTCTGAACCGACGCAATTCACCGCCTATGTCGCAACCACCGATGCGAACTTGATTGTTGGATACGCGCTGACCTATCTGATCCCGTTCACTTACGATCTGAGACCCACCCGCGTTTTGAAGGAACTGTATATACGCTCCGAGCATCGCGGTCGCCGCGTGGGTGGGTTGCTTTTTGCTCACGTTCGCGCGGAAGCTCGGCGCCAGGGTTGTGGATGGCTCAAGTGGACCGTTCTGCCGGACAACGAACGAGCGAAGACTTTCTATCGTACCCAGGGCGGTGCGTCCGACCGGGCATGGGAACACTGGTGTCTCCAGGTTGGGACGTAGTCCGGTGGCTTCGTCACAGCGCTCCTGCTCATGGTCCTTTCCATTCAAGCTGCCGTGCCGTGGTTAAGCGCTGAAAAGCAGGTATTGGAGTAGGGCAAGGTCTCCGACCTGCCCGAGGCGGGTCAGAGACCTCGCCCTACCACTGTCGATTCGCCACCATCCAGGCGGCTCGGACTTGGTTTGCCCTCTCGCAATGACACGATCCGGCTACACTGTTTTTTAAACTCCGCTAGGTCTTGTGCACGGGCGTTGCCGACAGATTTGCGCCGGCTGGCGGCGCTCCGTCGATCGATCGCTCGTCGGTTTGTGGCTGTGAGCGCGTGTGAAGTCGAAAGCCGGTTTGACCTGGACGCTCCAAACCGGGACGGAGGTTCATCGATGGGATTTCGTAGTCGCCGCCATTCTGCATGCGATAGGGGATTGGATCGTCGGTGAATAACCCGTGCAGCCGGTCCGCCAGTGAAGCGGTGATCCGATCGTATCGCGCGGCATCGAGTTTGTCTGCGCGATAAGCAACGAAGGGCGGCATGACGTCGAAGCCCGGATAATAAAGGATGCCGTGATTGATTGGAAAAAGCAGATCTTCGATGGACCCGTTGACGCCGCGCTCAGCGTAGTGCTCCGCCCAGCCGCCCGCAGTCGTCACCAGCATGGCGCGTTTTCCGACGAATGAGCCCTCGCCGTACCGGTCGCCCCAACGTCTCTCGGAATGTTCTCCGACCCCATAGGCCAGGCCATAGGCAAAGACGCGCTCGAACCATCCCTTCAAGATTGCCGGCATCGAAAACCACCAGAGCGGGAATTGCAGAATGAGCGCGTCGCACCAGAGGAGCTTCTGCTGCTCTGCGGAGATGTCAGGCGCCTGCGTCCCGCTGGCAAATGCGTGTCCCGATTCACGGGCATAACTGAGTGGCTTTGCCGGATCGCGGCCGGGGAAATCGTCGCGATCGGCGGTTGGTTTCCAACCCATCGCGTAGAGATCAGAGACGACCACGTGGTGGCCATCGGCTTTAAGTGTGGCGGCGGTGAAATCTTTCAGTGAGCCGTTGAGCGAGCGCGGCTCCGGGTGTGCGTAGACGATCAGAATGTTCATCGATCGAATATCGCACGAATCACCGCGAACGGCGCGGGTCTCACTTCTGTTACCCGGAGGCGAAAATGTGACCACTCGAGAGCGGTGATCAGGTTCGATCTCGCCCTAATCGCTCGAGCCAGGGCTTCATCTCTTGTGGTTGTAATATTTAATCTAAGAAAATCCCGCGTCGCGTGTTTCTGATTATATGATGAAAACAAAATCTGTCCTTGGATTTATGATCTTGTTGGTTGCGGCTCTTGCACAGGATGGAAGCACTCCGCGAGCGGAGTCGTCTGACGCATCCGATCGGCAAGCGGCTATTCGCAGTTATCTGGAAGCACTCGATCGACAGCCGCGCATGGACAGAATGCCCGGAGCTGGTCCGACGATCGAGCAGAAGCTGCTACGTGTGCTCGCCGAAGAGGTGCTCAGCCTTCGTCAGGAGAATGCGGCGCTGAAACAGGCGCTCGAACAGTCGAAGAAAAAAGGCTGAACCGATTACGTCGTTGATGGTTCAAAACCCCAGGTCGCTGAGACCGGGATGATCCAAAGGACGGGGTCGGGACGCGTCCCAGCGATACCGACGCTCAGATTCCGTGATCGGCAGATCGTTGATGCATGCGTGTCGGTGATGCATCAGTCCGTTTTCATCAAACTCCCAGTTTTCATTTCCAAAAGAACGAAACCAATTGCCCGAATCGTCGTGCCACTCGTAGGCAAAGCGTACCGCGATTCGGCTCTCGTCGAATGCCCACAGCTCCTTGATCAAGCGGTAGTCCAGCTCCTTCCTCCATTTCCGCGTGAGGAACGCGACGATCTCGGCCCGGCCCTGGACGAATTCCGCGCGATTTCGCCACCAGCTATCGACGGTGTAGGCGAGCGCCACTTTTTCCGGGTCACGTGTGTTCCAGCCGTTTTCAGCCAGCCGGACTTTCTCGATCGCGGTCTCGCGGGTAAACGGAGGAATCGGCAAGCGCTTCGTGGTATTGTTCGAGACGGATGTTGTCATTTCAGACGGAGTGTGGCGTTCAGCGGCGGTCGTCGCGAAACATTTTCTCGGCGATGGGCTGAGAATTTTCGTGAGCCACGATCCAGTCGCCGGCTTTCCACGGATCTTTATTCAGCCAGGCGCGCATCGCTTTGGTGAGGGCGGCGGATTTTTCGGGACCATCGGGAATGTTGAGCGCGAAATCCGCGAGCGCTTCGGGATCCGTTTGCGCCCAACCGGAGAGGGCTGATTCAAGGACGACTTGGCGCGTCGCCGCATCGATCACACGGAGCGCGGATGAGACGGCGAGGTCTGGCTGCCGCCGACCCCATTCGTGATACGATGCGATGAGCAGATCGCGACGAAACGCACTTGTGTCGGTGATCGCGTAGTCGGCGGCGCGGTCAAACTCGCCGACTCGTTGGAGAGCGGAAATAAGAACGTAGTCATGGGCGCGAGCGTTGGGCGCATCGTCGCGGGTGCGCTGCCGCGTGAAGGCGATGGCGGTTTCTGGGTCTTTGGCGGCCAGTGTTTCGATCGAAGGTGACGCGGCGGGCGTATCGAGAAATGGGTGACGAGAAACGAAAGCGGTGGCCAGGGGGCGCTGGTGTTCGGACAGGTTCGATGGCGCTGGAGTGCGAGCCGACAGCAGCACGATCGTCGTCGCTGCGATAGCGACGGCCGCGAACACGATGGCAGGAATCGGCCATCGCGCTTGCGGTGCTCGCGTTTGTTTTTCCGAGGAGGACATCAACTGCAACGATGATGGCGGAGACCCGAGTGGCTGGACTCGGGTCTCCGCGTTTTTTTGAATTTAGTGAGGACCGAATCGGTTAATAGGATACCTTAAGCCAGTTGTCCTTCGTCCACGTGAGCACGCCGGCGCCGGCACCGGAGGTCACGCTGGATTGGAGGACGCTTGGATCCTCCGGCGTGTAGGTGTAGGGCAGCGCGGTGAAGCCGTTCCACGAAAACGCGATGATCGGCGCTTGAAACGGTCCCATTGGATTACCGGAATCGGTGCTGTCGCCGCGAACGTTGACGACGCTGCCGTCGGTGTTGTGGAAGACGTAGATCGAGTCCGTCGCCTTGATTTTTCCGGTGTAGGTCGGATCGGTGACGTCGGTCTGGTTGTTACGCAGCGGCCAGAGACAGTCGCTGTAGATGGATTTTTCGACGAGGAGCGCACCGCCCTCGGTGGAGATGCTGCCGTTGATTGGCGGGTTGAAGCTGTAGGTGTTGTTGAGCGTGTTTTGGTTGGCGGTGCTCATCGCGGCGGCGCGAGTGTTGCGCAGGCGCTGCGCGGCGAGGACCCCGGAGTCGTCGACGTAGATATTGTAATTATGCACATTGCCGGCGCGGAGACGCGGCACGCAGCGGTCCCACATATTATTGAACCATTGGTGATGGAATGTGGCGGAGAGCGTGGCGTTGCCGGAGTCGAGGGAGTTCGAGCCCATCAGGTGGGTTTTGTCGTGACCCTGCTGAATCGTGATAATGTCCTCCGCGCTGAATCCATTTGTGCGAAGGAAATTGTAGAACGCATAGGACGACTTGTTCGCTTCGAGCGCGGCGATTTGCTGGCGAACGAAGCTATTGGAATTCGTCGCGCCGTCATCGCCGATGTAGCGGCACCACGAAAGCGTGACGTATTGCGTGCCGGCCTTGAGATCGACGATTCCGTCGTAAGTCTTGGTGAACGTGCAGTGATCGATCCAGACGTTGGTGGCGGCGCTGCCGTTGCTGAGGTCGATGAAATCCCAGTCATTCTTGTCGTAGTCGCCTTTCGTGGATTCATCCCACTCCCACATCTCGTCGAACTTCAGATTGCGGATGATAATGTTTTTGGTGCCTTTGATGTTGAAGGTGCAGTGCTTGATGGTGGCGCCGTTGGCCGAGAAAATCGTGAGGCCGCCGGCGCTGCCCTTGATATCCATCTTGCTCACGCCGGTCGTGATCAGCCGCGGATGCAGCAGCGCCGTGGCGTGGGCGGTGAAGGGGGTGCTCGTCAGAGCTTTGACGTCTGCGCCGATTTCATTCCAACCGAGGTCGAGGTTGTTCATGATCTCGATGACCTTGATGCCAGTACCCTTGTTGAAGGAGATGACAGCGTTGGCGAGTTCGAGCGGTGTGGTGACCTGCGCGTAAGCGGCGTTGCCGACGGCGACGATACCGCCGCCCGTGCAACCGGTACCGGCGGTGGCGAAACCGGTGAGATTATATTTCGTGTTCGAACCGCTGCTCGTGGTGACCGTGAGCGTGGCGGTGTTGCTCGTGACGGAACCAACGGAGTTTGTAACCGTGACCGTATAGCTGCCGGCGTTGGCCGTCTGCGCGCTGGTGATGGTGTAGCTCGTGTTGGTGGCGCCGGAGATCGCAGTGCCGCCGAATTTCCAC